>JAQUZL010000089.1 GCA_028691385.1 Oscillospiraceae bacterium
GACACGCTCTCCCTTTTGCACTCCGGACGCTATGGCGTGATGGAGCCGCCGGCATCCCTGCCGGAGGATATGGAGTTTGATCTTGTTGTGATGCCCGGCGTCGCCTTTGACCGCGCAGGTCATCGCCTTGGCCACGGCGCGGGCTGCTATGACCGATTTTTGCGGACGTTTCACGGCAGAATCATCGGCGTTTGCTATGAAGCGATGTTGTTTGACGCCATACCGACAGAACCGCTCGATCTCGGCGCAGACCTCGTCTGTACCGAGAAAGCGCTTTACCGATAGGAGGGGCACCGATGGATGACGAAACCAAAAAATTTCATTTAGACGACAATGCGGAGTCGGGAGACGATTTGGACGCGCTGATTCGCAGTACCAGAGAGGAAATTGACCGCGTGGATCGCATGTTCTCCAATGAAGCGCCCGTGCAGCCCCCGGAGCCGCCGCATGAGCCACCCCAGCGGGAAAGCTATGTCAGCGCCGACCCGCTGCCGGAGGACGACGAGGAGGAGCCATCCGGCATGCCGGGCTGGCTCAAGGCGGTTTTATACGCGGTGTGTGTGCTGGCTGCGTCTGCGCTGCTGGGTCTTGGCATCTGGCTCTGCGCGGACGATGTTTGCGGCTTTACGAAGCCGGACACCGACGTGGAGTTTTCCGTTTCGGAAACCGACACCCTGAACGACGTGATCGATCATCTGGATCAGGTGGGTTTGGTGCGCTATCGCTGGCTGTTCAAGCTCTATGCGCAGGTGTCGCACGCGGAAAAAAAGATCACAGCGGGCACTTATGTGCTGAACCACAGCTATGACTACCATGCGCTGGTGGGCGCGATGTCCTCCAACGGCGGCATGCGCGCGACGGTTTCGGTGACGATTCCGGAGGGCTATGAGTGCAGCCGCATCTTTGCGCTGCTGGCGGAAAACAAGGTGTGCACCGAAGAAGCGCTTTATGACGCGGCGGCAAACGCCGACTTTGACTACGCCTTCCTCGAAGGCCTCAAAAAGGGCGATGAGAACCGGTTGGAGGGGTATCTGTTCCCGGACACCTATGAATTCTATGTGGGCGATGATCCGGAAAATGTGCTGACGAAGTTCCTGCGCAATTTTGACAAGAAGGTCACCGACGACCTGCGCGCCGAAATAGATGCGCTCAACAAAACCATTACGAATCATATGCGCGCCAACGGATTTTCCGAAGAGGAAATCGCGGCCGGTCAGATGGATCTCGGCCGCGTGATTATCGTGGCGTCCCTGATTGAAAAGGAAGCACAGCGCGCCGAAGAGCGCGCGACGGTGGCGTCTGTCATTTATAACCGACTGTGCAGCAAGGACTATCCGCTGCTGCAGATTGACGCAACGATTCAGTATGTGCTGGACGAGCGAAAGGAGACGCTGACACTGGCGGATCAGGCCATTGACAATCCCTATAACACGTATAAATACAAGGGCTTGACGCCCGGCGCGATCGCCAATCCCGGTCTTGCTTCGATCAAGGCGGCGCTGGATCCGGACGCAACCGATTACTATTTCTATGCGCTCGATGAGGATGGTTCGCACCATTTCTCCAAGACCTATTACGAGCATCAACAATTCCTGGAGAGTCAGAAAGATGAACAATAAACCGGAAATTCTTTCACCGGCCGGCGACATGGAACGGCTGAAAATGGCGGTCGCATTCGGCGCAGACGCGGTGTATCTGGCGGGCAAACAGTTTGGAATGCGCGGCGGCGTGCCAAACTTTACCGATGAAGAGCTTGCCCGGGCGGTGCAATACTGCCATGGGCGCGGCGTGCGCGTGCATGTGACGGTCAACACCTTGCCGCATGAGCAGGAGTTGGCCGCGCTGCCGGATTATTTGCGGCATTTGGACGCAATCGGCGCGGACGCGCTGATTGTGGCGGATTTGGGCGTGTTTCGCATGGCGCAGAAGCTTTGCCCCCATGCCCAGCTGCACATCTCCACCCAGGCTGGCATTGTCAATGCTGCGTCGGCAAGCGCATGGTACGAGCTGGGCGCATCCAGGGTCGTGCTGGCGCGGGAGCTGTCACTGGCGGAGATCATTGCCATTCGCAAGGCGACGCCGCCGCAGCTGGAGATGGAAACCTTTGTCCACGGGGCAATGTGCGTCAGCTTTTCCGGGCGGTGTCTGCTGTCCAACTATATGACCGGGCGGGACGGCAATCGCGGCGTCTGCGCGCAGCCGTGCCGCTGGAAGTATGCGCTGGTGGAGGAAAAGCGGCCGGGACAGTATTTCCCGATTGGCGAGGACGACGGCGGCACCTATATCATGAATTCGAAAGATCTCTGCATGATTGACCATGTGCAGGCGCTGCTGAACGCGGGCGTGAACGCGCTGAAAATCGAGGGACGCGCCAAATCCGCCTATTATACGGCGGTCATCACCAACGCCTATCACCATGCGGTGGACGCTGCGCTGGCGGGAAAGCCGCTGGAGGCAGTCTGGCGCGACGAGGTGATGAAGGTCAGCCACCGCAATTACTACACGGGATTCTACTTTGAAACGCCGACAGCGGGGCAGTTTTATGAGGATGCGCGCTACGTGCGCGACTGGCAGGTGAGCGCGCTGGTGTTATCCTGCGAGGAAAACGGCAGCGCCGTCATTACCCAGCGCAACCGGTTTTGGAAGGGTGATACGCTGGAGCTGATCGCGCCGGGACGCGCGCCGCAGCCCTATGTGGTGGAGCGGATGCTGGACGAAAACGGCGCAGAGGTGGACTGCGCGCGCCACGCGGCGCAGATTCTGCACATCCAACTGCCGTTTTGCGCGCCGCCCTACACAATTCTTCGCAAAGAGGTTGCCGAAAACGGTTGACAAGTGAAAAAATTGTGAGTAAAATAGTTTGGTTAATAGGATAAGCGTTGACGGAAAGAACCGATGCGCCGCCCAAAGCGAGAGGGGAATGGTGAAAGCCCCTTGGCACAGCAAATCGGAGGCCGCTCCTGAGCTGCCCGGGATGACCGGGACGATTCATCCCCGATAACGGATGACTAAGATGCGCCGTTTGGCGCAATTAGGGTGGTACCGTGAAACTTGCTTTCGCCCCTATACCGGGGCGGAAGCTTTATTTTTTCTTGGAGGGATTCAGTATGCATCCATCTTACAGCCTGAATGAACTGCGCGAGATGTTTTTGCAGTTCTTCGAAAGCAAAGGCCATCTGCGCCTGCCCAGCTTTCCGCTGGTGCCGCAGAACGACAAGTCCATCCTGCTGATCAATGCAGGGATGACGCCGATGAAGCCGTTTTTCACCGGTGAGGAAAAACCGCCGCGTACCCGCGTGTGTACCTGCCAGAAGTGTATCCGTACCGGCGACATTGAAAACGTCGGAAAAACCGCGCGCCACGGCACCTATTTTGAGATGCTGGGCAACTTCTCATTCGGCGACTATTTTAAGCAGGAATCGCTGGCCTGGTCCTGGGAGTTCCTGACCGAGGTGGTCGGACTGGAGCCGGATCGTTTGTATCCGTCGATCTATGTGGACGACGATGAGGCGTTCGACGTCTGGACCAAGGAAATCGGCGTGCCGGCAGATCATATCTATCGGTTCGGCAAGGAGGACAACTTCTGGGAGCATGGCTCCGGCCCGTGCGGCCCGTGCAGCGAGATTTATTATGACCGTGGCGCGGAAAAGGGCTGCGGTAAACCGGACTGCCATGTGGGCTGCGAGTGCGACCGCTATATGGAGGTCTGGAACAACGTCTTTTCCCAGTTCAACAACGACGGCAAGGGCAACTACACCGAGCTGGTGCAGAAAAACATCGATACCGGCATGGGACTGGAGCGTCTGGCGGTGGTTTCCCAAAATGTGGATTCCCTGTTTGACGTGGACACGGTGATGCATATCACCAACAAGGCGTCCGAAATCACCGGCGCAAAGTACGGTCAGAGCCATAAGACCGACGTCAGCCTGCGCGTGATCACCGACCACATTCGCAGCGCCACCTTTATGATCGGCGACGGCGTTCTGCCATCCAACGAGGGACGCGGCTATGTGCTGCGCCGCCTGCTGCGCCGTGCGGCACGCCACGGCAAGATGCTGGGCGTCAACGAACCGTTTTTGTACAAGGTTGCCGACACGGTGATTGCCATCAACCAGGACGCTTACCCCGATCTTGGCGATCGGCATGACTATATCATCCGCGTCATCCGCGCCGAGGAGGAGAACTTTGCAAAGACCATCGACGGCGGCCTGAAAATCTATGAAGATATGCTGGCAGCGCATCAGGCCAAGGGAGAACAGTGCTTCTCCGGCGCGGACGCGTTCAAGCTGTATGATACCTATGGCTTCCCCATCGACATGACGGCCGATATGCTGGAAGAGCAGGGCATGACGGTCGATCAGGCGGGCTTCAACGAGCTGATGCAGGAGCAGAAGGCGCGCGCAAGACAGGCACGCAAGGCGCTGGGCGATTTGGCCTGGGCAGGCATCGACCTTGGCCTGGAGGACAATACGCCGACCAAGTTTACCGGCTATGACCATTTGACCGATTGCGGCAAGGTGCTCGCCGTTGTGGCGGAAGGCGAGATCAGCTCGTCTGCCTTTGCCGGGCAGGAGGCCATTCTGGTGCTTGATCAGACGCCGCTCTACGCAGAGATGGGCGGTCAGGTGGCCGATCACGGCACGATCACCAGAGATGGCGCGGCGTTTGTTGTGACCAATGTCCAGAAGAACAAGGGCGGAAAATTTTTGCATTACGGCCATATGCAAACGGGAGAGATCTGCGTTGGTGACACGGTGACGGCAAGCGTCGAGCTTGCGCGCCGCAAGGCAATCATGCGCGCACACTCCGCGACCCATTTGCTGCAGCGGGCGCTGCGCGATGTGCTGGGCGACCACGTTCAGCAGGCGGGGTCTTTGGTAGAGCCGGATCGGCTGCGCTTTGACTTTACGCATTTTTCGGCCATTACACCGGAACAGCTGCAGGCCATCAATGACCGCGTGGCGGATCTGGTGCTGGACGGCATGCCGGTTACTACCAAAGAAATGCCCATCGAGGACGCGAGAAAGCTGGGCGCGATGGCGCTGTTTGGGGAAAAATACGGCAACGTTGTCCGCGTGGTCAGTATGGGCGATCAGTCCATCGAGTTCTGCGGCGGCACGCATCTGGATGACACGGCAAAGGTTGGTCCGTTCCGCATCGTTTCCGAAGGCTCGGCCGCGTCGGGCGTGCGCCGCATCGAGGCGGTGACCGGCAAACTGATGCTCAATCAGATGGAAAAAATGAATCAGCGGCTTTTGATGGTGGCGGAGAAACTCAAGACCACGCCGCCGGAGATTCTGCACAGAATTGAGGGTGTGCTCACGGAGATGCACGACCTGCACTCCAATTTGGATCGGCTGCAGGCCAAGATGATGTCCGGCGACGCGGAGCGGTTCCTATTTGCGGCAAAGACCATTCGCGGGCTGAAAATTATCACCTCCACGCTGAGCGCCGCCACGGTCGAGCAGCTGCGCACTATGGGCGACACGCTGCGTGACAAGGATGAAACGGTGGTCGCGGTGCTGGCGTGCATTCATGACGGGAAAATCTCGCTGCTTTGTATCTGCGGCAAGCAGGCCATTGCAAAGGGCATTCGCGCAGGCGACGTCATTAAGGCGATTGCGCCGATTTGCGGCGGCTCGGGCGGCGGCAAGCCGGATTCCGCAATGGGCGGCGGCAAGGACGTTTTGAAGCTGGACGACGCCATGGCGGCAGTTGACGACTTTGTTGACAGCCATGCCAAGGATTGAGGAGGATAAAATGATGGAAGATTGTCGGTTTTGCAAAATCATAGCAGGCCAAATCCCGTCCAAAAAGGTTTACGAGGACGCGCTGTGCTACGCATTTTATGACATTTAGCCGCTTTCGCCGATGCACTTTCTCGTGGTGCCGAAGCTGCATTTGGACTCTGCGGCGGCATTGTCCGAGGAAAATGCTGCGGTGGTGGGGCATATCTATGCGGTGATCGCAAAGCTGGCCGGTGAAATGGGCTTTGCGGACGGATACCGTGTGGTGACCAACGTCGGCGCGCTCGCCGGGCAGACGGTGCATCATTTGCACTTCCACGTGCTTTCCGGCAAACAGCTGGGCACATTCAACTAAATCACTGCGAAACCCCGTTTGCCGTGGCAAATGGGGTTTCGTTTTGCCATAAAAACTGGTATAATACAACTTAATAACAATTGACGTTGCCGGCGCGCGGGAGGGGAGCAGATGCGAATATTGTTTCTGTTTTCCGTGGGATTTGCTGCGGCCTGCCTGCTGAGCGTTTATATACTGCCGGTTTGGGTGGCGGCCACATTGGGCGCTGCGTTTGCGGCGGTTGGCGGCGTGCTGACGCTGCTGCAAAGAAAAAACGCACGTCGCGCGGCGGTACTGCTGTTGGGATTGGCGGTGGGGCTTTGCTGGTGCATCGGCTACCGGGCGATTTTTTATCAGCCGGCTGTTCACGCCGACGGCGCTGCGCTGACGGTTTGTGCGACGGTCGCCGACTATCCCGAACAGACGGATTATGGCGCGGCGGTGACGGCGCGCGCCCTGCTCGACGGGCGGCGCGTCAAGGTGCGGCTGTATCTGGATGACGCCGCCACAACGCTGCGGCCGGGCGATGAGCTGACGGCCACGGCCACACTGCGGCTCTCGGCAGAGGACACCGAGCCGCTGATGAGCAGATGGTATGATAACGCGAATGGGGTGTACCTCACCGGCGCGGCCACGCAATGGTCGTTTGTGCGGCCGGAGAAAACGCCGCTTTCTGCATGGCCGAGAATTTGGAACTATTTTCTGCAGGAAAAGCTAAAACAGATCTTTCCGGCGGACGTGTCCGGCTTTTTCACAGCGCTGCTGACCGGCAGCAAGAACGGCCTGTCCGCGCAGCATAAAGCCGATTTGACCCGCGCGGGCGTGTATCACACGGTTGCAATTTCCGGCATGCACGTGGGACTTTTGCTGGGGCTGGTGCTGCTTCTGACGCGAAAAAGGCGCGTGCTTGCGTGCGCCGTCGGCGTGCCGATCATGCTGCTGTTCATAGCGCTCATCGGCGGAACGCCGGGCGTGACCCGCGCGGGTCTGCTGTCAATTTTTCTGCTGCTGGCGCCGGTGCTCAAAAAAGAGGCGGATGCGCCGACGTCCTTTGGCGCTGCGCTGCTGCTGCTTTTGGCCGAAAATCCGTTTGCCTGCGCCAACATCGGCTTGCAGCTTTCCTTCGGCGCAGTGGCGGGCATTGGCCTGCTGGGCGGAAAGCTCAGCCGGTGGTTTGCGCGGAAAATCGAAAAGCTGCCCGCGCGCTATCTCAAACGCATTGCGTGGTTTATCGCGTCAAGCATCTCCGTTACGCTGGGAGCGCTGCTCTTCACGGTGCCGATTTCGGCGCTGCAGTATGGAACGGTGTGCCTGATTTCGCCGCTGAGCAACCTGCTGATTTTATGGGCGGTATCGCTTGGCTTTACACTGGGCGCGGCGGCTGCGGCGCTGGGATGTCTTTGCCTGCCGCTGGGTCAGCTGTTGGGTGCAGCAGCGGCGTGGCCTGCGCGATATGTGCTATGGATGAGCGGCCTTTTGGCTAAAATTCCGTTCGCGACCGTCTATACGGCGGCGGGATTTCTCGGACTGTGGCTCGTGTTCGCCTATGTGCTCGTTGCGCTGTGTCTGATACTGCGCGGCATCCGGCATCCGCTGATTCCGGCCTGCTGCGGCGTGCTGAGCCTGGGGGTGTGTCTGCTTTTGACGGTGCTGCCGTCCGGCACGACTTCCTTTTCCTTTTCTGCGCTGGATGTGGGGCAGGGACAGTGCCTTGCGGTGTGCGCCGGTGGCGCGTCAGCCATCATTGATTGCGGCGGGGACAGCGCGTCCGGCGCGGCGACAGCGGCGGAGGCACTGCTGCAGGAAACCGGCGGGTTGGGTCTTGACGTGCTGGTTCTGACGCACTATGACATAGATCACTGCGGCGGCGCGGAGCGGCTGCTCTATGACGTACAGACGCAGCTTGTGCTGCTGCCGGATGTGGAGGATGCGTATGGGCGCAGGGCGCGCGTGGAGGCGGCGGCCGCCGCAACCGGTGCGGCGGTGCGCTATGTCACCGCAGACACGACGCTGCAATTTGGCAGTGGCACGATGCAGGTGTTTTCGCCCCTGTCCGACGAAACGGAGAACGATGCGAGTCTGGCCGTTTTGTGCACCTTTGGCAGCTATGACATGCTGGTGACCGGCGACATGGATTTGCAGACGGAAGCGCTGCTCACCCAAACCCACGATCTGCCGGACATTGAGCTGCTGGTGGCGGGACACCACGGCTCGAAATACGCCACCGGTGAAACGTTGCTGCGTGACACAAAGCCGGAAACCGTTCTAATCTCTGTGGGCGAGAACAACTACGGCCATCCCGCCGCGCAGACCATCGAGCGCATCCGGCGCGCCGGCGCAACCATTTTCCGCACGGATCAGTGCGGAACTATCACGATAAGGAGCTGAAACCGTGGCCTATCAGAAAGAAGTGAGCAATCGGGAGTTTGACGCGCTCAAGCTTGCAATCAAAAACAACGCGCCGGAGAATCTGTATCTGTTTTGCGGCGAGGAAGC
>JAQUZL010000090.1 GCA_028691385.1 Oscillospiraceae bacterium
GCCGGAAAGCACCAGACGCGACCGAAAGGGAAATTGCGCGATGTCCGCGCGCGTTGACACGCCGGAGAGCACCAGCGCGGTGTCAAGACCGGTTTCAATCCCCGCAATCATATCGGTATCCATCCGGTCGCCGATCATGGCGGCGTCCTCCGAGTGCACGCCCAGCATCCGCAGCGCCGTGCGCATCATCAGCGGATTGGGCTTGCCGATAAAATAGGCGCTCTTGCCGGTTGCAAGCTCGATCGGCGCAATCAGACTCCGGCAGGCCGGTACAATGCCGTTTTCCACTGGCCCGGTGAGATCCGGATTGGTGCCGATCAGGCGCGCGCCGTTGTTCACAAGCCGCACCGCCTTGACAATGTTGTCATAGTTGAAATCGTCGGACTCTCCGACAATCACATAGTCCGGATCAATGTCGTTATAGGTGATGCCCGCGTCATAAAGCGCGTTATACAGCGCGTGCGTGCCGATGACATAGGCGCTGCATCCCGGCATCTGCGTGGAAACAAAGCTGGCCGTTGCCAAGGCGCTGGAGTAGAAATGCTCCTGCCCCACATCAAGCCCCATTCGTTCCAATTTCCTGCGAAACTCCAACTGCGTATGCCTGCTGGAATTGGTAAGAAACAAAAAATTCTTGTTCTGCTGTTTTAACCACTCCACAAATTCTTTCACGCCCGGCAAAATCTGATTGCCATGATAGATCACGCCGTCCATATCACAAATAAAACCCTGTTTATTCCTTAATTGTTCCATGCAAAAGCGCCTTTCTCAAACCAGTCTTTTGTTGTCATAGACCCCGGTTTTGGAAAATTCCACCCAACCGGCCACATTCACCGCATGATCCGCCACGCGTTCGAGATACTTCACAATCATCAGCTCGTCAAGCGCCATGTCGATCCGTTCCGGCGCTTTAGAGATACACTGTGCCAGCTCCGCTTTGATGGTATTGAACGCGCGATCCACAATGTCGTCCTCCTGCTTCACCTGCTCGGCCAGCTTCAAATCGCGCAGCCGGAAGGCGGAAAATGCCTCGGTTACCATGTTCACAGCGTCGCGCGCCATTTGATGCAGCAGCTGGTCAAATTGCTCGTTGTCGGACGCCTGTCTGTCCATGACGCGGGCAATTTCCGCGATTTCCAAGGCAAAATGTCCGATTCTGGCATAATCCGTAACCGCTTTCAGGATTGCGCTGACATTGCGCAGATCTGCCGCCACCGGCTGCTGGCGCAGAAACAGCGTCATGCAGCGATGCTCAATGTCTTGCTCCGACTGGATCATCTCACTTTCGTGCTGGGCAATCTGCTCAAATTCAGACGCCTGCCCGCCAAACACCATGTGAATTGCAGCCGCCATGGCGTTTTGCACCTGTTCGCCCATGTCGGTGAGCGCCTGCTCCAAATCCCGCAGGTCTTTATCATACCCCATTCTCACTGATCTGCGTCCCTCCCAGTTTTCAATATTCTGCCAATCCGCCGGGATCTCCCAGAGTTGAATCCCGCCAATTATGGATAAAAATATTTTTTTCCACTTTATCCGCATGTCAGCCAAACCTCCCCGTGATATAGTCTTCCGTCCGCTTGTCGCAGGGATTGGCAAAGATCCGTTCCGTGTCCCCCATCTCGACCAGCTCCCCCAACAGGAAAAAGGCGCATTGATCGCTGATTCGTGCCGCCTGCTGCATATTGTGGGTCACAATCACCACGGTATACTGCGTTTTCAGGGTGTTCATCAGTTCCTCGACCTGAATGGTGGAAATCGGGTCAAGGGCACTGGTGGGTTCATCCATCAGCAAAACATCCGGCTCTACCGCGATGGCACGCGCGATGCAAAGCCGCTGCTGCTGTCCGCCGGACAGACTCAGCGCGCTTTTTTTCAGTCGGTCTTTTACTTCGTCCCACAGCGCCGCACCTCGCAGCGCGCGCTCCACAATTTCTTCCAGTTCCGCCTTGTTTTTGGTGCCGTGCAGCCGCGGGCCATAGGTAATATTGTCAAAAATCGTCATGGGAAACGGATTTGCCTTTTGAAACACCATGCCGATTTTTTTGCGCAGAACCGTGACGTCCACGCTTTTGTCGTAAATATCGTCGCCCCGATAACGCACCGCGCCGGTGATTTTCGTGTGCGGCACCAGATCGTTCATGCGGTTCAGCGTTTTGAGAAAGGTGGATTTTCCACAGCCGGAGGGGCCGATGAATGCAGTGATCTCCTTTTCCAAAATGTGCATATCAATGCCCTTCAGCGCCTGAAAGTCGCCATAGTACAGCTCCAAATTCTTGGTTTCGATGATTGGCGTATTCATTTTGTACCTCGCTGTCTTAATTTCTTCTGTGCAAATTTCGCGGCCAGATTGATGAGCAGCACCAGAATCATCAGCACTGCCGCAATGCCGAAGGCCACCTCAAACTTGCCCTGCTCAAACGCATACAGATAGAGCGCAACGGAAAGGGTTGCACCGCTGTTGTTATACGCCGTAAACAGATTGGGAAGCAGCGATTTTGCGCAGCCTGCGGTAAACAGCAGCGCCGCGCTTTCGCCGACGATGCGTCCGATGGCCAGAATACAGCCGCTCACAATCCCATCCAGACTGCCTGGAATCACAATGGTGCGCACGATCCGCCACTT
The DNA here is from genome assembly GCA_028691385.1 of Oscillospiraceae bacterium. Lineage (GTDB taxonomy): Bacteria > Bacillota > Clostridia > Oscillospirales > Oscillospiraceae > JAQUZL01. The sequence continues at coordinate 2,623 of JAQUZL010000090.1, forward strand.
GGTCGCGCCAAGTCCCAGCGCGCCATCGCGATAGCGCTGCGGCACTGTTTTGAGGCTCTCCTGGGTAGTGCGGATGATGGTCGGCAGCGTCATGATGACCAACGTGCACGCGCCGGCCTTTAAGCTGGTTCCAAACCCCAAGAGCTGGCAAAAAATCAGCATCCCGAACAGACCGTACAGAATCGACGGAATGCCCGCCAGCGCCTCGGTGGTAAACTCGATTGCCGCGATCAGGCGCTTATTTTTTGCATACTCCGTCAAATAAACCGCCGCGCCCACGCCCAGCGGCAGCACAATGGCAATGGCAAGCAGAATGATATACAACGTGTTCAGCAAAAACGGCAAAATTCCGATAACATTTTTAGTCACGCTCGGCACGCTGGTCAGGAAGCGCCAGGAGATGTTGGGAACGCCCCGCACCAGGACATAACCGATCATTCCGGCCAGCAGAACGATCATGATTCCCGCACTGAGATAGACAAGCGCCTGTAGCAGGCGATCTTTGAATTTTCTCATTTTTTCTCCCTTTTCAGCACAAAATTGAGAATGCCGTTGATCAGCATGATGAATACAAACAGCACCAGCCCGATGCTGAACAGTGCCTTTTGCTGCAGACTGCCGACCGAAGCATAGCTCATTTCCGATGCGATTGCCGTGGTGAGAAACCGGACGCTTTTGAACAGTCCCGGCATATTCGGCACATTGCCGGAAACCATCATCACCGCCATCGCCTCTCCCACCGCGCGTCCAATTCCAAGGACAATTCCTGCGGCAATGCCGCTTTTCGCTGCGGGAATGCTCACCTGAAAATATGTTTCCGTCGGCGTTGCGCCCAACGCCAGGCTCGCCTGCTCATACTCTTCCGGCACGGCGCGCAGCGCCGTCACGCTCACCGAAACGATGCTCGGCAAAATCATAATCGCCAGAACAAGAATTGCAGCCATCAGGCATGCACCGCTAGCCTGATGAAACACCGCTGCCACGGCCGGTACCAGCACCATCATGCCGATCAGGCCGTAAACAACGCTTGGGATGCCGGACAGCAGATCCACCGCCGCGGAAACCGGCGCAGCCAGTCTTTCCGGCGCCATTTTGGACAAAAACACAGCCGTGAGCAGGCCGATTGGGATGCCGATTACAATGGCGCCAAGGGTGCCATATACACTGGTCAGGATGAACGGCGCAATGCCAAACAGCGGCTGCTTTGCCGTGGATTTCCACGTTGTTCCCAGCAGGAAATCTTTTAATCCGATCTCGGCAATGGCAGGAACGCCGGAAATCACCATATAAATCGTGATAAACGCCACAAAGACAATTGCCAGCATACCGCAGAGAAAAAAGGCAGCGTTCATCCCTTTTTCCGTCAGATTTTTCAGTTTCATAGCGACCCTTTCCCTGACGCACCCTGCCGAACGGGTCGGCAGGGTGCGTTCCTTTATTTGCTTGCGGGAACTGCGCCGGCTGCAACGATGCGTTCTGCAGCAGCTGCGCCGGTGGCAAAGTCAAGGAAGGCCTGCACCTGCGCGCTGGGCGTGCTGCCGTCAGACAGGACAAAGTTGAACGGGCGCTGAATGGCATAGGTTCCATCGAGCACCGTCTGCTCCGAGCAGGCCACGCCGTCGACGGATACCGCGTTCACCGTATCCTCGACTGCGGAGAGTGAGGCATAGCCGATGGCGTTTTTGTTCTGCGCCACTGCGGCAATGACCGCGCCGGTTGCTGTCAGCTCCTGATCGTAGAGGCAAGCGTCAGACACGCCGACAATGCTCTCGAACCCATCGCGGGTGCCGCTGCCGGCTTCGCGGCCGACAAAGACAATCTCGCCGTCCTGCCCGCCGAGCGCGCTCCAGTTGGTGATCTCACCGGTTGCGATCTTTGCAATGTCGTCCAGCGCCAGATCGGCAATTGCGTTATCCTTGTTGACCACAACGGCAATGCCGTCGATTGCCACGGTGACCGCCGTTACGCCGGCCTCGTCGTCATGCAGACCACGGCTGGAAAGGCCGATGTCCAACGTGCCTTCCTGCGCGCCGGTAATGCCGGCGCCGGAACCGGTGGGATCGTAGGTCACTTTTACACCCGGATTTTCTTCCGCGAATGCCTCCATCAGCGCGTCCATCACCTTTTCCATGGAGGTCGAACCGCCGGTTTTGACATTGCCGGTCAGCGTCGTGGCTGGGGTGTTGGCTTCGGGCTGGGCTGTCGCGGTATTTGCGGCAGTGGACTGCTGCGAGGATGCATCTGCGGCAGGGGTATTGGCCGCGCCGCAGCCGGTCAGGCTTCCAATCGTCAGTGCGCCGCCAAGCAACAGTGCCAGTAGTTTTTTGTTTTTCATTTTGTGTCGTTCCTTTCTTTGGTCGGCGTCATGCCGCCGTTTTCTTGACTCGTCTGAGTACGCCATCATCATAGACAATCGCCGCCGTATCTGCGTCCATGCTTTCGCTAAAACAACGTAAAGTTTCAGAAAACATTGCAGCAAAACGTAAATTTTTTGCAAAATGTCAAATAATATTGCAATTTGACAATAATTTTACAATTCTCTGAACGCGCTCTTTACAGTTTTTCCTTTATTGTATAGGTAATACTAAAAGAGTCTGAAATTTATGGAGGTTGAATATGAGCATATTCAATATTTTCACCCTGTTCGGCGGTCTTGCCCTGTTTTTATTTGGCATGAACACCATGGGGGCCGCGCTGGAAAAGCAGGCCGGCGGTCAGCTGCAAAACATTCTCAAGCGCCTTTCCGATCACCCTGCCAAGGGGTTTTTGCTGGGACTTCTGGTCACAGCGGTCATCCAAAGCTCCTCGGCCACCACGGTTATGGTGGTCGGCTTCGTGAACAGCGGCATCATGCAGCTGTCACAGGCTATCGGCATCATTATGGGCGCAAATGTGGGCACCACCGTCACCAGCTGGATTCTCAGCCTGTCCGGCCTGCAGGGCGACAGTCTGCTGATCAAACTGCTGAAACCCAGCAGCTTTTCCCCCGTACTGGCGTTCATCGGCATCGTTCTTTATATGATTCCCAAGGAAGAGAAAAAGAAAAACATCGGCACAATCCTGCTGGGCTTTGCCATTTTGATGACCGGCATGCAGACCATGTCCGGCGCGGTGGAGCCGCTGGCCGACATTCCGGCCTTTGCAAACCTGTTCGTCTTGTTTCAGAATCCGCTGCTGGGCATGCTGGTGGGCGCAGTGCTGACCGGCGTCATTCAAAGCTCCTCCGCCAGCGTTGGCATTTTACAGGCGCTGGCCGTGACCGGCGCGGTGACCTATGGCAGCGCCATTCCGATCATTCTCGGTCAAAACATCGGCACCACGGTCACCGCCATGCTTTCAAGCATCGGCGCAACCAAAAACGCACGCCGCGCAGCCATTGTGCACCTGTATTTCAACATTATCGGCTCCGTCGTGTTTATGCTGGTTTTCTATACGCTCAACGCTGTACTGCGCTTTGATTTTTTGATGAATTCCGTGGGCGCGTTTGAGATTGCCATTATTCACACCGGCTTTAATGTCCTTGCAACCGCCACGATGCTGCCGTTTTCCAAGGGCTTGGAAAAGCTGGCCTATCTCACCATCCCGGACGATGCGAAAAAGGAAACTGTGACGCTGCTGGACGACCGTCTGCTGGCCACGCCGTCCATCGCCGTCAACAGCACCAAAACCCTTGCGGAAAAGATGGCCGCCATGGCGCAGAGGGCCGTGCTGCAGGCAATGTCCCTGCAGGCCTTCTGGGATGAGAGCATCACAAGCGCCATCCGCAGTGAAGAGGAAACGATTGATCAGTATCAAGATGAGATTGGTTCTTACCTTGTACGGCTGTCCCATCAAAATTTAACGCGCAAGGACAGCCACACCGTCAGTATTTTGCTCCATGCCAATGATGAATGGGAACGAATTGCTGACTATGCGGTAAATTTGATGTATAATATGGATATGCTTCAAAAAAATCATCTGCATTTCTCCGACGATGCGCGTGATGAGCTGGAGGTACTCGGCTCTGCGTTGCAGGACATTCTCAACCGCACGGTCGTTTGCTTCACAGCCTCTGACGTCAGCCGCGCGCAAACGGTTGAACCGATGAATCAGGTGATTCACGAGCTGGTCAAGGATATTCGCCAGCGCCACTTCGTTCGCCTGCAGGCCGGTACCTGCGATGTGCAGTCCGGCATTGTGCTGGCCGATCTGCTGAACAACTATCAGCGCGTTGCGGCGCACTGCTCCAACGTCGCGCTGACGATGATTGAAATTGAAAAGGATTCCTTCGGAAGCCATGAGTATGTGCAGGAAATGAAAGACAACAAAACCAGCGATTTTCATGCGCATTATCAGGAATATCGCGTCCGTTATGGACTGACGGGAAATGAGGATAGTCAATGATCTATGTGGTAGAGGATGACGCCACCGTTTCAAAGCTCGAACAGTACGCATTGGGCACCTGCAATTATGCCGTGCAGATTTTTGAAAGCGCCGAACCGTTTTTTTCCGCCGTCGCGCAGCAGCTGCCGGAGCTTGTCATTTTAGACATCATGCTGCCGGGAATGGATGGCATTGAAATTCTGCGGAAAATTCGTGCCGACCCCCACACCAAGGCGCTTCCGGTGATGATGGTCACGGCAAAGACCAGCGAAATCGATGTGGTGACCGGCCTTGACGGCGGCGCAGACGAGTACATCCCGAAGCCCTTCGGCGTGATGGAGTTTCTTTCCCGGGTACGCGCGATTTTGCGCCGCGCGCAGAAACCGGCGTCGTCCGGCGAGCTGTCTTTTCAGAACATTTCCATGGATCTTACGCGCAGACTCGTTATCGTGGACGGCAAGGTTGCCGAGCTTACTTATAAAGAATTTGAACTGCTCAAGCTGTTCCTCTCCCATCCGGAGGAGGCCGTAAGCCGCGATGAAATTTTAAGTGAGGTCTGGGAAACGGACGTTCCGCTGGAAAGCAGAACCATTGACATGCACGTGCGCACCCTGCGTCAAAAGCTTGGCAGCGCCGGCGAACGGATTCAGACCATTCGGAAGGTCGGCTATGTTTTGACCGCCACCGTTTCGGACGTCGGGAGGCAGCCCTATGGCAAAACGCATTAACTACCGGCTGCTGGCGATGGGGCTGATTACCATGCTGCTGTCGCTGACGATCACCGTACTGGCCTTTCATCAGGCATTTTCCCATCAAATCGCGCAGGATCTCTCCGTGGAAACAACCCTGTTGTGTGATGAATACAACGCCAATCCCGTACCGGCTGCGCTGCAAATCCATAACAAGCAGCTCGCCCGCATTACGCTCATTGCCCCCGACGGCTCGGTTTTGTACGAAAGCGTTGCCGGTGGAGAGCTGGGCAACCATCTCAATCGTCCGGAGGTTGCCGCCGCTTTTGCTTCCGGCAGCGGCTCTGCGCGCCGCAATTCCGAAACGCTGGGGCAAAGCACCTATTACTATGCCATGCTGCTGCGTGACGGAACCGTGCTGCGCCTTGCCAAGGACGCCAACGGACTGTTTGTGTTTTTTAACCGCGCCATGCGGCTCATTCCGCTGATTTGCATTCTGATTCTGGTGTTTTCCCTGCTGCTTTCCCGCAGTGTCACCAAACGGCTGATTCGGCCGATTGCCGATATGGCCGAACATCTGGATGAT
>JAQUZL010000091.1 GCA_028691385.1 Oscillospiraceae bacterium
GTGAATTTCAATGGCGACCGGAAAGCGGGCGGGATTGGCACTGTGGTGGGGGTTGAACCAGCAGGCGTCAATTCCGGCGTTTTTTGCGCCGCAAATATCCGAGCTTAGGCTGTCGCCCAGCATCAGCGTGGTTTCTGGCCGCAGCGCGGGCACGGCGGCAAAGCAGTAGTCAAAAAACGCCTTGGCGGGTTTCTGCGCGCCGGCCTGCTCGGAATAAAAGCAGCCCTGCAGATAGGGCGTGATGCCGCCGTTTTTCATGCGCTGCGCCTGCACCGCGACGCCGGCGTTGGTGGCGGCATAGAGCGCATAGCGCGGGGATAAATATTGCAGCGCTTTCTCCATGCCGGGCAGGGGGATGCTCTGCAAGGAAAGAAAATCGGGATAGACGGCCGCGGCCTTGGCGGCGTCCAGCGGCAGGGAAAATTGCGCGGCAAGCGTGCGATACCGGCCAATCCACAGCGCCTGGCGGGTGATTTCGCCCCGCTCAAGGCGCTTCCACCATGCAAGATTGATGGCGGAAAAGGCGGCGGCCAGCGCGTCGCTCGGGGTCACGCCGCACACGCGCATGGTCTGAAAAAAAGCAGCCTTTTCGCAGGCGGGAAAGTCGAGCAGGGTATCGTCGATGTCGATCAGGATGGCGTCGTAATGCTTCATACCGATTTGCGTGCGTCCAATCGCGCGGTCAGTTCGCGCGAGAGCGCGGCAAAACCGGCAAAATCCAGCTTTTCACCGCGAATGGTGGGCGAAAAACCGCAGGACGTGATAATATCGGCGATTTCCTCCTTGGAAAACTCGCCGTAGGCAGCGCTCAGACCGTTTTGCAGCATTTTTCGGCGCTGGGCAAAGCTGGCGTGCACGGTACGGAAGAAAACGGTTTCACTGCCGACCGGCTCCGGCGGCGCGGGACGCGTTTGCAGGCGGATCACGGCGGATGTGACCTTCGGCTGGGGCAAAAAGCAGTCCGGCGACACCGCAAAGAGAATCTTCGGGTCGGCATAGTAACGGCAGAGCAGCGCGAACACGCCATAGTTTTCGCTGCCTGCGCCGGCGCAGATGCGTTCGGCGGCCTCCTTTTGCACCATAACGGTCACCGATTCGAATGCACGGCTTTCCAGCAGCGCGGTGAGAATGGGCGTGGTGATATAGTAGGGCAGATTGGCGCAGGCAACCGGGTGCAGTCCGGAGAATTTCTCCTGCGCCAGCGCGCGCAAATCCATTTTCAGCGCGTCGCCAAAGAGAAGCTCCAGATTGTCATGCGCTTCCATGGTTTCCGCGAGTACCGGGCGCAGCGCCTGGTCAACCTCGATGGCCACGACTTTGCCCGCGTGGCGGCAGAGCTGATCGGTGAGCGGCCCAATGCCGGGGCCAATCTCCAGCACGCCGCATTGGCGGTCCATGCCGGTGTGCGCGCAGATCTCCTCCGGCACCCACCGCGCAATTAAAAAATTCTGCCCTTTGGACTTGGAAAACCGAAAACCGTGGCGTGCAAGCAGCGCCCGAATCTCGTCTATATTACAAAGGTTCACAAAAAAACCGCCTTTCGTCTGTGCCTGTCTGCGTTGCAGACATTGTATCAGACGAAAGGCGGTTTTGCAAATGCTCAGCTGAGAATATAGACGTTGCAGGCGCGACGGCCAAAGGTGAAGCACTCGGAAACGGTATCCATGTACAAATCCACACGATTGCCCTTGATGGCGCCGCCGGTGTCCTCGGCAATTGCGGTACCATAGATATAGTCGCCGGTGTCGGTTTCAATGTAGACCTTTGAACCGAGCGGAATGACCTTCGGGTCGACTGCAATGCAGCCGGTGCGTGCGGTGGTTCCGGTGGCGGTGGTGTTCCAGTAGTAGCCCTCACAGGAATAGGCCGTGGCGATACAGCCCAGTTTTTGGGAGTAGGCGAGCGTGTCGCCGTTGGCGGATACCAGTACGCCGTTTTGCTCGGTAAAGCGCGCGTCGGCATTGTCGGCGATGCCGACATAGGTCAGAGCGCGTATCGGCGCAGTCACAACGGCACTACTGACCACTTCACGGCGCACGGCGACGCCGTTTTCATAGGTGGTGCAGAAGGTGGTGCTTTGTTCTCCGTCCGTACCGGATTGCGCCTGCAGGCGTTCGCCGCTGTCAAGCCAGGAAACCGCGCAAAGCATCTCTTCGCTGGCAATGGGCGAAAGCTCCTTTTCATAAGTGGTGGTGGTTTCGGTGACGGTGATAATCATGCCGTCGGCGATGGATACGGTGAGCGCCGGGGAAACGGTGACGTTTTCACCAAGGGCTGCGCCACAGCTTTCCAGCAGCGCGCCGACGGTATCGGCGGTGGTGCTGATTTGATGGATTTTCCCACGGTTGTTCAGCGTTACACTGTTGTAGCGCGACACCACAATCTCGGAAATGCCGTCGGACTGCTGCGTCACGATCGTGTCGTCCTCGCTGATCGTAACGCCGGCCTCCTGCAGCACATCTGCCGGATCGGTCAAAAAGGTCGAGTGTACAACCACTGTATCGCCGTCTGTGATAATGTAGGTATTTTTTGCGGACACTGTTGAGGTGAGTGCGCTCAGCGAAAGCGTGGCCAGAATGACCAGCGCAATCAGCTTCTTAAAATAGACGTGGTGTGCGGTGGAACAGGAAGCGCGCGCAAACAGTTCTTTCAAAAAAGTACCCCCCTTTCATTGGACTGGCGGCAGCTATTCTGCCACTGGTATAATCTATGTTACGAATGGTAACAATATGTAATCTGCGAGTGAATTTATTATTAATATAACTATTTTGACCGAAAAGTCAAGCTTTTATCCATATATTATAAAAAATCGCAACTTTTTCAATGCCAAAATCAGGTTGCGCAATTATGGAGATTTTTGAATACGGGTTGAATAAACACACAATATATAGTGCAATGGTAACAAAATAGTTAACATAATAATCAATAAAAAGAAAATTGACAAAGATTTTGAACTGTGCTATATTTACCGAATAGGAAATGCGTTGAAAAAGTACGAGATGCCGGAAACGGCGCCCAGAGAGAGCCGCAGATGCTGGAAGCGGCTTGCGCAAGGCCCTGCATTTTACCGCTTTGGAGCTGCCCGGTGAACCGGGACGGGATCGCCCGTTACAGCGGACACGAGCGACGGCTTATGCCGTAAGCAGGGTGGAACCGTGGAATACAATCAGTATCCCACCCCTGACACACATCAGGGGTGGGATTTTTTTATTTCGCCCCCAATACAAGGAGGAGCAATCCATGGAGAATCAGTACACGTTTGAAAATGAACAGTTTCGCAAGACTTATTGGCATACCTGCGCCCACATTATGGCACAGGCTGTCCAGCGCCTGTTCCCCGGTACAAAGTTTGCCATTGGCCCAGCCATCGACAACGGCTGGTATTATGACTTTGACGCGCCGGTGAGCTTCACGCCGGAGCTGCTCGAGCAGATCGAGGGTGAAATGCGTAAGATCTGCAAGGAAAAAATCAAGCTTGAGCGTTTTGAGCTGCCGCGCGCCGAAGCGCTGGAGTTCATGAAGGAGCAGCCTTACAAGGTGGAGCTGATCAACGATCTGCCGGCCGACGCCCATATTTCGTTCTACAAGCAGGACGATTACACGGACATGTGCGCAGGCCCGCATCTGGACTCCACCGGCCGGGTAAAGGGCAACGCCATTAAGCTGCTTGCGTGCAACGCGGCCTATTGGCGCGGCGATTCGACCCGCCCGCAGCTGCAGCGTATCTATGGCGTTGCGTTCCAGAAAAAAGAGGAGCTTGACGCGTATCTGCTGCAACAGGAAGAGGCAAAAAAGCGCGACCACAACAAGCTTGGCCGCGAACTGGAATATTTTACAACGGTGGACGTCATTGGGCAGGGTCTGCCGGTGCTGCTGCCGAAGGGCGCGCGCGTGGTGCAGCTGCTGCAGCGCTGGGTTGAGGATGTGGAGCAGCAGCATGGCTACCTTCTGACCAAGACGCCGCTCATGGCCAAGCGCGACCTGTACCGCATTTCCGGCCACTGGGATCACTATTTGGACGGTATGTTCATTCTGGGTGACCCGCAGGACGAGGAAAAGGAGTGCTTTGCGCTGCGTCCGATGACCTGCCCGTTCCAGTATCAGGTCTATCTGAACCGCGCGCGCAGCTATCGCGACCTGCCGATGCGTCTGGGTGAAACGTCCACCCTGTTCCGCAACGAGGACTCCGGCGAGATGCACGGCCTGATTCGCGTGCGCCAGTTCACCATCTCCGAGGGGCATCTGGTGCTGCGCCCGGATCAGCTGGAAGAGGAGTTTAAGGACTGCCTGCATCTGGCAAAGTATTTCCTCGGCACCGTCGGGCTGCTGGATCAGTGCACGTTCCGGTTCTCCCAGTGGGATCCGGAAAACCGCAATAACAAGTACGAAGGCTCGGCCGAGCAGTGGGAAAAGGCGCAGGCAACCATGGCGCAGATTCTGAAGGATCTGGACGTGGACTACACGATCGGCATTGACGAGGCTGCGTTCTACGGCCCGAAGCTGGATGTGCAGTACAAGAACGTGTTCGGCAAAGAGGACACGCTGGTCACCATCCAGATTGACATGCTGCTGGCAGAGCGCTTCGGCATGTATTATACCGATGAGGACGGCCAGAAGAAGCTGCCGTATATCATCCACCGCACGTCGCTTGGCTGCTATGAACGGACGCTTGCGTATCTCATCGAGCACTTTGCCGGCGCAATGCCCACCTGGCTTGCACCCGAGCAGGTTCGCGTGCTGCCCATCACCGATCGCGCGCTGGACTATGCCAAGCAGATGCAGCAAAAGCTGCAGACCAAGGGCGTTCGCGTAGCGGTGGACGCACGCAACGAGAAGATTGGCAAGAAAATTCGCGAGGCGCAGCTGGACAAGATTCCCTATATGCTGGTGCTGGGCGACAAGGATATGGAAAACAACACCGTTTCCGTGCGGCACCGCGCGGATGGCGATCTTGGCGCCATGGGCTATGATGCGTTTGAAGCGCAGCTCATGGAAGTGATTGATTCCAAGGCACAAAAGTAAAAAAACAAGCCCTGATGCAGCGCATCAGGGCTTGTTTTATATGCCGAGCATCAGCTTTGCAAGCTGGAAATAGATCAGCAGCGATACTGCGTCAACAATGGTGGTGATGAACGGAGAAGCCATCACGGCGGGGTCAAAGCCAATCTTTTTGGCCAGCATCGGCAGGATGCAGCCGACAATTTTGGCGCAAACAATGGTGATGAACAAGGTCAGACAGACCACGGCGGCGACGGCCAGCGTAATGTGGATGTTGCCCAGCAGAAGCTTGTCGATCAGCAGAATTTTGCAAAAATTGACCAGCGCCAGAGAAAAGCCGCAGAGAATGGCAACGCGGCATTCCTTCCAGATAACCTTGGCGAGATCCGGAAACTCCAGTTCGTTCAGGGAGATGGCACGGATGACGGAAACCGAGGCCTGCGAGCCGGAGTTGCCGCCGGTATCCATCAGCATCGGGATGAAGCCGGTGAGCACCACATAGGCGGCCAGCGCGTCCTCAAAGCTGGAGATAATCATGCCGGTGAAGGTGGCCGACACCATGAGCAGCATCAGCCATGGAATGCGGGATTTCCACGTTTCCAGAATACCGGTTTTGAGATACGGCTTGGTGGTTGGCAGCATAGCTGCCATTTTCTGGATGTCCTCGGTGGCCTCGTCTTCCATGACGTCCATTGCGTCATCAATGGTGATGATACCGACCAGACGGTTTTCGCCGTCCACGACCGGGACAGCGGTGAAGTCGTACTTGGAGAGCGTCTGCACGACGTCCTCCTGGTCGGTCATGGTGGTCACGGAAATGACGTTTTCTTCCATGATGTTGCCAATCAGCTCCGCGTCGTCCGCCAGCAGAATCACGCGGATGGTGGCAACGCCGACCAGCTTCCTGTTTTGCGTCACATAACAGGTGTTGATGGTTTCCTTGTCAAGGCCGGTGCGGCGAATGCGCTTGATGGCCTCTTCAATGGTGAGATCCGGCCAGAGCGTGACAAACTCGGTGGTCATGATGGAGCCGGCGGAATCATCGGGGTAGCGAAGCAGCTCGTTGATCTGCTTGCGCATCTCCGGCGCGGCCTCGTGGAGAATCCGCTTTACGACATTGGCCGGCATTTCCTCTACCAGATCGACCGCGTCGTCCACATACAGCTCATCGAGCACGTCGCGCAGCTCTTTGTCGGAAAAGCCCTGAATCAGCATCTCCTGCGCATCGGATTCCATTTCAATAAAGGTTTCCGCAGCAAGCTCCTTGGGCAGCAGCCGATACAACAGCGGCAGCTTGCTGTATTCCAGATCCCCAAACAGCGTTGCAATATCGGCAGGATTCATCGTGATTAAGATATCACGAAGGGTGTTGTACTTTTTTGCCTCCAGCAAAGACATCAGCGTACTTTGCATGGTGGCTGTCATTTCTGCCATGGTCCTTCCTCCTTATTTTCATATGGAAAAAGGCGAACATGGCGGGCAGAATCAGATAAGAGAGCAGAAGAACGCGATAGCCCATCCACTCTCCGGCCTACTTCGGCCCGCGCCTGTGCCGCCTGATGTACCAGCGTCCATTCTGTTCCCTCCTTTTATGTCAATTCATTTATATGGATACAGATACAAAATAATAGTATTCGAAACAGGCAAATTTGTCAACCACGCAGAAAAAACTTTCTTATAGCTTGCGGCAATGGTATAAACTTACTATAATAGAAGAAAAACAGTTGAGCGGAGGATCATTTGCATGACAGTCAAACGCTACTATGAAAAACCTTATGAAACGGATTTCACCGCAACGGTGCTTTCCTGCGAGCCATGCGGCAAGCACTATCGCGTCACGCTGAGCGAAACCATGTTCTATCCCGAGGGCGGCGGCCAGAGCTGCGATTCCGGCATTCTGGACGGCACGCAGGTGCTGGACGTGCAGGAGCAGGCGGGCGTGATCTATCACACGACGGCGCAGCCGCTGGAGGTGGGCGCGCTGGTCTGCGGCTCAATCGATTGGGCGCCGCGCTTTGACCGGATGCAGCAGCACACCGGCGAGCATATTTTCTCCGGTATAGCCCATGCGCTGTACGGCTTGGAAAATGTCGGCTTCCATATGGGAGCCGACGCCATGACGGTGGATCTCAGCCGCGTGATTGGCGAAAAGGAGCTTTGCCGCATCGAGGAAGAGGCGAACCGTGCCATTTGGAGCAACATTCCGGTGCAGTGCGACTATCCCAGCGCGGAGGAATTGGAATTTCTCGCCTATCGCAGCAAAAAGGAGATTGACGGCGCAATCCGCATCGTCAAGATTCCGGGTTTCGATACCTGCGCCTGCTGCGGCACCCATGTGGCCGCGACCGGCGAAATCGGCCTGATTAAGATTTGCGGCTATGAGAAATTTCACGACGGGCTGCGCATCACCCTGGTGTGCGGCAAGCGGGCGTTCGAGTTTGTCCGGGATGCCGCCGAGCAGAACCATCAGGTGTCGGTGGCCACCAGCGCAAAGCTGATGCAGACCGGCGACGCGGTGCGCAAGCTGGTGGAGGAGAACAATCTCATCAAGCAGCGCCTGACGCAGCTGGAAAAGCAGGCGTTTTCCGCCACAGCGGCGCAGTACGCCGGCAGCGGCGACGCGCTGCTGTTTGTGGACGGCTTGACGCCGGACAGCCTTTGCAGCCTCGCCGATGCAGTGCTGAACGTGACAACCGGCGTGGTGGCTGTGTTTAACGGCAACGACGGCGTCGGTTACCGGTATGCCGTTGGGCAGCGCGGCGGCGATGTGTCGACCTTGGTGAAGCGCCTGAACGACGCCTACGAGGGCCGCGGCGGCGGCAAGCCCGCCTTTGCCCAAGGCAGCGTCCGCGCGCAGCGCGCGGATCCGGAACAATTTTTTGCAAAATAAAACAGGAGGCAGTTCCGAATCGGAACTGCCTCCTGTTTTCTGCGTTTGGGTCAGCGCTGCCGACTCGGCAAGG
>JAQUZL010000092.1 GCA_028691385.1 Oscillospiraceae bacterium
GCAGGGCGTTTTGCGATGGCCTTGACGAGGACGCGGCGCTGCTGGTGACCTATCCGGACGGCGCACATGACCGGATCAGCTTTGGCGATGTATCGGTGCGCGGCCTGTACGGCTACGTTTAACAAGGGGTGAATGGAAATGATGCTGACATGGATTGCGGTTGTCACAATGCTCTCACTTGCGATTATTTCCGGCGTTGTGGTGGGAACGGCGCTGGTGGAAAAGAGCAAGCTGACGGAAAAAGAATTTAAGCGGATGGTAACGCTGGCCAGCGCAGGCGTGGTGGTTTTTGTGCTGCTTGCCGTTGTGTCGATCTATATTTTCTGAGCGGAACAAGAAAAGCCTCGAACCGTATGGGTTCGAGGCTTTTTGGCAAGTCGGAGCGCCTGCGTGGTGCAATCAATTGTGCGGCGCGTGTTTTTTGAGGATGGTTGCCAGCGGCGCAGCCAGTGTGGCAACGAGGAAAGCGGTCACGATGCCGGTTACGGTGCGGATGGCAGCCGCGCCAAAGACGTAGGCGAACGTATAGTAGCCATAAATTACCGCGTCCAGATAGAGCACGGCGGTGTTTGCGATGGTGGTCACCAGCGCTGCGCCGATACACGTCAAATAATAGGGCACGGGACGGCGCTCCAGCGGCCGCGCGGAGCGGCGAAAGCGCAGCATCACAAGGCCGATGGCAAGCCCACGCAGCACGGGCGGAATGATCCACAAGGGTGTTGTGGGCATCAGGCCGTAGCTCAACAGCTGATTGAAAAATTCGCCCACAGCGGCCACGGCCACGGCGTCACCCGGGCCGAGCAGCAGCGCGCAGAGCACAATTGGCAGCGAACCAAAGGTGATGCGCAGTTGTCCCATGCGGATGGAGAGCATGGTGAGCACGAAATACAGTGCGGCGAACATGCCGTCAATGGCAAGGCGTTTGATTTTGGACATAAAAAACCTCCTGAATCTGGCATTAGTTGCCACATTCAGAAGCTGGATGCAGCAGCGGGATGCGGTACTCTGTACGGCAAGCGTGCTGCTTTTCGTCCCGAAGACAACTCCTCGTCCTTCAGGCACTCCCGCCGGACTTTCACCGACGAACCCACAGAGTCCTACTCTGCCAATATTGAATGTCCTTATTATACACGGTTTCCCATCTTTCGCAACTGTATTTTTTTTGACACCGTACCATCGGAATGCTATAATAGCCGCCGTAGGACAATAAAGATTGCCGCAGCAGCGGCGAGGCTTGGAGGAATATATATGAATGTGGCAACGCAGCTTCCGGATCTGATCGGCAACACGCCGATGCTTGAGCTGACCCGGTGTGGGCAGGCGTGGGGCACGGTCGGCAGAATTTTTGCAAAGCTGGAATATTTCAATCCCCTTGGCTCTGCCAAGGATCGTGTCGCCCGGGAGATGATTGCCGACGCCGAGCGCCGTGGGGTTTTGACGCCGGGCGCGGTGGTCATTGAGCCGACCTCCGGCAACACGGGCGTGGGGCTGGCGTTTGTCTGCTCGAGCAAGGGCTATCCGCTGATTCTGACCATGCCGGAGAGCATGAGCATGGAGCGGCGGATGCTCCTCGGCGCGTTGGGCGCGCAGCTGGTGCTGACGCCCGCCAAGGATGGTATGGCCGGCGCGGTGGAGAAGGCAAAACAGCTGCAGCGGGAGCATCCCGGCAGCTTTATCCCGGATCAGTTCAACAATCCGGCCAACGCTGCAGCCCATGAAAAGACCACTGCGCAGGAGATCCTGCGGGATTTGGACGGGCAGGTGGACGCGGTGATTGCGACCGTCGGAACCGGCGGCACGCTGACCGGCACCGGCCACGGCATCAGAAAGGTCTGCAAGGACTGCCGCATCATCGCGGTGGAGCCTGCCGGTTCGCCGCTGCTCACCAAGGGCTATGCCGGCGCGCACAAAATTCAGGGAATTGGCGCAAACTTTATCCCGTCGGTGCTCGACCGGGCGCAGATCGACGAGGTGATCGACGTTGCCGACGAGGATGCATTTGAAATGTGCCGGTATCTGGCCAAAACAGAAGGCCTTCTGGTGGGCATTTCCGCCGGCGCGGCAGCATGGGCGGCCAAACAGGTGGCACTGCGCCCGGAATTTGCCGGGAAAAAGATTGCGGTTATCTTTACCGACACCGGCGAGCGGTATCTCTCCTCCGGCGTCTTTGGCGGTGCGGAATGACCGCGGGTTTGGCGCTCAAGCGCTTTGAGGACGGCTATGCCGGCGTGACGGAATATACCGGCAGCAGCACGTATGTTCGCGTGCCGTCCATGTTTGAGGGAATGCCGGTGCGTTATATCAGCGGCGACGCGTTTTATGAAACGCCGGTCACCACGCTGCTGCTGCCCATGTCCGTGAAGCTGATCGGCGACTACGACTGCGGCTACACGCCGCTGGACGATGAGCCGCGAACAGTGCGCTTTTCCGGACTTGCCGGGAAAAAGGTCACCTTTGTCTGCGAAAATCCGAGCCTTGTACGGCTTTTGGTGGAGGTGCCGGGCTTCAATGTGGAGCTGACGGGAAACTTGGACGATTGGGAGAAATGGAACCGATAAAAACCAGTTGCCAAATGACCTGCGGCAGGTTATAATAAAGAAAAGTAGTCACTTCAATGTGTGTGGAAACGGGGGATTTCGGTGAAAACTGCTCGCTTTGTTTTGAAGATCGTCGGCGCATCGCTGGCACTGGCAAGCTTTGTGTGCCTTGCAATCGGCTACTGGGACAAGATGTCGAATGGCTGCTGCCATAAGCGCCGCCCGTCGGAATACGACGATTATGCAGACGTAGAATAAACCAACAAAGAGGGGGAGAAAGCAATTGCTTTCTCCCCCTCTTTTTGCCGCTTAAATGGTGGCCAGCGCCGCTTCTGCGCGCTGCAGCGCGCCCTCGGCGTCATAGCCAATGATGTCCATGCCCTCTGCGCTCACAAAGGCTGTTTCCGCGATGCCAAACAGTTCCCGGCACAGGGCGGTGAGGTAGTCATAGCCATAGTTGTTTGCGCCGATAAAGCCGCCGGCCGTGGTGATGTAAATCAGCTTTTCCGCATTGCACAGTCCGGCCGCGCGGCCATCCTCGGTATAATGGAACGTGACGCCGATAAGGGATACCTGCTCCAAATAGACCCGGAGGGCGGCGGGGAAGGAGAGATCCCAATAGGGCGCGCCGATGACGATGAGATCTGCCGCGGCAAACTGCCGCGCGGCGGCGAGAAATGGCGCGGATTCGTCGGCAAGCGCGTCACGCGCGGCAAGATCGTCTGCGGTAAGAGGCGCAAAGCCGGCGGTGGCGAGATCGCACTGCTCAATGTGATAAGCTTCCGCGAGGCGGGAAAGCAGCACATTGCACAGCCGCAGGGTGCGGCTGGATTCGCCGCGCAGGCAGCAGTTGACAAACAAGAGTGTTTTCATATCAATTCTCCTCTTCGTTTTTCGGCGCGTTGGAAGCATCCGGCAGCGCTGCATCCGGCACATTCTCTGCGCCAAACAAGGAAACGGGCGCGGCAAGGGCGGGGTTTTCGCCGCGCATCACCGCTTCGAACTGCCCGCGATCCATGGCGTCGTGCGCCTCCAGAAAATCGGCGACGCCAAGCAGCTGCGCGGCATTTTCCTTCAAGATGACAGTGCAGCGGTCATAGGCGGCGCCCACCAAACGCTTGACCTCGTCATCCAGACTGCCGGCCGTCTTTTCCGAGTAGGACTTTGTTTTTTCGTAGTCACGGCCGATAAACACCTCGCCGCTGCTGCCATAGCTGATTGCGCCGATGGCCTCACTCATGCCGTAGCGGGTGACCATCTCGCGGGCAATGGCGCTGGCGCGGTCAATATCGTTGGACGCGCCGGTGGAAATGTCATCGAGGAACAACGCCTCGGACACGCGGCCGCCCAGCAGCGCCACGATTTGCTCGAACATCTCGTTGCGGCTGAGAAAGCTGTGATCCTCCTCCGGCAGAGAAATGGTCATGCCGCCCGCGCCGCCGCGGGGCACAATGGTGATGGCGTGCACCGGGTCGTGGGTGGGCAGCGCGTGCATCACCACCGCGTGACCGGCTTCATGAATGGCGGTCAGGCGGCGCTCGTGCTTGCTCACCACATGGCTGCGTTTTTCAGGCCCTGCTATGACCTTGAGCATGGCCTCTTCCAGATCGGCCATGGCCACCACAGGGCGGCTGTGCCGCGCGGCCAGCAGGGCGGATTCATTGAGCAGGTTGGCAAGATCTGCGCCGGTAAAACCGGTGGTTGCGCCGGCCACTACGCGCAGGTTCACGTCGTCGGAAAGGGGAATGTTGCGGGCGTGCACCCGCAGCACGGCTTCGCGACCCTTGGCGTCCGGCGCGCCCACATAGATTTGGCGGTCGAAGCGACCCGGGCGCAGCAGCGCGGAGTCCAGAATGTCCTTGCGGTTGGTGGCTGCCATGACGATGACGCCCTCGTTGCTGCCAAAGCCGTCCATTTCCACCAGCAGCTGGTTGAGGGTCTGCTCGCGCTCATCGTGCCCGCCGCCCAGACCTGCGCCGCGCTTGCGGCCGACCGCGTCGATTTCGTCGATAAAAATGATGCTGGGCGCTATTTTTTTGGCCTGCTCAAACAGATCGCGCACGCGGCTTGCGCCGACGCCCACATACAGCTCCACAAAGTCGGAACCGGAGATGGACAAAAACTGCACGCCGGATTCGCCGGCCACGGCCTTGGCCAGTAGCGTTTTGCCGGTGCCCGGAGGGCCGACCAGCAGCACGCCCTTGGGAATGCGCGCGCCGATTTGGGTGAATTTCTGCGGATTGCGCAGAAATTCCACAATTTCCTGTAGCTCGGCCTTTTCCTCATCTGCGCCGGCGACATCGTCAAAGGTGACCTTTTTGCCCTCGGCGTCCGCGCCCAGACGGGCGTGCGCCTTGCTGAATTTCATCACATTGCCGCCGCCGCCCGCGGAGCGGTTCATCATCACAAACCACACCAAAAGGAACACAGCGCCCAGCAGCAGATACGGCACAAAGGTTAGCCACCACGGCGTTTCACTGGACTTGGGATAATCATAGTCCGTGAGGATGCCGTCGTGGTATTGCTGCTGAATCAGCTCGCCCAGATCATAGTAAAAGACACTGAAATTGTTCAGGTCGTGGTGCACGCTGGATTGGCCGTCCAGCGGCGCGCGCAGGTTCATGGTCACCGTATTGTCTTTGACCACGAAGGATGTGACCTGCTCGTTTTCGAACAGGGAAACCATCTGGGAATAAGGGATGCCGACCTGCGTGGGGGCGGTGCGGCTGAAATACAGCACCAGCGCCAGCGCGGCAATCATCATGAAACCAAGAGAAAACAGATGTGATTTTCTGTTCAAGGTCAAGCTCCTTTACTTTTCGTAGATTTCGGGCTTCAGAACCCCGACGTAGGGCAGGTTGCGATAGCTGTCGTTGAAGTCCAGACCATAGCCGACCACGAATTCATTGGGGATGGTAAAGCCGACCCAATCTGCCTCAATGTCGGAAATGCGCCGCTCCGGTTTATCCAGCAGCGCGCAGATTTTCAGCGACGCCGGATGACGCTGCAGCAGCAGGTCGTGGACGGATTTCAGCGTGCGGCCGGTGTCCAGAATGTCCTCGAGAATGACAACGTCGCGACCGAGCAGGTCATAGCGGGTGTCAAGGTCAATTTTGACGCGGCCGGACGAGGTAGTGCCGGCGTAAGAGGTGACCGACATAAAATCAAAGTCGCAGGGAATGGGGATGCGGCGCACCATATCGGCATAAAAGACGACAACGCCGCGCAGAATGCCGATAAAAATCGGCCGCCGGTTGGCATATTCCTTTGTAAGCAGTTTCCCAAGTTCGTTCTCCCGTTCATGCAGCTGCTGCTCGGTATACATGATGTATGCAATATCCTGGTCCATCATAGCTTTGCACTTCTTTCTGTACATTTGATATAGAGTGCCGCCTCGCCGGCGGCGGGAATGCGGTTGCGATCCGCGCCAATAAAGCCAACTGCGACGATGCCGCAGGCGTCGGTGATGACGGGAATTTCAGGCCGTCGGGCGGCCGGAATTTTGTGGTCGATCAATAATTTTTTCAGTGTTTTGGTTCCGCCGGACAGCGTAATGGCGTCGCCGGGGCGACGCGCGCGTACCGTCAGAGAGCCGACGCGATCCAGTGCAACGGCAATCGCCCCCGACAGGGGTGAAAGACTGCAAAGAATTTCAGCAGCGCCAAACATCGTGCGGCCGGGCACGGCAAGGGGCATTTCCGGCGGCGAGAGCGGCGCTGCGGCAGGGACAAGCAAGAGGTCATACTGCCGTGCGGCCGTCATGCCGGGCAGCGAACACTGTGCGGAGGGGTTGCTGGAAGCAATCAGCGCGCACAGCGCGCGCACATGCTGCTCCGTATGCGCCGGAACGCCGGCTTGCCGCAGCAGCAAGAGCGCGGCGCGCTTTTGCACTGCGTCGGGCTGCGCAGTGAGCACCGAGCAGCGATAGCCGCCGCCGTGGCGACTTTTTTCCAGCGCCTGCCCGGCAAGCGTATCGAGCAGCGCGTCCTCATCGCGCAGCGTCTGACACCGCGCGGCAACAGAAGCGGCAAGCGAGGGATTCTCCTGTTCCAGCAGGGGCACGACATGGTGGCGCAGCCGGTTGCGCAGGCAGTCGTCCAGCGCGTTGGTTTCATCCTCCACATGGTCAATCGACGCAGCGGCCAGATAGGCCAGAATCTCCGCCCTTGTGACGCCAAGCAGCGGCCGGAGAAATCTGCCGCGTACCGGCGGAATGCCGCAAAGTCCCTTGAGGGACGGCCCGCGCAGCAGACGCATGAGCACCGTTTCCAGATTGTCGTCGGCAGTGTGGGCGGTGACGACATAGTCGCCGGGCAGCGTGTCAAAAAACGCATAGCGCGCGCGCCGTGCGGCCGTTTCCACACTCTCGCCGCACTGCGCGGCAACATCGCAGCGGCCAAGGTGCAACGCGATGCCCCGCGCCGCGCAAAACCGGCGGACAAAGTCCTCGTCCCGGTCAGAGGCCGCGCCGCGCAGACGGTGGTTGAAGTGGGCGCAGGAAACGGTGATGGGCATTGTTTGGGACAGGGAAACAAGGCAGTCCAGCAGCGCCATGGAGTCCGCGCCGCCGGAAACGGCGCAGACAAGCCGCCCCGCAATCTGCCGCTCCCGCAAAAATGCGGCAACTTTATCCGTCACTGTGCTTCCACTCCAAATCCGAGAAGGTTGTGAACTGCGGCAGCCACTGCAGCCGAACCGTGCCGGTTTCACCGTGGCGGTTCTTGGCGATGATGGCCTCGGCTACGTTCTGATCCTCGGAGTTCTCATTATAATAGTCGTCGCGATAGAGAAACAGTACCTCATCTGCGTCCTGCTCGATGGCGCCGGATTCACGCAGGTCGGACAGAATCGGGCGCTTGTCCTGCCGGCTTTCCGGCGAACGCGACAGCTGACTTAGACAGATGACCGGCACGTCCAGCTCTTTGGCCATGATTTTCATGGCACGGGAAATTTCACCCACGGCCTGCACGCGGTTTACCGGCGTTCTGCCGTCGCCGCCGGCAGAGGTCATGAGCTGCAGGTAGTCAATGATGATCAGCCCCAGATTAGCCAGACGGCGGCATTTCGCGTTCATCTCCGCCACGGTG
>JAQUZL010000093.1:0-6216 GCA_028691385.1 Oscillospiraceae bacterium
GTGAAATAGTCGTTGGATTCGTTGATGTTGGGCGGCAGCAGCGCAATGCCCATCTCGCGGCTGGCCGCAATATACTCGGACACCTTGACCGCGCTGTCAAGCACCGAGGTCATCAGCGCCGCCATATACTGCCTGGGATAGTGGCACTTGAGATAGGCCGTTTCATAGCTCACCTTGGCATAGCAAACCGCGTGCGCCTTATTGAACGCATAGTTGGCAAAGTCAAGAATTTCATCATAAATTTCATTTGCCGTCTTTTCCGGCACGCCGAGGGCAATTGCGCCGGAAATTCCCCGCGCCTGATCGCCGTAAACGAAGGTCTGCCGCTCTTTGACGATGACCTCCTGCTTTTTTTTGGAGATGGCGCGGCGCATATTATCCGCCTGTCCCAGCGAGTAGCCGCCCAGCTTGCGGAAAATCTCGATGACCTGCTCCTGATAGACCATGCAGCCGTAGGTAACCGACAAAATCGGCTCAAGCAGCGGGGTCTTGTAGGTGATGGACGCCGGGTTTTGCTTGCTGGCGATAAATTTGGGGATGGAATCCATCGGCCCCGGCCGGTACAGCGCCACAATGGCCGTCACATCTTCAATGGATTGGGGCTTCATGCCGGTGCAGACCGACGTGATGCCGGAAGATTCCAGCTGAAACACGCCTGCGGTGCGCCCCTCAGAGAGCATTTGGAAGGTTTCCGGGTCGTCCTCCGGCGCAGCCGCCGCCGAAAAGTCCGGAACCTGCTTCCGGATTTCTTTTTCCGCATCGTCGATGATGGTCAGGTTGCGCAGCCCGAGAAAGTCCATTTTGAGCAGCCCCAGCTCCTCGAGCGTGGTCATGGTGTACTGGGTGACAATGGTTTCGTCATTGCGCGACAGCGGCACATAGTCATAGACCGGCTGCGCGGTGATCACCACGCCCGCCGCGTGGGTGGACGTGTTGCGCGGCATCCCCTCCAGCGCCCGCGCCGTATCGATCAGCCGGCGCACCCGCTCATCGTCGTCATAGAGCGCTTTGAGCTGCGTCGAAGCGCGCAGCGCCTCATCGAGGGTAATATGCAGCGTGGTGGGCACCAGCTTTGCCACCACATCGGTTTCCGCAAAGGAAAAATTAAGCGCTCTGCCCACGTCGCGAATCGCGCCGCGCGCCGCCATGGTGCCAAAGGTGACGATCTGCGCCACGTGATCCGCGCCATACTTGCGCATTACGTAGTCAATGACCTCCGGCCTGCGAATGGCGCAAAAGTCCATATCAATATCCGGCATGCTCACGCGCTCCGGATTCAGAAACCGTTCAAAAACCAAGCTGTACTTAACCGGGTCAATATCCGTAATGTCCATGCAGTAGGACACCATCGCGCCGGCAGCCGACCCGCGCCCGGGGCCGACGGGAATACCTGCATTCTTTGCAAAATTCACAAAGTCCGCCACAATCAGAAAATAGTCCACATAGCCCATTTTGTGAATCATCTGCATCTCATAGTCCAACTGCTGTCGGTATTGTTCCGGCGCGCTGGGATAGCGTCTTGCGTAGCCCTCGCTGCAGAGCTTCACAAAATATGTCCAGTTGGTTTCGCCCTGCGGCACGTCAAAATGCGGCAGATGGTACTGTCCGAAGGTGAATTCCACATTGCACTGTTCGGCAATTTTGACCGTGTTATCAAACGCCTCGGATACGTTTGGAAACAGCGCACGCATCTGCTGCTCGCTTTTAAGATAAAACTCCTGGGTTTGAAAGCGCATCCGGTCGGGATCGTCCACGGTTTTGGCCGTCTGCACGCACAAGAGCACGTCCTGCATTTCGGCGTCCTCCGGGCGCAGATAGTGGGCGTCGTTGGTCGCCACAAGGGGCAGCCCCATTTCCCGTGCAAGGCGCAAAACGCCCTGATTGACTTCGTTTTGCTGGGCAATGCCGTGATCCTGCAGCTCCAGATAGAAGTTGCCCGGGCCGAAAATCTCGGCGTAGCGCGTCGCCGCCGCCTTGGCCGCCGGATAATCCGACTGCATCAGTGCGCGGGGAATTTCGCCCGCAAGGCACGCCGAGAGCGCAATCAGTCCCTCGCTGTGCGCCGCCAGCAGCTCCAGATCCACCCGGGGCTTGATATAAAAGCCGTCCAGAAAGCTCTGGGATACCATATAGCTGAGGTTGCGATAGCCGGTTTCATTTTTGCATAGCAGCACCAGATGCCGTGCCTCGTTATCCACGCCATGGACGCGGTCGTGCCGCGAGCGCGGCGCAACATAGACCTCGCAGCCGATGATCGGCTTGACGCCGGCCTTTTTAGCCGCCCTGTAAAAATCAATACAGCCATACATGACGCCGTGATCGGTGATGGCCACGGCGCTCTGGCCAAGCTCCTTGACCCTGTCCATCAATTGATTGATGCGGCAGGCGCCATCAAGCAGGCTGAACTCGGTATGCAAATGCAGATGCACAAACGCCATTGCGTCCTCCTTATTGTTTCGACAGCGCAATCAGCTTGCGCATGCGGTGGTTCATCGCCGATTTTGTGAGCGGCGGCATCACCATCTGGGCAAGCTCCTGCAGCGTCGCTTCCGGATTTTCCATGCGCAGCATGGCGCTCTCGCGCAGTCGCGGCGGCAGGGTGTCCAGAAGCCCCTTGGCCTGCAAAACGCGAATGGCAAGCATCTGCTCCTGCGCCGCATCCACCACCTTGGTGAGGTTGGCCGTTTCGCAGTTGACCCTGCGATTGACGCCGTTGCGCAGATCCTTTTCCACCTTGGCCTCCATGATCCGCATGGCGCACACCGGCGCGCCCGCCATGGTGAGGAAGTCCTCGATGAAGTCGCTCTGCTTGAAATAGACCACCAGATTGCCCGCTCTTGTGGTATCCTTGGGCGAAAAGCCCTGCTCGAGCAGCAGCGAATAGGTTTCGCGGCTGACGTTAAAATGCGGCGTGGCCAGCTCCAGATGATAGCGCTTGCCGGGGTCTGTCACCGAGCCGCCGGCAAGAAATGCGCCGCGCAGAAACGCGGTGCGGCAGCATTCGTTTTCCAGAACGCCCAGATTGAGGTGCAGCGCAAGCATCTGATCGGCCGTATAGCCGAACGCGCCGAACACCTGTCGGATTTTCTCCGGCTTTGTGATTTCCAGCACCAGCTTGCCCGGCCGCGCGGTGTCCGGCACGGCGTCGAATTCCAGACCGAACGCTCTGTGAAACAGCTTTGGCAGCCGCTGCGCCAGCGGCTGACTTTCTGTGACAACCTTGATCGCGCTGCCGGAAAACGTGTTGCAGTACAGCAGCACGCCATAGCACTCCGCCACTGCGCAGCAGTGCCGCACCATCGGCTGGCGGCACAGTTCCGCCTTCACATTTCCTGAAAATGACATATACCGCCCTCCTGCTTTCAACAAAACCGAAATTCCCGCCAGACCTCCATCAGTGCGCGCGCCAGCTTGTCCGGCGCATGGCGCACCAGTTCGCCGCTGTCCACCAGCGGAAACTCCCGCACCGCAATGCCCATCTGCTCGATCTCTGCGCGGTGCAGTGCAATCGGTTCGGAATCCTCTTTTTGATAAATGGCACGCTGCGCCGGACCGATCGGCGCATCGTTGGCCACACAGACGTCCACAATATGGCTGCCGCAGTGCCGCATCAGCGCACGCACGTGGTCTGCGCCGGTATAACCCTCCGTTTCGCCGTCCTGCGTCATAATGTTCATGACCAGAATCTTGAGCGCATGGCTCTTGCCAAGCGCCTGCGTAATCCCCGAAACCAGAAGATTCGGAATAATACTGGTATAAAGGCTGCCCGGCCCCATCACCACAAGATCCGCCTGACTGATGGCGTCAATGCACTCGGGCAGCGCCTGCGGATGCTCCGGTACCAGGCGAATTCTGCGAATATCGCAGTCATTGTCCTTTTTCGCCGCCGCAATCTTGCTTTCCCCCAGCACACGTACGCCGTTTTCAAACTCCGCTTCCAGATTGACGCATTGATTGGTCACCGGCAGCACGCAGCCGGTGATGGCCAACACGTCGCCCATGCGGCGCACCGCCTCGTCAAATCCGTTTGAAATTCCGTTGAGCGCCGCGAGGAACAGATTGCCGAAGCTCTGTCCGGCCAGCCGCCCCTCGGAAAAACGATAATTGATCAGTTTTTCCATGGTCGGCTCCGTATTAGCCAGCGCAAGAATGCAATTGCGAATGTCGCCCGGCGGCAGCATGCCCAAATCCTCCCGCAGCTGTCCGGAGCCGCCGCCGTCATCGGCCACCGACACGATCGCCGTGATATTTTTTGCGTAGCATTTTAATCCGCGGAGCATATTGGACAGTCCGTGCCCGCCGCCCAGCACCGCGATGCGCAGGTTTGCATGTCCCGGCAGATACAGCCGGACGCACTCCCGGTTTTCTCCCATGATTCATCCCTCACCGTCTTGCGGCAATGCTTCAGCGCCTTCCCATATCGCGATGGCTGATGACGGTTGCATAGCCTTTTTTTGCGGTAAATTCGCCAAGCGCTTTTGAAACCGCCACGCTGCGATGCCGTCCACCCGTACAGCCGACTGCAATGACAATATTGTTTTTTCCCTCGGTCACATACAGCGGCAGGGAAAAACTGAGCAAGTCCTTGACTTTATCCAAAAAGTCGCAGCTTTGCTGATAGGAAAAAATGAAATCGTGTACCGGCAGGTCCAGTCCCGTCAGCTCCTTGAGATCCGCGATATAATACGGATTCGGCAAAAAACGGACATCCAGCACCAAATCCGCATCCAGCGGAAGGCCGTATTTGAAGCCGAAGGACACCACATTGACCGACATTGACCGATCCTGCAAATTCCCGGCAAAGTTCCGAATCAAGACGCTTCGCAGACCCGACAGGGTCAACGCGGAGGTATCGACAATCACCGCCGCGCGGTTGCGAATCGGCGCCATCAGCGCGCGCTCGCGCCGAACCGCCTCCATCAGCTGCGTGCCGTCCTTGGTGAGCGGGTGAACCCGCCGCGTTTCCTTAAATCGCTTGATGATGACCTCATCGGACGCCTCGACAAACACAATGGAGTATTCGCAGCCCATTTTGTCCAGACCGTCGAGCGCCTTGAACAGACCGTCAAAGGTCAGCCCGCCGCGCACATCGGTTACCAGCGCCACCTTTTCATATCTGCCCTTGGTGGCAAGACAGATCTGCGCAAATTGGCCGATGAGATCAGCTGGCATATTGTCCACACAGTAAAAGCCCAGATCCTCCAGCGTCGACGCCGTACGGCTTTTTCCCGCGCCCGACAACCCCGAAACAATCAAAAATTGCATACTCCGCTCCTTTCACAGAAACAGCACTTCCGGCTCCAGACGACAGCCGCAAGTCGATTCCACGCGCATTTGAACCAATGCCATCAGCGCGCGCACATCCGCCGCCGTCGCGCCGCCGCGGTTAATGATAAATCCGGCATGCTTTGGGGATACCTGCGCGCCGCCGATGGCCGCGCCTTTCAGCCCCGCCCGTTCAATCATCTGGGCGGCATAGCCGCTTTCCGGCCGCTTAAATGTGCTGCCGGCCGAAGGATATTCCAGCGGCTGTGACGCGATCCGCTTTGCGCGCAGCTGCTGCATGGTGCGCAAAATCTCGGCCGAATCGCCGGGTCGCAGCGCAAAGGTCGCCTCCAAAATCACGCCGCCAAGGGTCTGGAACACACTGCGGCGATAAGAAAATTCCATTTCATCCCGCGAAAGCGTCCGAATCATGCCGTCCGGCATACGCACCTTGGCGCATACTGCCACATCCGCAATTTCGCCGCCGTACGCACCGGCGTTCATCATCAATGCGCCGCCCACCGTGCCGGGGATTCCGTGGGCAAATTCCAGGCCTGTCAGCCCCAGTTCCTGCGCGCGGGCGGCAAGCGCGGCAAGACTCACGCCGCACAGCGCCTGCAGGCAATGGCCCGGCTGCACCGAAATTTCGGTCATGCGCTCACGCGTCGAGATTACCAGCGCGTCCAGTCCCGCGTCCGGCGCGAGTACATTGGTTCCCGCGCCGAGCATCACCACGCGAACCTCTTTTTGCTGCGCCGCGCGCAAAAGCGCGTCCAGCTCCCGCGCATTCTGCGGCAGCGCGACCAGTGCGGCCTCGCCGCCGATGCGAAACGAGGTCAGCGCGGAAAGCCGCTGTCCCTGCAACAGCGGCAGCGCAGGTGCTCTGCTTCCGATTTCATGAATGAAGTCCGTCGTCCAGTTCATAAACGCCTCCGGGTGGATCATGTTAAT
>JAQUZL010000093.1:6316-7531 GCA_028691385.1 Oscillospiraceae bacterium
CTTTGGCGCAGAGCGCCAAAATGCGCATATAATAGCCGCCTTGCGGCTATTATATCATGATTTCATCATGATATAATATGGCCATCTGCCGCTTCCAGCGGCAGGGCCTTGAAATTTAAGCGCTTTGGCGCGGAGCGCCAAAATGCGCATATAATAGCCGCCTTGCGGCTATTATATCATGATTTCATCATGATATAATATGGCCATCTGCCGCTTCCAGCGGCAGGGCCTTGAAATATTTAAGCGCTTTGGCGCAGAGCGCCAAAATGCGCATATAATAGCCGCCTTGCGGCTATTATATCATATCTTTTCTGAAATAGAACTGCAATTTCCGGTTTGTTGTGTCAACTTCCGCAGGGCAGGCAATAAAACAGGCAGCCGAAGCTGCCTGTTTTTTCATACGGTTCTGTCCATATAATTGTTAATCTGATCCGTAAACTCCTGCGCAGGATTATAGCCCATTTTCTTTTGGCGGTTATTCATCGCCGCGACCTCGACTATCACCGCAAGATTTCTGCCCGGCTTGACCGGAATGGTAAGACTTGGCACCTTGACGCCCAAAAGCTCGGTCATGTTATCCTCAAGACCCAGTCTGTCATAAAACTCATTGTCATCCCAAGGTTCAATGTTGATGACAAGGTCAATGTTGCTGCTGTCCTTGACCGCGCCCATTCCAAACAGCTTTGCTATATTTGTCACACCAATGCCGCGGATCTCCATGTAGTGACGAATCAGCTCCGGCGCTTCGCCCACCAGCTGATTTTCTGTCACGCGGCGAATTTCCACCGCATCATCGGCAATGAGCCGGTGTCCGCGCTTAATCAGCTCTACCGCAGCCTCGCTTTTGCCGACGCCGCTTTCGCCCACCAGGAACAATCCCTCGCCGTAGACGTCCACCAGCACGCCGTGACGGGTCACCCGGGGCGCGAGATACAGCCGCAGCGAGGAAATCAGCGAGGAAACAATCTCCGAGGTGGTGTTTTCGCAGCTGAGCAGCGAGATGCCGTGCTTTTTGGCCATCATCAGGCATTCCGCCAGCGGCTGTCTGCCTCTGGCAATAATGAGCGCTGGAATTTTGAAACAAAAGTAGCGGTCAAACGCGACAAGGCGCTGCTCATGGGTCAGTTCCTCAAGATAGGTCGTTTCCACCTGCCCGATGACCTGCAGGCGCATCGGCTCGAAATGCTCAAAAAAACCGGCGAGCTGCAGTGCCGG
>JAQUZL010000094.1 GCA_028691385.1 Oscillospiraceae bacterium
GCTGGCGCAGGAGATGCTTGATCTTGGCATTTCCGGCGTCACCATGGACGGCTTCGGCTTTGTCTATGGTTATCTGCCCGCCACACCCGGCTGCGAGCACGCCGCGCCGCTCGGCTTCATTGCCCACCTGGATACGGCGGACGATGTGCCGAACGCGGAGGTAACGCCCCGGGTGGTGGAGGGCTATGACGGCGGCGTGATTGACCTTGGCGCGGCCACGCTCTCCCCCGCCGACGCGCCGGCGCTTGCCAACTGCGTGGGCTGCGATCTGGTGGTGACTGACGGCCGCACCCTGCTGGGCGCAGACGACAAGGCGGGCATTGCCGAGATCATGACCCTTGCCGAGCGGCTGCTGGCCGATCCCGCGCTGCCCCACGGCACGGTCTGCCTTGCCTTCACCCCCGACGAGGAGATTGGCGGCAGCACCGACAAATTTGACCTTGCCCGCTTCGGCGCGAAGGCCGCCTACACCCTCGACGGCGAAGCGTTCGGCACGGTGGTCTATCAAAATTTTAACGCCGCCACCGCGCACATTGAAATTTTCGGCAACGCCGTCCATACCGGCACAGCCAAAAACCTGCTGATCAACGCCGCGTCCATCGCAGCGGAGCTGGACGCGCTGCTGCCCAAGGCCGAGCGGCCGGAGCATACGCAGGATTTTGAGGGCTTTTACCACCTGGAATCGCTCTGCGGCAGCGTGCGCCACGCCGAATGCGACTATCTGCTGCGCGATCACGACGCAAAAAAGCTGGCTTCACGCAAGGCCGTGATGGCCGATGTATGCGATTTTCTCTGCCGCCGATATGGCGCGGGCACGGTGCAGCTCACCGTGACGGACAGCTACCGCAACATGGAGGAAAAAATAAAGCCCCACTATGCCATGGTGGAGCGCGCCTTTGCCGCCATCCGTGAAGCCGGCGGCACGCCGAAAACCGAACCTGCGCGCGGCGGCACGGACGGCGCGAATCTGTCCTGGCGCGGCCTGCCGTGCCCGGACATGGGCACCGGCAGCTATCTGCACCACAGCGTGCGGGAATTTGCCTGCGTGCAGGAAATGGACAAGGTGGTGGAAAGTCTTGTGGCGCTGACGCGCCTTGACGCCACCTGAGCGCATCGCCCGGGTTTGAAGCCCGGGCGATTTTGGAATCTTAAAGAAATCTTAAAGGATTTCCACCTTTTTTCTAAATCGCGATTTCTCTATGATAGGGGCAAGGAGGGAGAACATGTACAATATTCTGATCTGCGACGATGAGCCGGACATCGTGCGCGCACTGAAAATCTATCTGGCAAGCCCGGACTATCGCCTGCTCACCGCGTCCACCGGGCGGCAGGCGCTGGAATGCGCCGCCCGGGAGGCGCTGCACCTCATTCTCATGGACATCATGATGCCGGAGCTGGACGGCATTTCCGCCATGGTGCAGCTGCGCGAGCGCAGCAATGTGCCGATCATTCTGCTGACGGCCAAAAGCGAGGACACCGATAAGATTCTGGGGCTCGACGTGGGCGCGGACGACTATATCACCAAGCCCTTCAACCCGGTGGAGGTGGGCGCGCGGGTACGCTCGCAGCTGCGCCGCTACCTGCTTTTGGGCGGAACGACCGCCGCGCCGTCCGCGCTGCAGCTTGGCGGCATTGTGCTCGACGACGGGCAAAAGCAGGTCACGCTGGACGGCGACCCGGTTTCCCTCACGCCCACGGAATATGAGATTTTGAAGCTGCTGATGACCATGCCCGGGCAGGTCTATTCCCCCCGGGAGATCTACCGGCGCGTCTGGCGCGACACGCCCTGCGGCAGCGAGGCCACCGTGGCCGTGCACATCCGCCACCTGCGGGAAAAGCTGGAGCTTGACCCGGCCGAGCCGCGCTATCTCAAGGTGGTCTGGGGGCAGGGCTACAAAATGGAGAAAGGAAATCGCCCATGAAAATACAGGCAATTCAGTCCTCCCTTGCCGCCAAGCTGACAGCCGCCGTGCTGCTCATCGCCGCCGTCTGCACCGGCGCAGCCTGTGTGCTGGCGGCATGCGTGATGGTGGACGCGGAAGTCTATACCACCGGCCAGTCCCAGTTTTTGCGGCAGCAATGGGAATCGGTCGCCTATTGGGACTGTCACAACCTCGCCGCCCTCGCGGCAAACGGTGACACGCAGGCGGCCGAGAATTACTGCCGCGAAAAAAACATCGGCAGCGCCGATCTCTCGCAGGAGGGAAAAACGCTGTTTACCTATGATGAGAATCCCGGCCAGTGGCGCTACAGCATCACCTTTGATCCGCGCTACGACGACAGTGTCGACGCAAAACCGGTGGTGGCCGCGCTCACCGTCACAGATGCGCTTGCCGTGGACGATGACTATGCGTTCTACGCCGCCGCTATATCGGCTGGCTACGCCCTGCGCTACTGGGTCTATCCCATCGGCATTGCCTGCGCGGTGCTGGCCATCGCGTGCTTTGTGTTTCTGATGTGCGCAGCCGGTCGCCGGGCGCGTCAGCCGGGCATCGCCTGCGGCGCGCTGGAACAGATCCCCTTTGATTTGCTGACCGCGCTGGTCGGCGCAGCGCTGCTTGCACCGCTGATGATCGGCTATGCCGAACTTGGCTCCGCCGCGCTGGAGTTGGTGGCGCTGGCCATCTTTGCGGTCTATGCTGCGGCGCTCGGCATCTGGTACTGCATGAATTTTGCCGTGCGGGTCAAGCTCGGCAGGTGGTGGCGGAACACGCTGCTCTGGCGCATCGGAAAAGGCCTTTGCCGCGCGGCAAAATGGCTGCTTACAGGGGCAAAGAACGTAGCGGGCAATCTGCCGCTGCTTTGGAAAACCATTGTGGGACTTGGCGCGTTGTGCTTTGCGGAGTTTTTTGGAATCCTGCTGTTTTACTGGGACGGCAGCTTTTTGCTGCTATGCTGGTTTTTGGAAAAGCTGGTGCTGATTCCCGCCGCGCTATATCTCGCGCTCACGCTGCGCAAGCTGCAAAAGGGTGGGCAGGCGCTGGCCGCGGGCGACCTTTCCTATCAGGTGGACACGCATCGCATGGTCTGGGATTTCAAAGCGCATGGGGAAAACCTCAACTCCATCGCCGCCGGGATGACCCGCGCGGTGGATGAGCGGATGAAAAGCGAGCGGATGAAAACGGAGCTGATCACCAACGTGTCCCACGACATCAAAACGCCGCTCACCAGCATCATCAACTATGCAGACCTCATCGGCAAAGAGCCAACGGACAATGAAACCATCCATGAATATGCGGATGTGCTCCACCGCCAATCCGAGCGGCTGAAAAAGCTCATTGACGATCTGGTGGAAGCCAGTAAGGCCTCCACCGGCAACCTGGAGGTACTGCTTGCGCCGTGCGAGGCGGGCGTCCTGCTGACGCAGACGGCGGGCGAATACGCGCAGCGGCTGGAGGAGCGGAATCTGGCGCTGGTGCTGCGCCAGCCCGACGCGCCGGTACGGATTCTTGCCGACGGCAGGCGGCTGTGGCGGGTGTTTGACAATCTCATGGGCAACATCGTCAAATATGCCCTGCCCGGCACGCGAGTCTATCTCACGCTGGATACGGTGGACGAGCAAGCCGTGATCTCCTTCAAAAACACCTCCGCCACGCAGCTCGAGGTGGACCCGGGCGCGCTGACCGATCGCTTTGTGCGCGGCGACAGCGCCCGCGCCACCGAAGGCTCCGGCCTTGGCCTTTCCATCGCCCAGAGCCTGACCCAGCTGCAAAACGGCAGCTTTTCGCTGACGGTGGACGGCGACCTGTTCAAGGTCACACTGCGCTTTGCCGCGATCTGATCGCAAAAGCCGCCAAACCCGGGTGGGTTTGGCGGCTTTTCACGCCTATTTTCCAAACAAGCGGCGGTGAAATCTCGCAAAATAGATGGGCGTAACCCGTGTGAGCATTTGATCGTACAGGCCGAAGGTCACGTTGCCCATCGCGAGTAAGCCCACCGACAGCGCAGGCGTCACCGCGCCCACGTCCATGCCGATCACCTGCAGCAAAACCCAGTACAGCGCCCCTGTGACCGCGTTGAACGCCGCAAATTTGGCCGCGCGGCGTTTCCAGCGGGGCAGTCGGTCAAAGCGTGGCTTGGCCGCAGGATACCACCCGATCACGAAGGCATAGATGCAGGCCTGCTCCTTGTCCGAAATGAGCAGCAGGCTCAAAACGCTCACCGTAAGATAGCACAGCAGCGCGTCGCGCGCGCCATAGCCATATAGCAGCGGCAGCGCGGTCAGGCTCACCATCACAGGCCCAAGATAGGTGCCAAGTCCCGTGAGCGCCGTGAGCCACATGAGCGTCACGCCCAGCGCCGCCAGCACGCCGCCCAGCGCGACGCGTTTTGCCGAATTTCCCATTTGTATCCCTCCAACGGCTCTATGGTAGCACACTTGGGTGGAAAATGGAAACCCGGCTTGTCAAAACTTGCCGCCTGATGTAAAATGGCATCATCAGGGGGAATACCATGACGATTTTATCCATGGCCGCCGGGCCGCTCATCGGCGCGGTGATCGGCTACTGCACCAACTATATTGCCGTGAAGATGCTCTTTCGGCCCTACCAGCCCGTGCGCGTGTTTGGCCGCGCCCTGCCGTTCACGCCGGGCATTATCCCCAAGCGCCGCGCGGCGCTCTCGGCCGCCATCGGCAGCGCCATTTCCCGGCAGCTGCTCACGCCGGAGGACTTTGCCCGGACGCTCACCGCGCCGGACGTGCGCGACGCGGTGATTGACGAAATCATCGCGGGCGTGTCGCCTGTGGGGACGCCGGTGGGCGTGACGCTGGAAGCGCTGCTGGGCAGCGAAACGTGTCGGCACAGCCGCGCCGCGCTGTGCCAGACGCTCTGCTCCAGGGCGGAAACCGTCATTGCGCAGCTGGACATCACTGGCATTCTTGTCCGCGAGGGCGGCGCGGCCATCAAAAAGGCGGCGCACGGCAGCCTTCTTTCCATGTTTTTGAATGAGAGCAGCATTGCCGGCATGGCGAAGCCCCTCGGCGCGGCCATTGACCGGTATCTCACCGACCACGCGGGCGAGCTGCTGATGCCCTATATTGAAAAAGAGGCGGACGAGATTGCCGCGCAGCCGCCCGAGGATTTGCTCGCAGCCGCGTGCATTGACCCCGCCGTGCTCAAGCGCGCCATATCCGCCATGTATGACAAGGTGATCGCGGAAAAATCCGAAGAATTTGTCGCGCGGGTGGACGTGGCCGGGACGGTGCAGCGCAAAATCGACGCCATGGACATGGCGCAGCTGGAGTCGCTTGTGATGTCGGTCATGCAAAAGGAGCTGCGCGCGGTGGTCAATCTCGGCGCGCTCATCGGCTTTGTCATCGGCCTTGCCAATATTTTTCTGTAAAGTCGGTGCAAAACCGCCCCGCGCTGTGATACAATAGATGCGATTAAGAAAAAGGAGCGACCTTCTATGGAAAACCAATTGTTTACCAATTCTCACATTCTTGCCTGGCTGCAGTATTTTGCGGAAAATGCTCCGGTTGATCTGGAGAAGGTCAAGATTCTGGATATTACCCGCAAAAACAAGAACCTGATTCCCACCGTCGAATCCCATGACACCGTGCTGGTCTTTACCGAAGCCGGTCACGCGGACATCTTTTACCGGATGTGGAACGCGGGACTTGGCGCGTGCGACGTGTGGTACAACGAAGGCTCCGACCCCGCAGGCCCCATCAAGCACGACAAGCTGGCCGACATGATCGACCGCGGCATCAACGCGTCGGCGGGCATGCTGATTGTGAATCCCAGCGCGCGCTATACCTACAAGGTCGGCATGAGCAACGCCAGCTTCTCCCGCGGCTCGGTGCACTATGTGGGCAGTGAGATTCGCGCCGTCATCCTCAACAAGATGCACATCGCCCTGCAGGACACCGTCTGCGCCATCTCCAGCGAGTCCATCGCCGTGGAAGCCGCGCTGATGGCCAGCGAGGGCAGCGTGATCGCCGTGGAATACAATCACGATGACCGCGCCACCATGGAGGAAAACGTCACCCAGTTTGGCCTGAACAACGTGGTCATCATTGACCATGTGGACGATGAAACCATGAAATCGCTGCCGGTGCCCAGCCTTACCATGCTGGTGGCGTCGGCCAGCACCGAGCAGGAGATTGCCTGCATGCTGCGGCTCAATCCCCACATGGAGTTTGTGATTTACACGCTGGACTTCGGCGCTGTGTCCACGCTGCCCGCCCTGTTTGAGAAATATGGCATCGGCGACATGGAGGTCATCCAGATTGCGGTTTCCAAGCTCAGCAGCAAGCACACCTTCGTTTCCGAGCCTGCGCCGTGGCTCATCTCCGGCAAGGCATAACCCACAAAACCTGCGCGCCCAATCCCGTCGAAATTTCTTCTTTTTCACAGTTGACAGCCGCGCCGGGACGCTTTAGAATAAGAGCAATCATAAAAAAGCCATGATGGAGAAAGTAAGCCTCCACTTCCGCATCAAAGAGAGCCGGGGACGGTGGAATCCCGGTATGTCGGACGAGGACGAAAATCACTCCGGAGCTGCGAATCGAATCGCCTTGCGGCGCAGTAGGTTTTGCCGGATTTCCCCGTTAACGGAAGCGCATATGCTGGTATGCAGTATTGGGTGGTACAACGAACAGCTTGACGGCTTTCGTCCCTTTACAGGGGCGAAAGCCTTTTTTCATACCGGACTACAGGAGGTCATTTATCATGAATGAAACCATGACGGAGATCCGCTGGCACGGCCGGGGCGGTCAGGGCGCAAAATCGGCGTGCCTGCTGCTGGCCGACGCCGCATTTGCGTCCGGAAAATACGTGCAGGGCTTTCCCGAATACGGCCCCGAGCGCGCCGGCGCGCCGATTACGGCCTATAACCGCATCTCCAGTACGCGCTGCACGGTGCACTCCAACATCTATGAGCCGGACTATGTGGTGGTGGTGGATGAAACCCTGCTCCAGAGTGTGGACGTGACGGCAGGGCTCAAACCGGGCGGCGCGATCATCATCAATTCCGCCAAGCCGCCGGAGGCCTTGCGCGCGCAGCTGCGCGGCTGGACCGGTCGCATCTGCACGCTGGACGCGCGGCGCATTTCCGAGGCGGCGCTGGGTAAAAATTTCCCCAACACACCCATGCTGGCCGCCGCCGTGGCCATCAGCCGCGTGGTAGATCCCGCCGAATTTGTTTCCAACATGGAAACGTCCCTGAAGCACAAATTTGCAACCAAGCCGCAGGTCATCGCAGGCAATTTGCAGGCGCTGACCACGGCCATCGAGGAGGCGCAGCGCGTATGAAACAGGCAAAAGACATCCACGAATGGACCCCCTGGCAGGAGATGACCCCGGGCGGTGAAATCTACGAGCCGGGCACTGCCGCGCTGGTCAACACCGGCGACTGGCGCACGCGCGCGCCCGTTTGGGACGAGCAAAAGTGCAAGCAGTGCCTTTTGTGCGTGCCCTATTGTCCGGACGCCGCCATC
>JAQUZL010000095.1 GCA_028691385.1 Oscillospiraceae bacterium
AGACCACCGCAAAAATAACGCCGGTCGCCGCGTCCACCACTGCGCTTTTCAGCAACTTTAGCACCGCATTGAGAATCAGCACGCACACGCACACCCGAATGCCCGCAAACGCGTTCTGCACCACGGTCAGATCAGCGAAATTGGTAATCAGTCCGGCCAGCAGCGTGATAATCACCAGCGACGGAAACACCATACCCAGCGTTGCCACAATGCCGCCCGCAATCCCCTTTCGCTTTTGACCGAGAAACGTGGCGGTATTGACCGCAATAATGCCCGGCGTGCACTGGCCGATGGCATAGTAATCAATCAGCTCCTCATCGGTCGCCCAGTGCTTGTTCTCCACAACCTCACGCTGCAAAATCGGCAGCATCGCCATGCCGCCGCCGAAGGTCATCACGCCGACCTTCGCAAATGTTAGGAATAACTCCATTAGTTCTCTCATGCCGCGCCTTTCCATTTACAGATCTTTGCCAAACGCATAGACCGATTTCATTTCATCGCCGTCCGGATTCAAATCCGAGTCTCCGCCAACAACAATATTGGCTACGGCATGCATCCCCATTTGGGTAAAGCAGGATACATACCAATCCTGTGCCGGCTGATATTTTTCGTAATTGGATGGCGCGCCCTGTGAGAACACTGTGACAAGGCTTTTCCCCTCCGGCATGCGCAGCTTGCGCATGCTGTTTCGAAGGCAGTAATGGCGGTTCATAAAGCTGACCATTTGACCGGACGCCTGTCCCATATAGACGGGAATTGCCAAAATCAGCGTACCCGCCTCCCGCAGATCCTGCCAATAGGATTGCAGACCATCGCAGATGCAACAATCCTGTCCATTTTTCTTGCATGCCCCACAGGCACGGCAGCCAAACACCGCCGGATCGCACACATGATAGGTCACTATCTCATGGCCGGCATCTTTTGCGCCGGCAAGAATTTGATCCACCACTTTGGCCGAAACGCTGCCGGCGCGATCACTTCCATAAACTGCAACAATTTTCATTCTCTGCACCTCCGCAAGCTTCTGCCACACTATTATACTTTCTTTTGGCGTGAATGCAAGGGTAAACCGCGAAGCTTAGACCGATCAAAGCCATCAGTGATACGAATGGGACGCACTAGCCCTGCAAGGGCATCTTACCAGCTCTTCTCTGCGACTTTTCGGAGTGAAAACGATCGCCATCTCACTTGAGATATGAAAAACTTTGTATGTCATTCACGACAAAACCTCCTTTTGCTTTTTATGCAGTCGGCAAACCTGCATTCATTTTAGCAAAAGGAGGTTTTCTTGTATCGAGCCATTTTCATTCTTACCGACAGAACCGGTGTTAACGCAACATAAAAAGAACCCGCCGCCCTATTGGGCAACGGGTTCAGTGGCGGAGAGAAAGGGATTCGAACCCTTGAGACCTTTAAGGGGCCTACACGATTTCCAATCGTGCGCCTTCGACCAGCTCAGCCATCTCTCCATGGCACTGTCGGCGTGTCTTTACCGGCCAAACAGCTTGTTTATAATATAAGATCTCACGCAAAAAGTCAAGTCTATTCTTCAAATTTTGCCGGAAATTTTTCTTTTTTGCGCAGTGCGGCAACCATGTGCCGCCCGGAGCAAACAGGAGCTGCCGCATCTGCGGCAGCTCCTGTTCCATTAGCCGATCAGGCTGCAAACAAGGTCTGTATAGGCCGTCGGATCCTCCAGCGGCAGGTTTGCCATCAGCAAGCCCTGACTGTAGAGCACCTCAACATATTTCTTTGCCTTTTCCGGATCCTGCGCGCTGGCAAGCTGCAGCGCGGCAAACGCCGGATGGTTGGCGTTCAGCTCCATGATGCGTCCGGCAGACGACTCCCCATAGGGATTGCCGATGCGCTTCAGATAGCGCTCCATTTCAAAGCTCATGCCGGTATCCGGCACAATGGAAACCGGATGCTCACCAAGGTTTTGGCTCATGCGCACATCCTTCACCCGTTCGCCAAGGGTTTCTTTGATAAAGTCCAGCGTCGGCTTGTAGGCGCTCTCATCCGGTTTTTCCTCCGCTTCGCCCGGCAGCTCGAGATCCGCAGCCATCACGCTCTTGAACTGTTTTTCGGCATAGCCATGGAGCGACTGCACCACAAATTCATCCATTTCATCCGTGAAATACAGCACGTCACAGCCCTTACCCAGCACCTGCTCGGTCTGCGGCAACTTGGCAAGGCGGCTGCGGCTTGGGCCGGAAACAAAGTAAATATGCTTCTGATCCTGTGCCATGGCGTCCACATACTCGCGCAGGGATACCATCTTGTCCTGCTTGGCAGAGTAGAACATCACAAGATCCTGCAGTACGTCCTTGTGCGCGCCAAAGTCGGACAGCAGGCCGTATTTCAGCGGCTGACCAAAGGCGCTGTAGAACTTCTCATAGCGCGCGCGGTCATTTTTCATCAGGCGTTCCAGCTCCGCCTTGATCTTCTTTTCCAGGTTGGCTGCAATGAGCTGCAGCTGGCGGTCATGCTGCAGCATTTCCCGGGAAATATTCAGGCTCAAATCCTGCGAATCCACCACGCCGCGGACAAACTGGAAATACTCCGGGATGAGATCCGGGCAGCAGTCCATGATCATGACGCCGGAGGAATATAGCTGCAGTCCCCGCTTGTAGTCCAGTGTATTATAATCCATGGGCATTTTGGCCGGGATATACAGCAGCGCCTTATAGGTGATGCCGCCCTCCACGCTGATATGGATATGGGAAATCGGTTCCTCCGGATCATAGAACGTGCCGGCGTAAAAGCTGTTATAATCCGCATCCTGCAGCTCGCTTTTCGCGCGCTGCCAGATGGGAACCATGGAGTTGAGCGTCTTGTTCTCGGTGACGGTTTCCATTTCGTGCTTTTCCGGGTCGCCGCCCTCCTTGGGAACCTGCTTGTCCATCTCCATCTTGATCGGATAACGGATATAGTTGGAATACTTGGTGATGAGCTGCTGCAGGCGATATGTCTGCAGATATTCCGCGTACTTTTCGTCATCCGTGTCCTTTTTCAGGCACATAATGACGTCGGTGCCGACTGTTTCCTTTTCGCACGGCGTCATGGTATAGCCGTCCGCGCCGGCGGACTGCCACATCCAGGCTTCCTCAGAACCATACTTCTTGGAAATCACCGTCACAGCTTCCGCGATCATAAAGGCCGAATAGAACCCGACGCCGAACTGACCGATAATATCCACATCATCCTGCTTTTCCATTTCCTGCTTGAACTGCAGAGAGCCGGATTTTGCGATGGTACCAAGGTTCTCCTCCATCTCCTGCTTGGACATGCCGATACCGTTATCGGAAACGGTGATGGTGCGGTGCGGCTCGTCCACGCTGATCTGTATTGCAAAATCGCTCCGATTCAGGCCGATTTTGTCATCCGTCAGCGCAAGATATGCCATCTTGTCAATGGCGTCGGACGCATTGGACACGATCTCACGAAGAAAAATCTCCTTGTGGGTATAAATGGAATTAATCATGAGGTCGAGCAGCCGCTTGGATTCTGCCTTGAACTGTTTCTTTGCCATATATATTCACATCCTAAAATAAAAAATAACAGGTTTAGCACTCCACGCTTTTGAGTGCTAAACCTATTATAATCAGTCTTTTGAAATTTGCAAGAGGGTTCAAAAAAAATTAACGATTTATCCTTGTGCGGAAAACAGATAGTCCACAAACTGCTTGGCCGTGCGCGGTGTGCGCCCGCCATGCTGAATTTCCCATTTATTCGCTTCCGCTTCCAGCCGTTTCGGCTCCAATTCCAGACCCTGATGGGCGCACAGGACGTGCACGGTTTCCAAAAACGACTGCTTGTCCAGTGCCATATAGAGAATGCGCAGGCCAAAGCGCTCGGAGAGGCTGGTGCGCTCCTGAATGGTTTCGTCCCGATGCAAATCGCTGCCGGCGCGCTCTGCAAAGTCCTCGCGAATCATATGGCGGCGGTTGGAGGTGGCATAGATCGCCACATTGTCCGGACGCAGCTCCAAACCGCCCTCGAGCGCGGTTTTCAGTGCGGAAAATCCCGCGTCCTCCTGTTCAAAGGCAAGATCATCAATATAAAGTATAAACTTCTGCGTGTGGGTGGCAACCATGCGTGAAACCTCCGGAATCTCATCCAGGCTGTTTTTTGCCACCTCGATGATGCGCAGGTTATAAAACTCGTCCATATTAATGAGGCTCTTGACGGTGGCGGACTTTCCGGTACCGCTGTCGCCATAGAGCAGGACGTTGTTGTTGGGTTTTCCCGCGATCAGGCAGCGCGTATTCTTGGCGACCTCTTCCCGCTGCGCCGTATAGCCGACCATTTCCCAGTAGTTCACCGGGTCGGGATTGTTCACCATGGTAAGCTTGCCCTTTTCCCAGTAGAATGCGCGGCCGCGCGCAAACAGCCCCACGCCGTTTTTGCGGAAGCTGTCCACCAGCTCATCCAGTGCGAACGGCGCGCCATCCGGAAGCTCCGGCAGGGCGTCAATCAATTCGGTAAGCTTCGATGCGT
The DNA here is from genome assembly GCA_028691385.1 of Oscillospiraceae bacterium. GTDB lineage: Bacteria > Bacillota > Clostridia > Oscillospirales > Oscillospiraceae > JAQUZL01. Next base: position 4,501 of record JAQUZL010000095.1, read on the forward strand.
CGGATTTCAGCAGCGCTTTCCAGTCTGCGCAGCGCATGGCGGCAATTGCGGAAAGTACGGAAATATCATACTTGGCTGCCGCGAGATAGGCCTCGGTCACCGTGCCGGACGCCACCGCGCGGCCAAAGGAAGAATTGTCGAATTTCAGATGACCCAGCATATAGTCCCGCAGCGTTTCAAAGCCCTCGGCGCGGATACAATAGAGCATGGTGGAATAGGCTTCCACTGCGGCGTGCGCGTCGCTTCTTTGCAGCATGCCGCGCAGCGACTGCATTGCCGGCTGCTCCAGCAGTCCGCGAAAGACCGTCAACGACTGCAATTTCAATGATAGATTGTCCATGGTAAACACCTCGGCCGTTATTATAACACGAAATGATTGTGCAAACTATGGTCTATCTTTATCAACTTTCTTATGTTAGAATACCTTTAATTTGTCAAAAGGATGGATTTTATGATTACAGTCAACAATCTCGGCGTACAGTTCGGCGGCAGCACGCTGTTTCAGCACGTCGATCTTCAATTTACCGCCGGAAACTGCTATGGTATTATCGGCGCAAATGGCGCAGGAAAATCTACATTTCTGAAAATTCTGTCCGGTGATCTGGAATCCACCACCGGTGATGTTTTTATCAAACCGGGCGCGCGCCTGTCCGTTCTGCAGCAGGATCAGTTTCAATACGACGCGTTCACCGTGCTCGACACCGTCATTATGGGCAATCAGCACCTCTATAATGTGATGAAAGAAAAGGACGCGCTGTATGAAAAGCCGGATTTCAGCGACGCCGACGGCATTCGCGCCGCAGAGCTGGAAGCGGAGTTCGCCGATATGGGCGGCTGGGAAGCGGAGTCCGACGCAAGTCAGCTGCTGCAGGGACTGGGTATTCCCGTTGACCTGCACTATGACTGCATGGCGGATACCGACGGCCGCGTCAAGCTGAAGGTGTTGCTGGCACAGGCGCTGTTCGGCAATCCCGACATCGTCATGCTGGACGAGCCGACCAACAACCTGGACATTGCCTCCACCGAATGGCTGGAGGACTTTTTGCTGGACTTCCCCAACATGGTCATCGTCGTGAGCCATGACCGGCATTTTCTCAACACCGTCTGCACCCACATTGTGGACATTGACTTTGGAAAAATTCGGATGTATGTCGGCAACTACGATTTCTGGTACGAGTCAAGCCAGCTGGTACAGTCGCTGATGCGCAATCAGAACAAGCGCAACGAGGAGAAAGTCAAGGAATTGCAGGAATTCATTTCCCGCTTCTCCGCCAACAAGTCCAAGTCCAAGCAGGCCACCTCGCGGCGCAAGCTGCTTGACAAGCTCTCCGTCGATGAAATGCCTGCCTCCTCTCGCCGCTATCCTTTTGTGGGCTTCAAGCCGGATCGTGAGGTTGGCAAGGACATTCTGGCGGTGGACGGCATCTGCAAAACCATTGACGGCGTCAAGCTGCTGGACAACGTGACATTTTCCATGGCGCGCGGCGACCGCATTGTGTTTGTCGGCGACAACGAAATGGCACAGACGACGCTTTTCAAAATTCTAACGGGCGAGTTGGAGCCCGACGCAGGCACGTTCAAATGGGGCTCCACCACCACCCAAAGCTATTTTCCCAAGGACAATTCCGCTTTTTTTGACGGCTGCGAGATGAACCTTGTGGACTGGATGCGCCAGTTCTCCGACGACCAGTCCGAAAGCTATCTGCGCGGCTTCCTTGGCCGGATGCTGTTCTCCGGCGATGACGTCTACAAGCAGGTCAAGGTGCTCTCCGGCGGCGAAAAGGTGCGCTGCATGCTCTCGCGCATGATGCTCTCCGGCGCAAACATTCTGCTGCTCGATCAGCCGCTGAACCATCTGGATCTGGAGTCCATCACCGCCGTGAACAACGGCCTTGCGGCATACCCCAGCAACATTTTGCTGGCCTGCCACGACCATGAAATGCTGCAAACCATCGGCACTCGCGTCATTGAATTTTTGCCGGACGGCACAATCTTTGACCGCGCCAGTGATTACGAAAGCTATCTTGCATTTAAAAAAGAACACGCATAAAAATATCCGGCGCAGCAGTTCAACTGCTGCGCCGGATTTTTATCGTCGTTATTTCACGCGAATCACGCACTCCATGCTCTGGCCGCCCACCGTCACGGTGACCGTTGCCATACCCGCGCTGCCAGCGGTTACCGTGCGTCCGCTGATGGACGCAATCCCGCCATCCGTGGTACTGAGCGTACCGTCGGAAACCGCATTGCCACCGGCGTCATAAACGCCGATGCGGAACGATTCACCCGCCTGAAGCGTGACGTCCGTGTGGCTAAGGTGATAACCGTTTCCGGTTTCAGCGGTATCGGGGGAAACCGGCGCAACGGTACCGCCTGAAAACTTACAGCGGACAATGCACTCCAGCGCCTTGCCATTCACCGTTGCCGTCACCGTGGCCGTGCCGCCGGATACCGCCGTCAAAGCGCCATCCGCTACCGAAACCACGCTGGGATTGCTACTGGTCCATGTGACCGTATCGCCGCTGCCGAGGCCACTCACGCGCAGCTTGGTTGTTTCTCCGGCAGAAAACAAGGTAATGTCTTCCGCGCTGATTTCATAGTCGCCTTCCGGCTCTGCCAGTACCGGA
>JAQUZL010000096.1 GCA_028691385.1 Oscillospiraceae bacterium
TGCCATTGCCGGCGTTATTGCGATGCGTCCGAAATGTATTGTACTGGATGAGCCGACCGCGATGCTCGACCCGCAAGGCAGGCGAGAAGTGGTGCAGACGATCCAAAAACTCAACAAAGAGTCGGGCGTGACGGTGATCCTGATCACGCATCACATGCGCGAGGCTGTTCTGGCCGACCGCGTGGTGGCGATGTCGGAGGGAAACATCATTGCCGATGGCACGCCGAAAGAAGTGTTTTCCCGCGTGGAGTTTCTGAAAACGGTCAAATTGGCGGTTCCGGAAACAACCGAACTGCTGTATGCGCTGAACCAGCATGGATTTGATTTGCCGCTCTCTGCGTTATCAGTTGAAGAATGTGCGCAGGCACTGTATCACGCCTTTCAGGCGTAACAGGTCTGACGAACGGAGGAACTGAAATTGCCGCCAATTATTGAAACCAAGGCGCTGTGCCACGTGTATAGCCCCGGCACCCCTTTTGAGCATGCTGCGCTCACAAATGTCAATTTTTCCGCCGAGCGCGGCGAGTTTGTCGGAATCATCGGCCATACCGGTTCGGGAAAGTCCACCTTAATGCAGCATTTGAATGGACTGCTCAAACCCACGTCCGGACAGGTGCTGTTCGACGGTGCGGACATTTGGCAGTCCAAAGCGTTTTTGCGGAAGATTCGCTTCCGTGTGGGATTGGTATTCCAATACCCGGAGTATCAGCTGTTTGAGGAAACCATTTTTAAGGATATTGCCTTTGGCCCGCGCAACATGGCACTCGATGAGACTGCTGTGGAAGAGCGGGTTTGCGAAGCGGCAGACCTTGTGGGACTGCCGCGCAATCTGTTGGATAAATCGCCGTTTGATCTGTCGGGCGGCCAAAAACGGCGCGTCGCCATCGCGGGCGTCATTGCCATGCGGCCGGACGTGCTGATTTTGGATGAACCGACGGCGGGATTGGATCCCCTTGGCCGGGAACGCGTGCTGCAGAACATCCGGGACTATCAAAAGAACGCCCACGCGACCGTCATTATGGTCAGCCATTCCATGGAGGAGATTGCCTCCACGGTGGACAGGCTCTTTGTGATGAATCACAGCAAAGAAGCCATGGCGGGCACGCCGCGCGAGGTGTTTTCCCACGCGGATGCGCTGACAAAAATCGGCCTTGCGGTTCCGCAGGTGACCATGGTGCTCAAGCGCCTGCGCGAGCTGGGGCTGCCGGTGGATGCCTCCGCTTATACGGTGGAGCAGGCGTGTCAGGCGCTGCTGGCCCTACGGGGAGGCGACAAAAATGCTTAAAGACATCACACTCGGACAGTTTTTCCCCGGCAACACCGTGGTGCACCGTCTGGATCCCCGCACCAAAATTTTGATGGTCGTCGTCTATATTGTCACGCTGTTTTTGGCGAAGTGGTTCGTGTCTTATGCACTGATGCTGGCGTTTTTGCTGCTTGCCATCCGCATTTCCGGCATTGATCTGAAAACCATTCTGCGCGGCATGAAGCCGCTCATCTTCATCATTGTTTTGACGGGCATGCTCAATATGTTCTATACGCCGGGCGATCCGCTGTTTACCCTTTGGATTTTTACCGTCACGAAACAGGGCGTGCTGAATGCGCTGTTCATGATGATCCGCATTATCATGCTGGTGACCGGCACCTTCCTTTTGACCTACACAACCTCGCCCATTGCGCTGACGGACGCGTTAGAGCGGCTGTTTGGGCCGCTCAAAAAACTGCATCTGCCGGTGCATGAGCTGGCCATGATGATGAGCATCGCGCTGCGCTTTATTCCGACGCTGATCGAGGAAACAGACAAAATCATCTCTGCGCAGAAGGCGCGCGGCGCGGATTTTGAAAGCGGAAATCTGATTCAGCGTGCAAAGGCACTGGTTCCGGTTCTGGTGCCGCTGTTTATCAGTGCGTTTCGCCGCGCGGATGAGCTGGCGGTGGCCATGGAATGCCGGTGCTATCATGGCGGCGACGGCCGCACCAGCCTGAAGCAGCTGCGCATGCAGCGCCGGGACTATCTGACATTCTTCCTTGGCGCAGTCGTTTTGTGCGCGGTAATCGTGCTGCGGAACTTCGGATTGTAAAGGAGCGGACTATGCGAAATATCGCCCTTCAACTGATGTATGAGGGAACCAATTATCACGGCTGGCAGGTGCAAAAGAAGGAAGCAACCGTTGCGGCCACGCTGGAAGCGGCCGCGCAGCAGGTGGTTGGACATCCGGTCAAGATGACGGGGTGCGGACGTACCGACGCCGGCGTCCACGCGAAAGTGTACATCGCCAATTTTCACACGACCTCGACCATTCCCTGCGAGCGGCTGCCCTATGCGCTCAACACCCACTTGCCGCCGGATATAGTGGTGTCCAAGGCCTTTGAAGTGCCGGAACGGTTCAATGCAATCGGCTCCTGCGTCAAAAAGGAATATACGTATCTCATCTATAATTCCCGCATCCGCGACCCGTTCTATGTCCATCGCGCATGGTTTTACCCGTCCAATTTGGATGAAGCGGTGATGCAGCGCGCAGCGGCGCAGTTTGTGGGAACGCACGATTTTGCCGCCGTGCGCAGCGTGGGCACAGACGTCAAAAGTACGGTTCGCACCGTGTATCATTATGAGGTGCAGCGGCAGGGGAATCTGATTTCGCTGCGTGTGTGCGCCAACGGCTTCCTTTACAATATGGCGCGCGCCATGGCCGGTACGGTGGTTTACGCTGCAGAGGGGAAGTTCCCGCCGGAAGGAATCGGCGAGATTTTGAAAAATGGAAATCGAACCGCCGCCGGCCCTACAGTGCCGCCCGGCGGCCTGTATATGACACAGCTGTGGTATGACGATGGGGAGGTTTCGTTCCATGTCAGCGGATAATGTGATGCAGATCTATCCGAAGCAGGAGAAACCGCACCGCGGAAAGATTCCGCTGCTGGTCGTCTGCTTTGTGGTTGTGATTGGCGCGGTGCTGCTCATTTTGTGCTTTACCTCCGGTCATCTGGACAATCTTCGCAGAACTGTGCGTTATTTCGGCAGCAGCGAGGAAGGTTACTTTGTCTATGGACCGCATTCCGGCGGGCAGTATGCGCTGATGGACGACAACCTTGTGGTGGCGTCCACCAGTGGAATTTCTTTGTTTTCCAAGCAGGGGCAGATGACAGGCGCTGCCGATGCGGTGCTGATTGACCCCGTGCTCCAGCTGGGTAAACACGTCGCGATGGCGTATGATGTCGGCGGAACTTCGCTGGTTGCCATGAATCGCGATGGCGGCGAGGTACTGAATCTGACGGCTGATCATACGATATTGGATGCGGATATTTCTTCCGGCGGCAGCATTTGTTACGCGGTGGGCGACAGCAGCGGCTATAAAACGGTGCTGACAGCACTGGATCGGGAATATCGGGAGCGGTATCATTGGTATTCTTCGAGCAGGTTTTTGACAACCTGCGCGATTTCCAAGAACGGCAGCTGGATGGCCGCCATCAGCCCCGGACAGACAGACCACACCTTTGACAGCGCGCTGCTGCTGTTTCGCACAGATACGGAGAGCGAGCCGCAGCAGCAATCGCTCGGGAATCTGCTGGTTTTCGATCTGATGATTTCCGACCGTGACCGCATCTTCGTGGTCGGTGATACTGCCGCTGTGTTTTTGAATCAAAATGGGACGCTGCGCGGTAGCTACGATTATGCGGATCGGTATTTGGAAGATTTTGATTTTGGCGGCCATGACTTCCTGACCCTTGTTTTGAATATGTATAAAGCGGGCAACCGCTATTCCATCGTGACGGTTTCGGACAGCGGCGATGAGATTGCGAATCTTTATCTCGGTCAGGAAATTCACGCACTTTCGGCAAGCGGCAATTACATTGCCGTACTGACATCCGATGCGCTCACGATTTACCGGAAAGATTTGACGGAGTATGCAGTGACCAACAACATTGGCAATGCATCGGATATTCTGATGCAGGAGGATGGCTCGGTTCTGCTGCTGGGCAGCGAATCCGCCTCGCTGTTTCTTCCATAATCGGATAGAATTGCAGTTTGCAAACAAATTGGACTTATGTTATAGTTACCACACAAATCAGATACCAAGAATGAAGCTTGAGGAGAACCTGCTATGCACCCAACACTTTGTTCACGTTGCAACAAAAATGTTGCCGTGATCTTTATTACGAAAATTGAAAACGGTGAAACAAAAAACGAGGGACTTTGCCTGAAGTGCGCAAAAGAGCTTGGCATCAAACCGGTTGACGATATGATGAAGCGAATGGGGATTTCCGACGACGATCTGGAGTCCATCTCTAACGACATGTTTTCGGCGATCAACGGCATTGAATCCATGCTGCCGGCCGAAAGTGACAATGAGGAACCGCAGGAATCGGCAGACGAGGAGGAGGACGATCCGGAGGGACAGACCGCCACGTTCCCGTTCCTCAACAAACTGTTTTCCGCCGGGGAGCAGCGTCCGCAGCCGGCCGGCCCGGAACGTACCGGCGGCAAGGATAAAAGCGCGCAGCATCGCCAGAATACCAAGAAAAAGAAGTTTTTGGACAGCTACTGCATGAATCTAACCGAAAAGGCCAGAAGCGGGCTGATAGACCATGTGGTGGGTCGTGAAACGGAAACAGAGCGTGTGATTCAGATTCTGAATCGTCGTCAAAAGAACAATCCCTGCCTGATCGGCGAGCCTGGCGTCGGCAAAACGGCGATTGCAGAGGGGCTTGCCCAGAAAATCGCGAATGGAGAGGTGCCATTTAAGCTGGCGCAAAAAGAAGTCTATTTGCTGGATCTGACCTCGCTGGTTGCAGGAACGCAGTTCCGCGGGCAGTTTGAGAGCAGAATGAAGAACCTGATTGATGAGATTAAGCGCCTTGGCAATATCATTTTGGTGATCGACGAGGTACATAATCTTGTTGGCGCAGGCGATGCAGAGGGCAGCATGAATGCCGCCAACATCCTGAAACCTGCGCTCTCCCGCGGAGAAATTCAGGTCATCGGCGCGACCACCTTTGCCGAGTACCGCAAGTACATTGAAAAGGACGCTGCGCTGGAGCGCCGCTTCCAGCCGGTGACGGTCAACGAACCGACCATCGACGAAGCTGTGGAGATCATGTGTGGCATTGCCCACTATTATGAGGCGTTTCACAGCGTCAAGGTGTCGCCGGAAATTGCCAGACAGGCGGTTATCCTGTCTGAGCGCTATATCACAGACCGGTTTCTGCCGGATAAGGCCATTGATCTGCTTGATGAGGCCTGTTCGGATGTGAACCTGAAAAACAAGTCGCTGAGCGAGCTGCAAAAGCGCAGAAAAGAGCGCGCCGACCTGAATCTGGAGCTGGGGATGCTGACAGAGTCCGGGGAACAGGAGGATTACGAGCGCCTTGCCACGATTCGAAGCCGCATTTGCCTGCTGGATCAGGAGATTGCGGATTTTGAGAAGATTCCGCTGCCACAGCTGACCATTGAAAATCTTGCTCATGTGATTGAGCTTTGGACAAAAATCCCGGCCAGCAAGATCAAGGCGCAGGAATATGAGCAGCTGAAAACGTTGGAAGACCGCCTGAAGCAGCATATTGTCGGGCAAGATGCGGCCATTGGCGCGGTGGCAACGGCCATTCGCCGCAGCCGCGTGGGTATTTCGAGCAAGCGCCGGCCGGTGTCATTTATCTTTGTCGGCTCTACCGGCGTCGGCAAAACCGAACTTGTCAAACAGCTGGCGGCGGAAATGTTTGAAACGCCGGACAGCCTGATTCGTCTTGATATGTCGGAATTCATGGAAAAACACTCCGTTTCAAAGCTGCTTGGCTCGCCGCCGGGCTATGTGGGCTATGATGAGGCGGGGCAGCTGACAGAGAAGGTTCGTCGTCACCCGTATTCCATCATTTTGTTTGACGAGCTGGAAAAAGCACATCCGGATATTATGAATGTACTGCTTCAGATTTTGGACGACGGCAAAGTGACGGACGCCCATGGCAGGGAGGTCAATTTCGAGAATACCATTATCGTTATGACCTCCAATGCCGGCTCTGATCGCCACGAGGGCACGGTCGGCTTCAACCACTCTGTGTCGGATCAGGGCAAGGAACGCGCCATGAAGGCGCTAAATGAGTTCCTGCGTCCGGAGTTCATTAATCGCGTGGACGAGGTCATCTGCTTTAATCGCCTGTCTGAGGAAAATTTCCGCAATATTGCGAAGATCATGCTGCAGGAGCTGCAGGACAATCTGGGGGAGCGCGGCATGGCGCTGCGGTATGATGACACCGTTTTGGATTATCTGACAAAGACGTCGTATTCGCTGCAGTATGGTGCGCGTAATCTGCGCAGAACCATCCAAAAGGAGCTGGAAGCACCGATTGCCATGAAGATGATAGATAGCTTTATGGAGCCAATCACGGTCATTGCGGTGACCGCCGCCGAAAGCGGCATTCAGATTGTCGCCCAATAAATGTGAAAAATCCCCCTCACAGTTTCGTTTGTGAGGGGGATTTTTGCTGCACTTGGTAGGGCTCGGAGTTCTTCGCGGTTTCACCTTCCAGCAGGGAGAGCGTTGTCAGCGTATCACCAAGCTGGGTGAAGAAGGCTGCAAGCAGGGGAAGCTGCTGAGCAGGCACTGCGCGGCTAATGGCACAGGCCAGCGCGTGAATGGCAGAAGTAAATTGGCATGGGTTCATAAAATCCCTCCTGCCCATCTTATGCATGTGCAGCAGGGGAGGAGCGGATCGTTTGATTGCGCGGCCGCAGAGAGAAGGCACAGAGGAGTATCAGTGCAGTCGCGCGTTAGCTGCGCAAGTCCCGCCTGTGGGCGAAAAAAGCGCCGTTCCCGGGAGGGAACGGCGCTTTTCAAAGCTTCAATTAGATCTTTGCGACCTTTGCAGCCTTCAGTGCTTCGCACAGCATCGGG
>JAQUZL010000097.1 GCA_028691385.1 Oscillospiraceae bacterium
GCTTGACCGCCAGATCGGTGCAAGAGGTCTGCGCGCGGTTTTGGAACGGATTATGCAGAGCATCATGTATGATATTCCGTCAGATCCGACCATCCAAAGCGTCACCGTTACGCGCGCGTGTATCGCAGACGCGCAGCCGCCTAAAATCGTCTATGACGCCGAGAAGCCGAGAACCGCGCTGCTGCACAGCGGCGTTTCTGCCTGATTTGTTATAAAAAGCCGCGGTGCATCCTCAAATGCTCTGCGGCTTTTTTCCTATAGAGGAGGGAATCCTTATGAATCAATTAGTTGTGACCGAAACACTGCCGGTGATTGCCCTGCGCGGTCTGAGCGTGTTTCCGGAAATGCTGACCCATTTCGATGTCGGCCGCGAAAAATCAGCCAAGGCGCTGGAAGTGGCCATGAAGGGGCATCAGTATGTTTTTTTGGTCGCCCAAAAGAATATTATCGCAGATAATCCGGGCATGACGGATCTGTGCCCAATCGGTACGGTGGCCTATGTCAAGCAGATGCTGAAAATCCCCGGCGATATGACCCGCGTGCTGGTTGAGGGAAAATACCGCGCACATATTGTGGAAATGACGCAAACGGATCCATATCTGTCTGCCTGCATTGAATCTGTGCCGGAGGGTGAAATCCCGAAAAAGCGTACCCGCGTCGATGCACTGCTGCGCCATGTGCGCGAGCAGTACGAGCAGTATCAGGAGCTTGCGCCGAAAATTTTGCCGGAGTATCTTCTGCAAATTATGGCGTCGGAGAATCCGGGCTATATCGCGGACTTCATTGCCCAGACCTCCACCTTTCCTTATCAGGACAAGCAGCTGGCGCTTGAGCAGCTGCACCCGATGCGACGGCTGGAATTGGTGGACAAGCTGTTGACGCATGAGATTGAAGTCCTTAAAATTGAGGGGCAGCTTCAGGAAAAAACGCAGGAGAGTATCAGTAAAAATCAGCACGATTACGTTTTGCGGGAGCAAATGCGCGCCATCCGCTCGGAGCTTGGCGAGGACGATGAGGAAAATGAGGTTGCGCAGTACCGCAGAAAAATTCATGCGCTCAAGCTGGCGCAGTCCACCGAGGAGAAGCTCATCAAGGAAACGGACCGGCTTGCCAAGCAGCCAAACGGCTCATCGGAAAGTGCGGTCATCCGCAACTATCTGGACGTCTGTCTGGAACTGCCGTGGAATCAGCGCACCAAAGAGCGCGTGGATGTGGCCGCCTGCCGCAAACAGCTGAACCGCGACCATTTCGGACTGGAAAAGGTCAAGCAGCGGGTGCTGGAAATGATTGCCGCGCGGCAGCTTTCCCCCAATATGCCCGGGCCGATTATCTGCCTGGTCGGTCCGCCGGGCGTCGGCAAAACTTCCATTGCAATCAGTATTGCAAAGTGTCTGAATCGCAAGCTTTGCCGGATTTCTCTCGGCGGCGTGCACGATGAGGCGGACATTCGCGGCCATCGCAAGACTTATATCGGCGCAATGCCGGGACGCATCATGGCAGGGCTGCAGCAGGCAGGATCAAAAAACCCGCTGATGCTGCTCGACGAAATTGACAAAATGGGCGCGGACTATCGCGGCGATCCGTCGTCCGCACTGCTCGAGGTGCTCGATGCAGAGCAAAATGGCTCGTTCCGCGATCACTTTGTGGAGCTGCCGTTTGATTTGCGGGAATGCCTGTTTATGACAACAGCCAATACGACCGACACGATTCCGCGCCCACTGCTGGATCGGATGGAGGTCATTGAGCTGGGATCGTATACCGACAATGAGAAGCTCCATATTGCCAAAGAGCACCTGCTGCCCAAGCAGATCAAAAAATATGGCCTGACGCGGGCGCGCGTGCAGATGACGGACGACGCACTCCGGGAAACCATCGCCTGCTATACCAGAGAGTCCGGCGTGCGCGCGCTGGAGCGGGAGTTGGCCACAGTATGCCGCAAGGCAGCGATGGCGTTTGTGGAGCAGCCGGAGAAAAAGCGCATGACCGTAAACAGCGGAAACCTGGAATCGCTGCTTGGCCCATGCAAATTTCTGCCGGATTCCATCCCGGAAACCGATCAGATCGGTCTGGTGACCGGCCTTGCCTGGACCAGTGTCGGCGGTGAAACGCTGGAGGTTGAGGTAAACGTGGCGCCGGGCAGCGGAAAATTGGAGCTGACGGGTAATCTTGGCGATGTGATGAAAGAATCCTGTGTGGCGGCGATGAGCTACATTCGCGCCAACGCAGAGCTTGTGCATGTGGATCCGGAATTTTATAAAACCAAGGATCTGCACGTCCATTTCCCGGAGGGCGCCATCCCCAAGGACGGCCCTTCTGCCGGTATTGCGATCTGCACGGCGATGGTTTCGGCGCTGTCCGGCGCGCCGGTGCGGCGCGACCTTGCCATGACGGGAGAAATTTCCATTCGCGGGCGCGTTCTGGCAATCGGCGGTCTGCGCGAAAAAACCATGGCTGCGCTGCGCCATGGCGTGCATACGGTCATCATCCCCGCGGCCAACGAAAAAGACCTGCAGGAGATCGACCAGGAGGTGCGCAGCGCGCTGAACTTCATTACCGTCAAGTATGCCGATGCGGTGCTGCATACTGCGCTGAACTTTTCTGCGTGTCAGGAAAAAGCGCCCATGCAGCTGACCGAACCACTGGGAGAACTGAAAGTAAACGTGCAGCCGGAAGCCGGCAAAAAGTCCGGAACCATCCGGCAGTAAGGAAAACTATGAACTTACAAAATACAGAATTTGTGCTCTCTGCGGCATCGCCTGCCGGGTTTTTGCGCGATGCGCTGCCGCAGATTGCATTTGCTGGCAAGTCCAACGTGGGAAAATCGTCGGTCATCAACCGGGTGCTTCTGCGGAAAAACATTGCGCGTGTGGGCGGCGAACCGGGTAAAACCATCCATGTGAACTATTTCAAGGTGGATCAAAAGGCCTACTTTGTGGACTTGCCCGGCTACGGCTACGCCAAGGTGTCCAAAACGGAAAAAGAGCGTTGGGGGCAGCTGATGGAAAGCTATTTTGCATCGAAGCTTCTGACACTGGGCATTATGATTGTGGATGCGCGCCATGCACCCACCAAAAATGACGTGGTAATGGCCAACTGGTTTTTGGAGAGCGGCAGCGCCTTTGTGATTGTTGCCAATAAGCTCGATAAGCTGAAAAAAAGCGAGATTGCGCCCAACATGGCGCTGATTCGTGAAACGCTTCGGCTGCCGGAGGATGTGCCGGTCATTCCGTTTTCTGCAGAAAAGGGAACCGGCCGCGATGAACTGGTGCAGAAGATTTTCTCTGTTGTTTAATTCCCGGAAAGCGGCGCTCGCAGTATGCGGGAGCCGCTTTTTTCTTGCATGCAGGCGTGAAGCGTGATACAATGGATAAAATATGCGGAGAGAAGGGCCTTTGTGAGTTTTCTGGACTGGCTGCAGCAACTGAATTTTACTTCTCTCATTGATGAGGCAATGGTCGTTGTCGCCGCGCTGCTGGGCATCACGTTCCATGAAACATGCCATGGGTTGGCGGCGTACTGGCTGGGCGATCCGACGGCAAAAAACGCAGGCAGACTGACCCTGAATCCCATACGCCATGTGGACGTGATGGGTCTGGTGATGCTGGCCATTTGCCGGTTTGGATGGGCAAAGCCGGTACCGGTCGATATGCGCAATTTTCGCCATCCCAAGCGGGATATGGCGCTCACCGCGCTGGCAGGTCCTGTGGCCAATTTGCTGCTGGCGTTTGCCGCACTGGCAGCGCGCGGCCTGCTACTGGCGCTGTCGCGCGGAAATTCTGCCGCGCTGCCTTACTTGATTGCACTGCTGGAATATATCGCCATCATCAACACCGGCCTTGCCGTGTTCAATTTTATCCCCGTGTCGCCACTGGACGGCTCGAAAATTCTCTATTCCGTTCTGCCGGAAAAGGCGTATTTGACGCTGATGCGGTACGAAAAATATGGGATGTTCCTGATTATGGCGCTGCTGCTGCTTGGTGTGCTGGACACGCCGCTGGTCTATGCACGTACGGCGGTGCTGAACGCACTCAATCGCGTGGCGCTGCTGCCTGCCTACGCGCTCATGAATTTGTCTGGATAGGGGAGCCTATATGGAAGAACCAAAGTACCACCTGACGGCGGTGGTGAAATCACGCGCAGAAAATCTTGAAGATTTTGATGGCCCGCTGGACATTATTTTGCAGCTGTTGAGCAAAAATAAGATTGAAATTCGCGATATTCAGATCAGCTTAATTGTGGAGCAATATCTGGCCTATCTGGAAGCGCGCAAGCGTATGGACTTGGACATTGCCAGCGAATTTGTCACCATGGCGTCCCATCTCATCTATATCAAATCCAAAATGCTGCTCTCTGCGGCCGACCAGCAGGAAGCGCTTTCCGAGATGGAACTGCTGATGAAATCGTTGGAGGAGCGCAAGTGCAAGCATGCGCTGGAGCAAATTCAGATCGGAAAAACATATTTGGCCGCGCGCAACGAGATTGGCCTTGGCCTGTTTCCCAAGCAGCCGGAGCCGCTGCGCAAAGATGAGCGCTATCGCTATCAGCATGACGCGCGGGATCTTTTGAAGGCCTTTGCCATGATTGCTGCGCGCAGCGAAAAGCTGCTGCCGCCGCCGGTCAGCTCCTTTGAGGGCATTGTGGGCAAGGAACCGTTCCCGGTAACCAAAAAGGCGGCGCAGCTTCTTAAATCGCTGGTTTCTCGCGGCGTCCAGAAATTCCGGGAGATGTTTCGCGGCAACCGCAGCCGCTCGGAATTGGTGGCGACGTTTCTTGCAGTGCTGGAGTTGTGCAAGCTAAAGTCGGTTTTTGTGGAGCAGGCGGAAAGCGGAGAGCAAACGGTCACGTTCCTCAAAATGCCGGACGAAACCAAAATGGAGGAGCAGACATGAACGAGCTGGAACGTGCGATCGAGGCAATCTTGTTTGCCGCCGGCGATCCTGTGGATACTGCGCGGATGGCCACTGTGCTGGACTGTGACCCGGATGAAATTCACAAGGCCGCGCAGGTGCTTTCCGATCAGATGGCCTTTGATCGGCGCGGCATTCGCATTGTGCGCTTGGGCGAGCAGTACCAAATGTGCTCTTCCTCAGAGATGGCAGACGTCGTGACAAAGACGCTGGAAACGCGCAAACCACCGAAGCTGTCAAGCTCACTGCTGGAAACCCTGACGGTGGTGGCCTACTACCAGCCGGTCACCAAAACCTACCTGGAGCAGATTCGCGGGGTTGACAGCGGCTATTCGGTGTCGTCGCTGCTCAACCGCCATCTGATTGAGGAATGCGGCAGATTGAACGTGCCGGGCAGACCCATTCTCTATCGCACAACGCCGGACTTTTTGCGGACGTTTGGCCTGCACAGTCTGGATGAACTGCCGGAAATTGAGCGGATGTCGCTGGAAACACCGCCGGAGCAGGTTCCCGAGCAGTTGGCAGTGGATGACCTGCCGGGGGCGGCACCATGAAAGCGCTCGCCATTGTTTTGGCGGCCGTTGCGCTGCTGGCCATGCTGCCGATCGGCGCAGCGGTGTCTTATTTTGATGGCGACGCGCGCGCGTCGCTGATACTTGGTCCATTCAGAATCAGCCTGTTTCCCGGAAAGCCAAAGAAGGCGTCCAAGAAAACGCCGAAAGAAAAAGACGGTAAAAAGCAAAAATCGGATCGGGAGCAAAAATCGGTTCTTGGGTCGGAGCGCCGCTCCATACAGGAGTTTCTACCGTTTGTACAGGTGCTGACGGATTTTTTGTCCGGCTTTCGCCGCAAGCTGCGCGTATCGCAGCTGAAACTGCTTGTGCGCTTTGGCGGCGACGATCCGGCACAAAAGGCGATTGCCTACGGCAACGCGCATGCGGTCATTGCAAACGCAATGCCGCTTTTCGCGCGGTGCGTCCGAATCAAGAACAGCGATGTGCGTCCGATCTTTGACCCTGCGCCAACCACGTTTTCCATTCGCTTTTCTGCGCTGATATGGTTTCACGTCGGACAAATTCTGCTGCTGACGCTACGCCAGACAGCGCGCAGCTTGAAAATTTTGCTGAAAATTCGTAAAAATAGAAGGAGAATGCAACATGAGTGTTCCGCTGAGTGAATTTATGGGTAGCAGCATGTCCAAGGTGCGAGAGATGGCGGATGTGAATACCATCGTCGGCGACCCCATCAAGACAGACGACGGGGTGACCATTATTCCGGTGTCCAAGGTGAGCATCGGCTTTGGCGGCGGCGCGTCCGATCTGCCGGGAAAGACACCTGCGAGCGCCTATGGCGGCGGCGCTGGCGCCGGCGTGACACTGACGCCGGTTGCGTTTCTGATTGTCAAAGACGGCGGCGTGCGCGTACTGCCGGTGGCAGAACCGGCGACCACCTCCGTGGACAGGCTCATTGAGCTGATTCCCGATTTGATGGAAAAAATATCCGCATTTTTGCAGGCGCATCAGAAACCGGAAACTGCCGAAAATTAACGGCAATAATTTTACCGCCCATGGCAACACTAAAGGCGGTGATGAAAATGAAACATTATTTTGCAATAGCGGCGGCCGTGCTTGCCGCCGCTATCGTTGTTTGCGGAAACGTGACCGCTTTGGAAATTTCAGCGCAGAGCGCAGCGCTGCTGGATTGCGGATCTGGGCGCTTGCTGTATGAAAAGAAGTCTGACACGCCAAATCTTCTGGCGAGCACGACGAAAATCATGACTGCGCTGCTCATCTGTGAGCGGTGCGACCCGGACAGCCGCGTGCGCATTTCGCCCGAAGCGACCGGCATTGAAGGCTCGTCCGTCTATTTGAAGGCGGGCGAAATCCTAACGGTGCAGGACTTGCTGTACTGCATGATGCTGCATTCCGGCAATGATGCGGCAAT
>JAQUZL010000098.1 GCA_028691385.1 Oscillospiraceae bacterium
ACGCCGGCGAGGCGTTCAACTCCATGTTCCACTTCTGCTGCCCCTTGATGCCCATGCGCAAAAAATCGGCCACCAGCGCCGGCAGCTCCATCGCCTTGCGCCCCGAGTCCCGAATCGTTCTTGCCGAGCATCGCAGCTCGCGCCGCCAGTCGATATTGCCCAGCACATCCTCGCTCATCAGCCCTGCGGCGACCTGCATCACATTGATTTCCGGCGACAGCTCCGCCACAACGCCCTCGAGCGTCGCAACGCCGCGCGCCACCATGGAAAACCCCTGCGGCATGGAAATATCGTTGGCTTTGCACATATCCACGATGTCCTCGAGCACGGTTGCAAGATTGATCGCAGCCAAATCCATGTCGCCATAGCGGGCAAGCAGCTCATCAATATCCGTGTAAAGATGCACATGGTCGATGGTGCCGCGGGTATGTCCCATGGTGAGCAGCAGCTCCTTGACGGCATTCACATCCTGCCCCGCGACTGCGGAAATAATTTTGCCGAACAGCCGCTGATCTCTTGCGGTGAGCCGCCCCATCATGCCAAGATCAATCCAAACGATTTTTCCGTCCCGCACCAGAATATTGCCCTGATGGGGATCTGCATGGAAAAAGCCGTCCTCAATGATCTGCTTGAAGAAATTGTGCGCCAGCTTGCCGCCCATGTCGTTCAGGTCATAGCCTGCCGCCAGCAGCTTTTCATGGTCGCCGATTCCGATGCCGTCGATGCACTCCATCGTCAGAACCTTGGAGGTTGTATACTGCCGATAGATTTTGGGACTTGTCACATAGGCCACGTCTTTATTGAGTTGGAAGAAATGCTCGGCATTGTGCGCCTCTGTGAGGAAATCCATTTCCTCCTGGGTCACCGACCACATTTCGTCGAGCACCATGCGAAAATCAATGACGTCGCCTGTGCCGGAAGCGAGCTTCAAAATGCCGGCCGCGCGCCGCAGCAGCGTAATATCCTTGCTCATGGTTTCCCGGATTCCCTCGCGCTGCACCTTCACCACCACGGCCGTGCCGTCGTTGAGCTTTGCCCGATGCGCCTGCGCAATGGACGCAGAGCCCATCGCGGTTTCGTCAAACTCCAAAAACACGTTTTCAAGGGTCGTGCCAAGAGAGTCCTCCACGATTCTGCGCACCTGCGGATATTCCATCGGTTTCACCTGCGAACGCAGGTTTGCAAGCTCCTTGCAATAGTCCTTTGGCAAAATATCCGGCCGCATGGACAGAATTTGGCCGAGCTTAATATAGGTTGGGCCAAGATCCTCAACGATCTTGCGCAGCTTTTCCGGCGTCAGCCCATGGATGATGTCGTGCTTGTTGAGGATGACAAGGATTTCCTTCAGACGCGAGGATCGCTCCCGTTTTGGTTTCGGCGTCTGCGTCAACTGCGTATCGCTCACGGCAATTTTCCTCGTTATTCTTCGGTCTTTTCAGCCGCATCCGGCTGCGTTTTCCGCTTCAGCTCTTCATTCAGGACTTTCCCCTGCTCCACGGTCAGTTCCCCTTTTTTGACCAGCTCGTCGACCAGCTCCTTGGACTTCTCGATGGTAAGCGCCACCGCGCCGATTCCTGCCAGAACCACTTTTTTCATTTCATCGCCAAACATCATGGGAATTCCTCCTTTAATTTGTCTGCCTGCGGCAGCTTGTATGATTATTATACCACTGTTTCCGGGAAAGTGACAAAAAAGATTCTGCCCTACCTGTCCTGCGCGGCGCAAATTGTCCGCAGCGCATCTGTCTGCGCCAAAAACGCGTCCACCACTTCCGGGTCAAAATGGGTGCCCGCCTCGTCCCGGATCATTTGCAGCGCCTGCGCAACCGAATAGGCGTCCTTATAGGGGCGCTTGGAAACCAACGCGTCAAACACGTCCGCCACCGCCATGATGCGGGCGGAAAGCGGAATTTGATCGCCGCACAGCCCGGCGGAATAGCCCGTGCCATCCCACCTTTCGTGGTGGTAGGTGGCCACATCCTTGGCGATTTTCAGCAGGAACGGGTCGGCATTTTCGCCGAACACCTTTTCAATGACCTCGCCGCCGTCCCTTGCATGGGTTTTCATCCGTTCAAATTCTGCCGGCGTCAGCCGTCCCGGCTTATTCAATATCACGTCGGACACGCGAATTTTTCCCACATCGTGCAGCGGCGCCACCTGCTTCAGGCACACAAGATACCGATCGGTCAAAATCTCCGGGTGCGCGCCGCGGCGGCGCAGCGCATCGGCAATCAGCCCCACATAGATGGCCGTGTTGCGCACGTGCTGCCCAGTGCCCTTGTCGCGGCTTTCCACAAGCTCCGCCATGCCGCCGATCACGTTCCACTGGAGCTTTGTCATGCGCTCTGCCTGCTCATGGATGGCCCGGGTCTGCTCGCGCACCTTTTCCTTGAGCAGCACCTCCTGCCGTTCCAACTCGTTGCGGCGTTTGTTCTGATTCCAGATCAGGCGCACCACCGTGGAAACGAACACCACAATCCATACCATGACAATCAGCAGATACAGATAAAACCACCAGTGTTCCCAGAACTGCGCCTGCTTCACAACGGAATAGGCGCTTTCCTGATAGACCGCGTTGGTTTCCGGATCAATCAGCGCCAGATGCGCCGTATAGCGCCCGGCCGGGACATTGGCATACTGCACCGCGCCAAGATTGCTCTGCAGCATGATGTTTGGCTGATCGTCCAGCCCGTCAATCCAAAACCGCACCTGCAAATCCGCGGCGGCATAGTTGAACACAGCCGGCACAATGGAAATTCGCTTCGCCGTTTTCGGCAGATAGAACGTGCCGTCCACGCTGCTGACCGGCTGCCGGTCGGCCTCCACCGTATCGAGTCCCACGCGGCAGACTGCGCCAAACTGGGGGCTTTCCAGCATGGATACGCTGCTCACACCCTTGTTACAGCAAAAATACAGCGTGCCCTTTTCGTCGATATCGTTCCAGGAATTGGCCGTTATGGCATTGGGCAAGCCATTGCTGCGCTGATACAGACGGTACTGCACATCCCCGTTTTCCGCCAACAGCGCAGCGTCGGTCACAAAAATGCCGCGGCTGGACAAAACCCACGCATTGCCGTCGCCCGGCAGCAGCAGGTCATAGTTATTGAAATAGTTGAACTGATCGAGCCTGCGAACCACGCCGTTTTCCAGATAGCACAGCGCATTGCTTGCCACAATGAAAAAACCGTCGCCATAGGGCGTCATGCGCAGAATAATGTTGGAGCTGAGGCCGTCGTCCGTGGTGAGATTGCCGACAATTTTTCCGTCCTGCAGCAGATAGATGCCCGAGCCGTCGCTGCCGGCATAGACGACGCCGTTTTGATCCTTGACCAGCGATAAAATCTGCGTGGTTCGCAGCTCGTTGGTGACTGTGGCGCGCACTGCGCCGTCCTTGATATAGTTCAGGCCCTCGCTCGTACCCACCACCATTGTGCCGTCATCCAGCTCCAGCAGGCATCGGAAGCGATCACCGGTGGTGCCGGACGCCTCACTGTTATAGGCCTGCACCGCGCCATTCGGCGCGCAGCACAAAAGTCCCTCGCCGCCATACATGCAAATCCACAGCCGCCCGGCTTTGTCCACATCCAGACAGCGGATTCTGGTATCGCCGATGCGCCGGGCCAAGGCGTTTTCGATGGCCGTATTCGTTGCCAGGTCAACAACGCGCAGGCCGTCGTCGGTTCCCACATATAAATCGCCCTGGTAGAATGTCACGGCGTTGACCACCACGGCGTCCAGCCCCGCCATTGCAAAAAGATCGCAAAAGCGGTTGTTTGCCAGCTTCATCACGCCGTATCTGGAGGACGCCACCCAGTAATTTCCCTGATAATCCTCGTGCACCATTTCCACCGCGCCGGAAAAATTCGCATTGTGCAGCTCCTGCAGCGCGCCGTCCTCATCAAAATAGCCAAGCCCTGCGTCGCTGCTGATCCAGATATGGTCGTTTTCGTCGTAGCACAGGCTTGCCACGCAGGAAAGCGCGCCAATGGCGATGGTTTTTTCAAAAATCAGCTTGCCGTTCCAGATGGAATACTGCACAATCTCATTGCCCGAGGTGCCGACAAGGCAGGTGTGGGCGTCTTTCATCATCACACAGGTATAGTAACGATCCGGGCTGCGGCTTTCGGCGCTTGCCAGCGTAACGCCGTTTTTACTCAAAAACAGCGTGCCGTCATTTTGAATGCCGATGACGCTGCCGTCCTCGCCGGACGCCATGCTCACCACGCACTGCGGCTGCCCATCCGCCCACGGACGTACCACGTCGTCCCCGCCGATGCAGTATGTGGCGGTGACCGTGCCGACCATGATAGTTCCGTCAGCGTCCTGCGTCAGGCATCGAACGGCGCTGAGCGGCTGCCCATCCTGCCGGGTCACGAACCGGAACGCGCCGTGGTCGTAGACCGCAATGCCGCTGTCGTTTGTGCCAATCCACAGCCGCCCCGCGCGGTCGGTGAACAGCGCGGTGACATTGGAAATACCACCCTCGGTGATATAGGAAAACGTGGTGCCGTTGTACCTTGTAAGCCCCGCATAGCTGCCAATCCAGATCGCGCCGTCATCGGTTTCCGCCACCGCATTGGCCTCGGATGAATACAGGCCGTTGCCGCTGTCATAAATTTCCTGCACATAGTTGGCAAAACCGACGCCCTGCGCGGCATGGGCAGGCAGACAAAGCGCGGTGAGCTGCGCCAGTAAGACCGCCGCCAGCAGCAGCGGCTTTGCCGCGCGCCGCAGCTTGCGAAGGTTGTACTTTTTTGTGCAGGACAGGACAAAGTAGGCCAGCAAGAACGTCAGCTGCTTATCCACAATGTCCATGATGGCTTCCGCCGCAACGGACGCCATCGCTGGGGACTGCTGATACCACAGCAGCATGTCATAAAACGCGTCGCCCCAGACATTGCCGGTATAGCCATCGTAAAAAATCCAGTTCAGCGGCGTCGATACGACAAGCGCCGCAAGTCCGGCAAAAAAGCTGGCAATCATCACCGACGGCAGGTCGTTCAGGTAGCCTTTGCGGGCAAACAGTCCCGCCGTGACGCCGATGACCAGGCTGACGATTGCGTAGAGCGCCTTATCTCCGACCAGCAGCGCATAGGCCAGATTGACGCTGACGCCGCAAAGCGCACCGCCGATTGGTCCAAGCGCATAGGCCGCCAGCACGGTGCCAAGGCTGTCAAGCCAGATTGGCAGATGCAGCGCAGCGGCGAAGAGCTTTCCCGCCAAATTGATTGCAATGCAGGCAAGCGCAATCAGCAGGCTTTTCCGCCCGATGGGAAACAGCCACAGCTGATTCCACTTTTGTGTGTTTTCCCGCTCCATAGGCATCCGCGCTCCTTTTTATTGAATTCTCACAGATGGAATCGGCTGGACAGCTCCGTTCCAAAATATCTGCCGCGAAAAACCAGCATCGCGATCATCAGGCCGGCCGCCACCGCAACCGCCGCAACCGTTGGCAGCCACACCGTAATGATGCCCACCGCCGTCAAAACCAGCAGGGCGACGGTTTGCAAAAAAGCAAACAGAAAATAGATGCCGAACACGCTGCGGCGCTGCTTTGTCGTGACGCAGAGGATATAGAAAAAAATAGTCAGCGTGCCGCAAAGCGACGGGATGACATAGTTCAAACTCCACCGCGACCAGCCGGACAGCGCATCGGCGGCGATGCACAAAAGCGCGGCCACAATGGATTCATACATCACGCTTTTCGGCAGATTCTTCCACTGCCGAATGCCCACCAGAAGCAGCACGTACAGCCCCGCCACGCCAAGGCACAGCGGCCAAAACACCGGCATATCATCAAACACAAAGATGCGCAGCGCGATCATCGCAGCGAGCGCGCACAGCCCCCAGAGCTTAACCAAACGGTTCAGCAGGCGGTAAGAGATCCTCATCGGCACCACGGGGTATTCCTCAAAATTCTCCCGCCGCACGGGGTCAAGTCTGCGCGCGCACAGCGGGCAAATGCTCCGCGTTCCGCGCAGTGTGACGCCGCAGGTTTCGCAGCGCGTTGTCATGTTCCCTGCACCTCCGCACCATAATTTGTCGAAACAATGAGCGCCGGGTCGCACGCGCGCAGTTTGCCGATCATCGTGCGCTCCACCGACTTATCGAGCAGCGTGCCGGAAAACGCCAGCACCATCCGGTCGCGGTAGGAGCAGGTCACAAGCTGCCTTGTGCTGCTGGACAAAAACGCGCCGCAGTGCGCAATGCGCGAATCCGCCGCTGCCGGGAACTTCATCTGCCCCACGTTGGAAAACACCATGGTGTAGCGCCGATCCGAAACGCGGTGAAACAGCTGAATCAGCGGGATTTTCAGTGCCAGCGGAATCACGCGGATGGAAAGCGCGCTGCTGATGCGCACCTGCTGGGTGATCTGTCCGCCCAAATTCTCCTGGGTCAGCTCGCGCTCCAACGCGCTTTTGACCTCCGAAACCACCGCTTCCAGACTGCCGCCCTCCCCCCGAAAATCATAGGTCACCTCAATGAGCGAGAAGAAGTTGCGCATGGTCTGTGAGGAAAAAAAGCCCCGCAAATTCACCGGTACGGCCAATCGCACCGTGCGGTTGCGCGCCTTGGCCGGAATGGTTTCCCGGATGCTCACCAAAAGCAGCGCGGCAAGATACGCCGTCACCGTCGCATCATACTGCGCTGCCGCCGCGCGCACGCGCGCCACGCTCAGCTGGCACTCGGTCACCAGCTGCCGGCGATCGGCAACGCGCTTGCCTTGAAAATGATAGGCCGTTTTCCGATCCAAAAAGGAGCTGGTCGGCTTAAACTGACCGGAATG
>JAQUZL010000099.1 GCA_028691385.1 Oscillospiraceae bacterium
AAGGCTCATCACGTTTGCGCCGCAGGCAAGCAAGCCCGCCGTCATGGCGTTTTCCAGCAGATCCGACGAGATGCGGGTATCCTTGCCGATGAGCACCAGCGGCTTGCCGCGTCCCTCCTCGGTCATCGCGATGGCCACAGCCTGTCCGACCCGATACGCGAGCGGACAATCCAGCGTTTCATTGACCACGCCGCGGATGCCGTCAGTTCCAAATAATGCTCCCATTACACGTAGTTCCTCCTAAACTTCAAGCTGCATCTGTTCATTGCCTGCAATGTGCAGATGCTCATAGGCCAGATGCGTGACGCAGCGGCCGCGCGGAGTTCTGGTCAAAAATCCGATTTGCATCAGATACGGTTCATAAACGTCTTCCAGCGTGACCGCTTCTTCCCCGATGGTCGCGGCCAGCGTGTCCAGCCCCACCGGGCCGCCGCCATACTGCCGAATGATGGCCGTGAGCATGCGCCGATCGATGGCGTCCAGCCCCAAAAAGTCGATCTCCAGCCGACGCAGCGCCTCGTCCGCCGCCTGCCCGGTGATGACGCCATCGCTCAGCACCTGCGCAAAATCGCGCACCCGGCGCAAAAGCCGGTTGGCGATACGCGGCGTACCGCGGGAACGCGAGGCAATTTCCCGCGCGCCGCCGGGATCGATGGGCATTCCCAGCAGCATGGCCGAGCGCGTCACAATGGTCGCAAGCTCGTCCGTGGTGTATAGCTCCAGCCGCAGCGACACGCCAAAGCGATCGCGCAGCGGGGAGGAAAGCTGCCCTGCGCGGGTGGTCGCGCCGATCAGGGTAAAGCGAGGCAAATCCAACCGGATGGAGTTGGCCGACGGGCCTTTTCCAATGATAATATCAATGGCGTAGTCCTCCATGGCGGGGTACAAAATCTCCTCCACCGTCCGGTTCAGGCGGTGGATTTCATCAATAAACAGCACGTCGCCGGGATTCATGTTGGTGAGCAGCGCCACCAGATCCCCGGTCTTTTCGATGGCGGGGCCGGAGGTCACACGCATGGAAACGCCCATCTCGTTGGCGATGATGCCGGCAAGCGTTGTTTTTCCCAGTCCCGGCGGGCCATAGAGCAGCACGTGGTCGAGCGACTCGCTGCGCCGCTTGGCCGCTTCGATATAGACCTCCAGGTTCTGCTTGGCCTTTTCCTGGCCGGTATAGTCCGCCAGCGCTTTTGGGCGCAGGGACACCTCCGCCGCATCCGCCGGGGTCTTGACAGAGCTTACCAGCGGCTGCTCGGTTTCGGAGGAATATTCAATACTCACGCAGCAACCTCCTTACTTGGAAAGCATATTGCGCAGGGCAATGCGCACCATCTCTTCGGTGGAAAGCGCAGGGTCGATTCCCTTCATGGCCGCAGCGATCTCCGGCTGGTCATAGCCCAGCACGACAAGCGCCGCCGCCGCTTCGCCGGCTGCGCCGCCAGTCACGGCAGGCGAAGCGGCAACGCCGAAATCGTCCGCGGACAGGTGCAGCTTTCCCATTTTATCCTTCAGCTCCAAAATCACGCGCTGCGCCATCTTTTTGCCCACGCCCGGCGCGCTCATCAGCAGCTTTTCATCCTCGGAAAGAATCGCCATGGCAAGATTGGGCGGCGTCACCGCCGAAAGCAGTGCCAGCGCGGCCTTCGGCCCGACGCCGGACACGCCCAAAAGCTGTTCAAAGCACGCCTTTTCCTCTTTGGTGGCAAAGCCGTACAAGTCGAACGTATCCTCGCGGATACTGTTAAAAATCAAAAGCTTCGCCGGTTTGCCAACGGTCAGCCGGCTTTGGGTATAGGTGGACGTGCGGCAGGCATAGCCTACGCCGCCGCAGTCGATGACCGCAAGCCCCGCATCCAGCAGCGCCACCATCCCGTTAAGGTAATAGAACATCGTTTCACCTGTCAATCTGCGCCAGCATGGAGGTGGCCGAGCGGCCATGGCACACCGCCAGTGCCAGCGCGTCCGCCGCGTCATCCGGGCGCGGAATTTTATCCAGCTTCAAAAGCCGCCGGGTCATTTCCATGACCTGCTTCTTGGTTGCGTTGCCATAGCCCACCACCGCCTGCTTGACCTGCATGGGCGTGTATTCAAACAGCGGCACGCCGGCCTTGGCGATGGCCAGTAAAATCACGCCCCGGCCATGGCTCACGCCGATGCCCGTGGTGATATTGTGCCCCCAGAACAGCTGCTCTACTGAAACAGCGTCCGGGCGATAGGTTTCCAGCAGCGCGGCAATGTCATCATACAAGATGGCAAGGCGCTGCTCAAACGGCGCATCCTTGGGGGTTGTCACCGCGCCATAGCGCAGCGACTGCAAATTGTTGCGGTCTGCCTCCACCAAGCCGAATCCCGTTGTACCGTAGCCGGGGTCAATGCCGAGGATTTTCATGCGCCCAGCGCCAAAAGCCAATCCGGGATGCCATTAATCTGCCAATAGCAGACGTTGACAATGCCTGCGACCATGATGGCAATGAGCACCCACGCGCCGATGATCTGCCATTTGGGGCGCGGCGTATAGTGATTTTTCGCTTCCTGCTCCTGCTGATACTGCTGCATCCGTGCAAGCTCCTCGGTGGTCGGCTTATCGTTCGAATCCTGCATTTGTTTCACCTCATTTGTGCTATTCTATCATGATTTCATCATGATAGAATATGGCCATCTGCCGCTTCCGGCGGCAGGGCCTTGAAATTTTTAGCGCTTTGGCGCGGAGCGCCAAAATGCGCATATAATAGCCGCAATGCGGCTATTATATCATGATTTCATCATGATATAATATGGCCATCTGCCGCTTCCAGCGGCAGGGCCTTGAAATATTAAGCGCTTTGGCGCAGAGCGCCAAAATGCGCATATAATAACGACTTTTTCGTTATTATATCATAGATTTTCCCATTTTAACAGGACAAACTTCCTCAAAGCACAATCTCGGCGCGGCTGCCGCCCGCGCGCTGCTTGCGCACCACGATTTGTCGGTCGATGCGGGATTTCAGCTCCGCCACATGGGAGATGACGCCCACCAGCCTGCCGCTGCCGGACAGACCCATCAGCGCGTCCATGGCAAGCTCCAGCGTCTGCTCGTCCAAGCTGCCAAAGCCCTCGTCCACAAACATGGCGTCCAGCTGAATGCCGCCCGCGTTGGACTGGATTTCGTCGGACAGTCCCAGCGCCAGTGACAGCGACGCCAAAAACGACTCGCCGCCGGAAAGCGTGCGCACACTGCGCTCGGAGCCGTTATAGTGATCGACAACCGCCAGCTCCAAGCCACTCTGGCTGCGCAGGTCGGCAGGCGCGGCGCAGCGCTTCAGCTCATACTGCCCGGCCGTCATGCGCATCAGCCGCGTGTTGGCGCGAACAAGGATGCGGTCGAGATAGTGCATTTGAATGTACGTTTCCAGCGTCACCTTATCCTTGCCCTCCAGCGCGCCGTTCACGGTGGCAGACAGCGCACGCATCCAGACAAGGTGCTGCTCGGTCTGCTGCAGCGCCGTACCGGTTTCCGAAATGCGGGCAAGGGCGCGGCGATTTGCCGCAAGGCGCACGGATAGGGTGGTCTGCTGCTCGCCAAGCGCCTGTTTTTGCGCCGTGAGCTGCTGCTTTTGCAGAAGAAGCGCTGCCGTGTCCGGCTGCGCAGTTCCGTCAAGCTGCCCGCGCAGCGCAGTTTGGGCGCTTTGGCACTGCGATATTTTCTCGCGGCAGGCCGTGAGCGCTGCCGCCGCCTGCTGCGCCTGCTGCGCAAGCGCCGCCTTTTGTGCCTGCAGCGTGGCGGCCATTTTCTGCGCGGCCGCAAGGTCTGGATAGGCAAGTGCGGCACGGCCGCGCTTCAGTTCATCCGTACGGGCGGTCTGCTCCGCCGTACCGGCGCAGATGTGCGCGGAGAGCGCCTGTCGCTGTGCAAGCAGCTCCTCGCACCGCTTACGCAGCAGTTCAATCCCGCTGTCGAGCTGCGCGCGGCGTGCCTGCGCCGTTCTGGCTTTTTCCAGGTCGGCTGTCAGCGCCATTTGCTGGGTCTGCAGCGCCGCGCGGCGCGCGGCAAGGCACTGCGTAAGCTCTTCCTTGCCGCCCAACGTCTGCTGCGCCGCTGCGGCAAGGTGCGTTTGCGCGGCATCCGCCGCGCCCTTTTTTTCGCCCGCCAACGCGCTGCAGCGGCTGGTTTCTTCCTCGGCTGCCTGCAGGCGCTTTTTTTGCTGCTCCAGCTGCTCCCGGGTAGGTGCGGTTTCGGGCAGCGGGGCGAGCGCCGGGTGATGCGCCGCGCCACAGACCGGGCACGGCGCGCCCTCGGCAAGGCCGCACGCCAAAAGGCCTGCCTGTGCATCCAAAAACAGCCGTTCCTGCTGCTGGGTATCCCGGCGCAGCGCGTCGCTGCGCCGGGATACGGTGATGTAAGCCTGCTGCGCGCCGGAAAAGGCCTGCTGCGCGGCGTCCGCGCACTGCGCCAGCGCGGAAAGGCGATCAAGCGCCTCCATTTGCGCGGTCAGCTGCGTCTGCGCGCCCTCGAGCCGCGCGAGCTGCGCGCCCGCATCCTGCAGCGCCGCCAGTTCCTGCTGCCCCGCCGCCAGCTTTTCCTCATACTGCCGCTGCTTGCCGTTCTTGCTTTCCAGCGCCGCCTGATCTGCCAAAACAGACGCCGTAAGCGCCTGTAGCGTGCGCATCTGCCGGTCAAGCTCTGCATAGCGCGGCAGGCTCTGCTGAATAAGACCCAGCTGCACCGTCAAATTCTCAATTTCCGGCGCGCGCGCAAGCGCTTTGGCGTTGGCCTGCTCCAGCGGCGCCAGCTGCGCGGTCAGCTGCGTCAGCGTCTGTGCAAGCCTTGCAAGCTCCGCGCGCGCCTTTTCCGCCGCCTCAGCCGCGCCAAGCTGCCCGTCACAGGCAGACAGTGCCTGCGAAAGCTGGGTGAGCTGCGCCTGCACCGGCGCAAGCGCCTGCTCGTCGCGGGACGCCTGCCGGGTGATTGCCTGCTCCAAATCCACCGGTGCAAGGGTCAAAAAATCCGCCGTTTCAGCGCCATCGGTCATCACGCCTTCGGCAATGCTGCGCAGCTCGGCGCGCTGCCGGTCAAATTGTACCCGGAGATTGGCCGCGTCCTGCTTGGTCTGCTGCTGAAATTCCAGATAGGTCTGGGTGTGAAAAATATCCCGAAATATCTTGCTGCGCTCTTCGGTTTTTGCCAGCAGCAGCTTGAGGAAATCTCCTTGGGCGATCATGGCGATCTGGGCAAACTGGGCGCGGTCAAGGCCAATCAGTCCGGTAATGGCGCTTGTGACGTCCTTGGACTTGGTGATGGGCGGGCGGCCATCGGAAAAGCGCAGCTCGGCGTCCGCTTTCTGCACGGTCACGCCCGTGCCGCGTGCCTTTGGCCGCGCATACTCCGGGTTGCGGCGCACAGTATAGTCCGCGCCGCGATAGCGGAAGGTCATCTCCACAAAGGTGGGCGTGGCAGCGTCCGCGTACTTGCTGCGCAGCATCCCCGCGTCCCGGGTCTGGCCGCTCGGCTCGCCGTAAAGGGCAAAGGTGATGGCGTCAAAAATCGTGGTTTTCCCTGCGCCGGTGTCGCCGGTAATGAGGTACAGGCCGCTTTGGCCAAGCTTGTCCAGCTCCAGCACGGTGCACCCGGCATAGGGGCCAAAGGCCGACATGGTCAGCTTGATTGGTTTCATTCGCTTCCCTCCCAGATGTGCTCCATCCGCTTCTGGGCATACGCCGCCTGCGCGGGCAGCATCGCCTGCCCGTTCTGCTGGGCATAAAACGCCGCCAGCAGTTCCATGGGCGACTGCTGCCGGGCGTCCGGCAGCTGACCCACCGCGCCCTGCGCCCGCGTGCGCGTGTTGTCATAGTCCAGATGCAAAATGTTGGGATAGATGGTGCGCAGCCGCGCCATGGCGTCCGGCACATCCTGCTCATCGGTCAAAAGGACGTCAAAATAGTCCTCCATTTGAAAATCCTGATAAAAGCTGCGCGCCGTCAGCTCCAGATAGCTGCCGCGCAGCTGCCGCAGCGCCCGCTTCGGCGTGAGCGGCAGCGCGCGCACCGAAACCGTGCCCTTTTCCCGCAGCTCCACCAAAAGCGCCGCTTTTTTCTGGTGCAGCTCCGAAATAGCGTATTGCAGCGGCGTGCCGCAATAGCGCACAGTCTGGCTTCCGACGCACTGCGCGCCGTGAATATGCCCCAGCGCCACATAGTCAAAGGGCGCAAACACCGCCGCGTCCACATTATCCAGTCCGCCCACGGACACCTCCTCGGAGCCGCTGCGCGATGCGCCGGTGACAAACTGGTGCGCAACGAGCACATTGCGGCGGTTGGGATCGGGGTTCATTTCGGCAATCGCCGCAAAAACCGCGTCGGTGTAGCTCTCAATTTTGGCTTCCGGCAGCGCATGGCGCGCCGTGGCCGGTTTCACAAAGGGCAGCAGGTAGATTGCCACCTCACCCACGCTGTCGCGGCAAATTATCGGCGAAACATGACCCTGATAGACCGGAGAAAAATAAATTCCGCTGGCTGTGAGCAGATTCGCGCCGAACGCCACGCGCTCGGCGGAGTCGTGATTGCCGCTGATGAGATAGGCCGGAATCTGCCGCCGGGACAGCTCGGTGAGGAACGAATCAAGCAGCTGCGTGGCCTCCGCCGGCGGCACCGGCTTGTCATACA
>JAQUZL010000100.1:0-2971 GCA_028691385.1 Oscillospiraceae bacterium
AGCTGCTTTTTTCACGAAATGGAGGAATTTGAATGAACAACACGCTGCAAGATCTGTACGCCGTGGTGATGGACCGCAAGCAGCACCCGCAGGAGGGCAGCTACACCTGCTATCTGTTTGACAAGGGACTGGATAAGATTCTGAAAAAGGTGGGCGAGGAGTCCGCTGAAACCATCATTGCCGCGAAAAATGCGGTAAAAGCCGATACCGTGGGCGAGATTTCTGACCTTGTGTACCACCTGACGGTGATGATGGCCGCGTGCGGCATCACCATGGACGAGGTGCTGGCGGAGCTGGATGTGCGCGCGCAGAAGATCGGCAATCTCAAGCAGCTGAAAACGGTTGACCATAATACATAAAAGAGGGATAAAAATGGAGAAGCTGATTCGTGGGATTCATCATGTGGCGCTCAAATGCGCGGGACTTGCCGAATTTGAAAAGACCATTTCCTTTTATCGCAATGTGCTGGGGCTGGAGATTGTCCGGCATTGGGGCGAGGGAACGGGCGCGGGGATCATGTTTGATACCGGCGCGGGGCTGATTGAGATTTTTGCCAGTGCGGAGGGCGCGCTGCCGCAGGGCGCGATTCGCCATGTGGCGCTGGCCACCGACGATGTGGACGCGTGCGCGCGCGCGGTGCGCGCGGCGGGCTATCCCGTCACGATCGAGCCGAAAGACATTGTGATCGGCTCCAAGCTGCCGCTGGCGGCGCGAATTGCCTTTTGCACCGGCCCGGTCGGCGAGGAAATTGAATTTTTCTGCGAAGCATAAGAAAGCGTCCCAATCACCATGTGATTGGGACGCTTTTGACAACCGGTTATTCCACTGTGACGGATTTTGCAAGGTTGCGGGGCTTGTCGATGTCGCAGCCGCGCATCAGGGCGATATAGTACGACAGCAGCTGCAGCGGCACTACGCCAAGGCTCGGCAGTAGCATCGGGATGGTATCGGGAATGGTGATGACGCCGTTGGCGATCTTCTCCATGGACGTTTTATGGGACACTGTGGTGAGCGCCAATACATCCGCGCCGCGCGCCTTGACCTCAATGACGTTGCTCATGGCCTTGTCAAACAGCGGACTGTAGGTTGCAAGGGCAACCACCAGCGTGCCGTTCTCAATCAGAGAAATGGTGCCGTGCTTCAGCTCACCCGAGGCATAGGACTCGGAATGGATGTACGAAATCTCCTTGAGCTTCAAGCTTCCCTCCATGCCGAGGGCATAGTCAAGGTTGCGGCCGATGAAGAACACGGAGTCATGGTTAAAGTACCGCGAGGCATAGTACTGAATGGTTTCCTTGTCCGCCAACACGTTTTCAATCTTGCTGGGCAGCAGCAAAATTTCATCGATGGCAGACTTGTAATCCTCCGGCTTGACGGTGCCCAAAAGATCGGCAAGATACAGCCCCACAAGATCCAGCAGCGCCAGCTGCGTGGAATAGGCCTTGGTGGTGGCAACCGCGATTTCCGGGCCTGCCCAGGTATAGAGCACGTCGTCGGACTCCCGCGCAATGGACGAGGAAACCACATTGACAATGCCCAGCGTCCGCGCGCCGCGGCGCTTGGCCTCCTTCATGGCTTCCAGCGTGTCAAGCGTTTCGCCGGACTGGCTGATGACGATGACCAGCGTCTTGTCGTCCACAATCGGGTCGCAATAGCGGAACTCGGAGGCCAGCACGACCTCCACCGGCAGGCGGGTCAGCTGCTCAAGGGTATATTTTTGCACCATGCCCACATGGTAGCTCGAGCCGCAGGCGATGATGTCAATTTTCTTGAGGGATTGGACATATTCCTTGGTGATGGAAAGGTCGTCCAGCACCACGCGACCCTCTTTCACCCGCGGAAAAACGGTTTTGCGAATGGCGGCGGGCTGCTCCATGATCTCTTTGAACATGAAGTGCTCATAGCCGCCCTTTTCGGCGGCGGAAATATCCCAGTCAATATGGGCGTGCTCCTTGGAAATCGGCTCCATCATGCTGTTGTAAACCTGAATGCCGCCGGCGGAGAGTACGGCAACCTCGCCGTCGTCCATATAGCTCACATCGCGGGTGTATTTCAGCAGCGCAGTGACGTCGGACGCAATCAGGCTGCACCCATCGCCGTAGCCCAAAATCAGCGGGCTGGCCTTTTTGGCGGCAATCAGCTGATCGGGGTTGCTGCTGCAAAGAATGCCCAGCGCATAGCTGCCCTCGATGCGGTGCAGCACCTTGGTCACAGCGGCCATAATGTCGCCGCTCTTGCCAAAATAGTATTCCAGCAGCTGCGCGACCACCTCGGTGTCGGTTTCTGAGGTGAAATGAATGCCCTTGGAGATCAGAAATTCCTTGATTTCCATGTAATTTTCAATAATGCCGTTGTGAACCACCGCAATATTGCCGTCCTCACTGACGTGCGGGTGCGAGTTCACATCGTTCGGCTCGCCATGGGTCGCCCAGCGGGTGTGGCCGATGCCAAGGCAACCCTCCAGCTGCTTGCCGCCCTCCAGCAGATCCGCCAGCGCCTGCAGGCGTCCTTTGGTCTTGACCACGTCCAGACCATGTTCCGGCGAAAAGATGGCAATACCGGCGGAGTCATAGCCGCGATATTCCAGATGACGCAAACCGTCCAGCAAAACCGGCGCGGCAGGTTCTGCGCCGACAAATCCAACGATTCCACACATAACTGATTCCCTCCTAATAATGGGTGTCATAACAGCGGCGCTTCCATGCCATTCTATGCCGGTAACATGGCGTCGTGGCTGTTATATCAATATCTGCCGCTTCCGGCAGCGGGGTCTTGAATAGTTTAAGCGCTTTGGCGCAGAGCGCCAAAATGCGCATATAATAACGACTTTGTCGTTTATTATAGCATGATTTCATCATGCTATAATACGGCCATCTGCCGCTTCCAGCGGCAGGGCCTTGAAATATTTTAAGCGCTTTGGCGCAGAGCGCCAAAATGCGCATATAATAACGACTTTGTCGTTATTATAGCA
>JAQUZL010000100.1:3071-6519 GCA_028691385.1 Oscillospiraceae bacterium
CATGGAACTGTTTTAGAATAATGAGAGCTGCGACTTGTCCGGCAGGGCGGTCAGATTGCCTGCGGTCACGGCGGTCGCACCGCGGGCAACCAGCGCCTGCGCGCCGTCCGAGCCGTCGTCGCAGACATAGACCGGCGACCAGCCCTTTTGCAGATTTTCTGTGGTGCCGGCCCAGGTGCCGCCGGTGCCGCAGGCGGTCTGCGCCACAAACACAGCCTGCGCCATGGCGTGAATGAGCCGGTTGCGCGAGAGTGCCCGCGCTGCGGAAAAGCCCAGATCGAAGCCGCCCTCGCTGCAAAACAGCGTCCGCTCCTGCGGCGCGTGCGCACTGAGCCGGTCAGCCACAAAGCTGACCACTGCACCGCCAGCGGCAAGGCATGCGTTTTGCGCGGTCTGGTCTGCCCCACGGGCATTGCCGGAGATGAGGGTGCGGTGCTGTGCGGCGGCAAGCTGTCCGACCGTTCTTGCAAACGCCGCGCCGGGTTCGCGCAGCGCGCGCGCACCCACCAGCGCAATGCCGGGCTGCTGGGTCAGCGGCAGCGCGCCGCGGCAAAACAGCACCGGCGGGCACTGCCGCGAGAGCGTTAGCTTGAGCGCTTGCGGGAAGGCGGGATTGAGCACCGTGACAGCGGTGATGCCGCGTGCATCCGCGCCGCGCAGCACGGCCGAAAGACGCGCCTCACGACTCAGCAGGCGGCAAATGCGCGCAGAAAACGCCTCATTCAGGCCGAGCTCGTGCAGATACCGGGCAGAAAGGTCGCGCGACAAATCCCCCTCCGGTGCAACGGAGCGGATCAGCCGCGCGAGCTTGGCATATTGTGACAGCGTCAGCGGCTGGATTTGGTCGCCCAGATCGCAGCAGAGCATGACAAGCCCACACTCTGCGGGTGTCATCTGTATTTTTTGCGGATGGTGGGCTTCTTTGCTTCGCGTTCCACGAGCGCGCCGGAAGCGTCAAAGGCCATACTCCGAATGGTAAAGTGGGAGTATTTCGCGATCTCATCAAGCTTGGCTTCCTCCGGGAAATTGCCCAGAATGGACCATGCCACACCCTTGCGCTTGGCGCGGCCGGTGCGGCCGATGCGATGGATGTAGTATTCGTTTTCCTCCGGCACGTCATAGTTGATGACACAGTCC
This sequence comes from Oscillospiraceae bacterium, assembly GCA_028691385.1. Lineage (GTDB taxonomy): Bacteria > Bacillota > Clostridia > Oscillospirales > Oscillospiraceae > JAQUZL01. The sequence continues at coordinate 4,209 of JAQUZL010000100.1, forward strand.
ACATCGTCCACGTCAATGCCGCGGGAGGCCACGTCGGTGGCAATGAGCACGGGCAGCTTGCCCTCGCGGAAGGTTTGCATGGTTTTTTCACGCTTGGCCTGCTGAATATCGCCATGGATGCAGTCGGCGCGCACGCCGGCGCGGGTGAGATCGTCGCTCAGCCGCTGGCACATATGCTTGGTGTTGCAGAACACCATCATGCGCTCCCAGCCGCATTTTCGGATGAGCTTTAACAGGCAGTCCTCTTTTTCCAGCGGGGAAACGGTGATGCGGTACTGCGCAATGTCCGGCTTGTTGTCCTTGTCGGCCTGAATGGTAATTTCCACCTCGTCACGCTGGTACATCCAGGAAACCGTCATGACCTCCTGCGAGATGGTCGCCGAAAACAGACCCAGCGTGCGCTTGTTTTTCAGTTTGTCCAGAATGCCGGTGACGTCCTTAAAAAAGCCCATATCCAGCATGCGGTCGGCCTCGTCGAGCACCACGGCCTCCACCTTGTCCAGGCGCAGGGTGTGGCGCTTGAAATGATCCATCAGCCGACCCGGCGTGGCCACCAGAATGTGCGGTTTCTTTTCCAGTTGTGCAAACTGCTTTTTGATGTCCGCGCCGCCATAGACCACGGCGATGCGCAGCCCGGGCTTGTAGGTGAGCAGCGAGCGCAGCTCGTCGCAAATCTGCATGGCAAGCTCGCGGGTGGGTGCAAGAATCAGACCCTGCAGCTCGGAAGAGGCAGTGTCGATGTGCTCAATCATGGGAATGCCGAAGGCAAAGGTTTTGCCGGTGCCGGTGGGCGCCTTGGCAATGATGTCCCGCCACTGCATCATCGGCGGAATCGCCTCGGCCTGAATTTTGGTGGGGTAGCCGTAGCCCTTGTCGTCCAGCGCTTTTAAGATTTCCTCGGAGATTCCGAGCGAAGAGAATGTCATTTCGTCCATAGTTGCTCTTTTCTGTCTGCTGCGCACACAGCAACACGTTATTTCAAAGTTTATATTACAGTAATCATATCAAATGATAGCGGAAGTTTCAATATGGCGGCAGTAAAAATAGATACTTTGGGTATCTGCGCAAGAAAGGCACTCCCCAATGAGGCTTTTTTGTGCTATAATAGCCGCAAAGCGGCTATTATATGCGCATTTTGGCGCTCCGCGCCAAAGCGCTTAAAATTCCAAGCCGCGGCGCGGGACGCGCCGATGGCATACTATTATAAGGTTGGTGGGGTTGTCCATGAAAGTTGTCTTGCTCGGAATTGGCGCTGCGTTGCTTTGGGGACTGTTTATCGGGTACCTGGTGCTGATTTTGCGCGGCCGTGTGCGCGCGACCAAATCGGATGTGACGCTGTCTTTGGTGCTCACGGCGCTGTGGATTGTTGCAGCATGGCTTGCCGGCGGCAAAGGTTCCATCGCCGCAGCGGCCTATCTGGCCTATGCGATCACGTGTCTGGCAACCGCCATTGTGGAGCTTTCCATACTCAGAAAGAAAAAGAGAACATGAAAAATGCCGCCACATTGTGGCGGCGTTTTTTGCATCAGTTGCGCTGCAGCGCCTGCGACCGCCGCTGCATGATGCGGGGAAACGCGGTGGCAAAGGTGACGCCGGTGATCGTTGTGGCCAGAAAATCCGCGACCGGCTCCGCCAGAAACACGGCGAATACCTTGTCGGCTGCCCCGAAAAAGTGGGGCAGAATCAAAATCAGCGGAATGAGCAGGATGAACTTGCGCAGCACCGCCAAAAACAGCGAGATTTTTGCCTGCCCCAGCGCCAGAAAACACTGCTGGCAGGCCGTTTGAATGCCGATGATAAACAGCGTCGCGGTGTAAACCCGCAAAGCGCGGGCCGCATAGTCGGCCAGCGCCGCGTCGCGGCAGAACATGCCGACAAAGACGGCCGGAAACAGGCGCAGCAGCAGCCAGATTACCACCGAGAGCGCGAAGCAAAAGATGACCGTCAGCTTCACCGTCTGCTTGACGCGGCCGGTGTTACCCGCGCCGTAGTTAAAGCCGATGATGGGCTGCGCGCCCTGGGTCAGCCCCTGCAGCAGCATCCAGCCGATCTGCGTTACGCTTGAGGCGATGGTCATTGCGCCGACCGCCAGATCGCCGCCGTATCGCTGCAGCGATACATTAAAGGCGATGTTCAGCAGACTTTCGCTGCTCTGCATGACAAATGGGCTGACGCCCAGCGCCAGTACCGGTGCAAGGCATGCCCAGTCCAGACGCAGATCGCGCCGACTGAGCCGAATTTTTGTGCGGCTGCCGCACAAAAACACAATGACCCAAATGGCTGAAACGGCCTGTGAGAGAACCGTTGCCAG
>JAQUZL010000101.1 GCA_028691385.1 Oscillospiraceae bacterium
TTCCTTCCGGTGTCTCCGGCCATTTCCCTTGCCGGTATAGGTCGATACACATTTGCTTGTATTCATAACTGTACTTCATGAAAGTACCCCCAATACTGGATGTCCAGTATTGGGGGTACATATCAAAAGGGTGTCTTTTTTCTATTGTTTTTTCCGATGCCGGAAGAATCCCAGATACATGAGCAGCGCCGCCATGATCCAAAAATACACCATCATGTATGGCTCTTCAAAAATGTTCTCAAAATAGCAATGGGCAAGCACGCCGCAAAGGCCGGCAAAGACGCCCACCGCCAGCGGGCGAATCCGGTCGCCGCGCAGGCGATAAACCACGCGCGCCCCGCAGACCAGCACCGAGAGCATCATCACCACGAAGGTGATAAAGCCGGTATACCCCATTTCCACCAAAATCTTCAGATAGTAGTTGTCCACATAGAAATAGGACACCCACTGATACACTTTGGTCTGCATGGCCACCGCCCCGCCGAACATGCCCAGACCGAAGCCGAAAACCGGGTTCATGCGCAGATAGGCCAGCGCGATATTCCAGCGGCTGCTGCGGCCGCCGTTCGCCGTGGAGTTTGCAAACTCGTCGGTGAACAGATAGCCGATGCGGCTTGCCACAAAGGGCAGAAACAGCGAGCACACCCCAGCCAGCAAAATCAGCAAAAACAGACGTCTGTCCTGCAAAATCGCAAAAATCAGTATGGCCAGCGCCATGGCAACCCACGCGCCGCGGCTCATGGTGAACAGGCACGAAAAGCACATGCAAAGCGTTGCAAACCAGCAAAACACCTTCGCCTTGCGATCTTCAAAATAATATGCCAGCGCCGCCGTCATGGGCGCGAACATCACCATGAAGTCGCCCATGATGTTGGGCGAACCGAAGATGGAAAACACGCGCGTGCGCACCGAGGTTTCCGCCTGATCGGTCCAGTTGGACGGAATCGGCACCGCCACGATATACTGATAGATACCGTGGAGTGAAATCAGAAATGCGATGGCCGCCATTGCAAGATAGATGATGGTAAAATCGCGGTCATCGCGAATCAGCTTGAGCGCCACAAAGAACCACAGAATATACTGCGCCGTGGCGCGATAGCCGCTGACCGCCACCGAAAAATACGGACTGTTGCCCAGCATCAGCGCAAAACCGATTCCCAAAAACAGCAGCACCGGCAAATCAAGCGGACTGGTGCGCGGCCGCACCGGCTTCGGCCGATCCATCCGGGTACGCAAAATCCAGAAAAGCGCAAACACCAGCAGCGCCTCATCCCACAGTGACGATACCACCGGGACGTGAATGATGTCGCGCAGCAGATAGTCAATCGGCAAATACATGGCCGCCAAAAACAGTACCAGCGTCGTCATGCCGCCGTCAAACAGCCATCCCAGCACGCGGCTTCCGCGCCCGACGCGCAGCAGCGCGCCGTAAATCCGGCAAAGCAGGCTCTCCCGCCAGAGGATCAGCGGCGCATGCACGCCGGCAAGCGCCCGATTCCAGTGCAGGCAGCCGCGATAGAGCACCGAATGGCGCGTCATCTCCGGCTGGGCGTCCAGTGCCCGGCAAAGCCGCGCCTTGGTATCGGCGTCCATCCAGCAGGCGGCAACCGCGCGCAGCCTGCGGCGCAGGCCGCTTTCCTGCCAGCACAGCGCAACCGCTGCAAGGATGCGCCAAACGATGCTGCCGCGCCAAATATTATGCAGCGCCATTGGCCTTCTCGACCTCCATTGCCGTGATGGCGCCGGTCACTTCGATTTTATTGGTTTTCACAATGTGCGGCTTGCCCACACGCACTTCCTGCGTACCGACCGGATAGGCGTTTTTCGTCAGCTTGGTGTTGCACTCGATGGTAAAGGTGATATTCTTCTTGCCCTCCACCTCATAGTTTACGGTGGTGCCGTTGGCGTCCACCATGCTCTCATAGTACGGCGTGACGGCAACGCCGGTCACCGAGCCGTCCACCAGCTCGCCGCCGCTCATCAGCGGCCCCAGATCCCCAGACGCGCAGTAAGCGGCAATTTGCTCGTCAATATCTTCACAGAGCACCTCATAGGTCATGTGCACCTTGGAGTCGCTGTCCAGCGCATCGCTCACCTTAGCCCCGAACAGCTTCCAGCAAAGACCCGCCGCGATTGCGACGATCACAACGAGGACGACAAGATCAATCACGTTGATTTTGCCGAACAGTTTACCCTTTTCATCCAAAATTTTCATTTGCGCTCCTCCTGCCGGGTAAAATAGGAATGTTTTATTTGACCCCCGGCTCTAATTATTGTAGAATAGTGGACAAGATTATTCTCTATTGTATCGGATTTTTTCCGGTTCTACAAGATGTGATTTACGCAAGGTGGCAATTTTATGAAAATCATGCACCTCATCTCCGGCGGCGACGTCGGCGGTGCAAAGACCCACGTCCATTCGCTGCTGTGCGGGCTTGGTAAAACAGAACAAGTGATGCTGGTCTGTTTCACGGACGGCCCCTTTGCCGAAGAGGCGCGTGCGCTTGGCATTCCGGTCACCATTATGCCCGGGCCCAATCTGTTTGCCGTTTGCGCCGCGCTCTCGCGCAAAATCAGTGCCGAAGGCTATGAGATGATTCACTGCCACGGTTCTCGCGCCAACATGATGGGCGCGCTGCTGCGCAAAAAAATCGGCGCGCCGGTTGTGACCACCGTCCATTCGGATTATCGGCTGGACTATCTTGGCCGCCCGCTCGGTCGGCTGATCTATGGAACGATCAACGCCATCGCCCTGCGGCATCTGGATTACCGCATCGGCGTTTCCGACGCCATGGCGGCGCTGCTGGTTTCCCGCGGCTTTGACCCGCAGCGGATGTTTTCCATCTATAACGGCGTTGATTTCACGCCCGTCACGCCGCCGGTGTCCCGGCAGGCGTATTTGGAGCAGCTGGGCGTTTCAGTGACGCCCCAGAGCGTGATATTCGGCATTGCCGCGCGGCTGAATCCTGTCAAGGACATCGCCACGCTCATCCGCGGGTTTTCCCACTGTGTGACCGAGTACCCCGACGCCCGGCTTTTGATTGCCGGCGACGGCGAGCAGATGCAAATGCTGCAGGAGCTGGCCGCGCAGCTGTGCCCGGCGGGCAGCGTCACCTTTGCCGGCTGGATTACCGACACGGACAGCTTTTACAACGTGCTCGATGTCAACACCCTCACCTCACTTTCGGAAACCTTCCCCTACGCCCTCACCGAGGGCGCGCGGATGCACTGCGCGACCATCGCCTCCAACGTCGGCGGCGTGCCGCAGCTCATCGACAACGGCGTCTGCGGCCTGCTGTTCCAGCCGCAGGACGACCGGACGCTGGGCGGGCATATGCTGACGCTGTGCCGAGATTCCGATTTGCGCAAGCGGCTTGGCGCGGCGCTGCACAAAAAGGCGTCGGAACAGTTTTCCGGCGACGCCACCGTCGCGCACCAGAAGCAGATTTATGAAACCATTTTGCGCCGCGAGGCGCGCAAGGGTCGCAAACGCGACGGTGTGCTGATCTGCGGCGCTTACGGAAAAAGCAACGCCGGCGACGATTCCATTCTTGACGCAATCATCGCGCAAATGCGCGACATTGACCCGGATTTGCCGCTGTATGTGCTCTCGCGTACCCCGCGAAAAACCGAGCAGCGTTACCGCATCGGCGCGATTCAGACCTTCAATCTCCCCGGCTGCTGGCGCAGGATGCGCAAAACGGCGCTGTATCTTTCCGGCGGCGGCAGCCTGATTCAGGACGCAACCAGCTCCCGATCGCTGTACTATTATCTGGAAAATCTGCGGCTTGCCAAAAAAGCGGGCAACAAGACCATGATGTACGGCTGTGGCATCGGGCCGGTATCGCGGCCGAAAAACCGGCAAAAGGCTGCGCTTGCCATCGACCGGTACGCCGACCTCATCACCCTGCGCGAAACCGCTTCCAAGCTGGAGCTTGCGCGCATGGGCGTGCATGTGCCGGAGATTCGCGTCACCGCAGACCCCGCGCTGCTGCTGCACCCCGCGCCGGAGGAGCTTGCCGAAAGCGCATGTCTGGCCGCCGGCCTGCGCCCCGGCACCGACTATCTGATGTATGCCATGCGTCCATGGCCGGGCTACGAGCAAGCGCTGGACGCCATCGCCAAAAGCGCGGAATACGCCTTTGCGCACTATGGGCTGACGCCACTGCTCATGGCACTGGAGCCAAAGCGCGATCTGCCGGCCGCAAAGCTGCTGGCCGCGCAGCTGTCGTGTCCCTGTCTAATCGTGGAAGCGCCGGCCGACGGCGGCGTCATTGTCGCCATGATGGAGCGGATGCGCTGCGTGGTTGCCATGCGCCTGCACGCGCTGATTTTTGCCGCAGGCCGCGGCGTGCCGCTGGTCGGCATCGTCTATGACCCCAAGGTCAGCGGCTTTCTGGACTATATTGGCCAGACACACTATGCGCCGCTGTCCGAACTTACCGAAACCGGTCTATGCGGCATGCTGGACGGCGCGCTCGCCGGCGGCGGCATTGACCGCGCAGCCGCCGCACGCCTGCAGATGCTTGCCATGCAGAATGAGGACGCCGCGCGCGCGCTTTTGGAGGAAACCGAATGAAACAAATCGTATGTCTGTCCACCTCGCCCTGGCATCCCATTCCCACCCGCAAGCAGCAGGTGATGCGCCGGATTCCGGACGCGGAAATCCTGTATTTTGACCCGCCGGTCAGTCTGATTGCCAAATTCAAAGATCCGTCTGCCCGGGCAAAGGCCGAGGCCTATCGCGCGCCGGGGGAAACCATCGGCAACATCACGGTCTATTCGCTGCCGCCGGTTTGGCCGTTTTTTAACAAATTCCGCTGGATTAATCGGCGCAACCAAAAAATGATTGCCGCCTTTGTGCGCAAAAAGATGGCGCAGCACCATATGGCGCAGCCCGTTTTGTGGTGCTATTCGCCCACCGGCTGCGACGCCGCGCCGGAGATTCCCCACAGCGCGCTCATCTATGACTGCGTGGATCGCCACAGCGCCTATGGCGGACTGATGAACCCTGCGGTAGTCGATGAGATGGAGCTTTCGCTGGCAAAACAGGCCGATCAGGTCTTTGCTACGGCGCAAAAGCTGCGCGACCGCCTTGCTCGCGTCAATCCCGGCGCAATCTTTCTGCCAAACGGCGCGGACTATGCCCGATTTTCCGCCGCTGCCGCCCCACAGCCCATGCCGGAAGATCTGCGCGGCATCACCGGCCCGATTTTCGGCTTTATCGGCGCGCTGCAAAGCTGCATCGCCTATGATTTTTTGGAAGCCGCCGTGGCCGCGCGCCCCGATTGGAGCTTTGTGCTCATCGGCGGAGAAAAGCCGGGTGTCGATCTTTCCCGCCTGCACGCGGCCAAAAACGTCCATTTTCTCGGCCTGAAGCCCAACGAGCAGCTGCCGCAGTATCTTGCGCATTTTGATGTGTGCCTGAATCTGTTTGACAACAGCCCACTCAGCCGCGACGTCAGTCCTTTGAAGTTTTATGAATACCTTGCCACCGGCAAGCCCATTGTTTCCACGCCGCAGCCCGAGCAGGTGCTGCAATACCGGTCGCTCATCCACATTGCCGCCACCGCCGACGAATTCATTTCCGCCTGCGCCGCCGCACTGCGCAATGATGGCGCCGCCGCCGCGCGCATGGCCGAGGGCGAGAAGGCCTCCTGGGACAGCCGCGTGGCGCAAATGTGTCAAATTCTATCTGAAGAAGGGATCTTTTCAAATGAAGACAACTGATTTTTCCTCCATTCTCCGCGAAAATGACTATCCCGGCCGCGGCATTCTGCTTGGCCGCAGTCCCGACGGCAGCAAGGCTGTCATGGTCTATTTCATCATGGGACGCAGCGAAAACAGCCGCAATCGCGTCTTTACGGCCACGGACGACGGCATCCGTACCGAGGCCTACGATCCCTCCAAAATGGTCGATCCCAGCCTGATTATCTATCATCCGGTGCGCGCCATTGACGGAAAAACCATTGTCACCAACGGGGATCAGACCGATACCGTGCGCGACTTCATCGCCAGAGGCGAGTGTTTCCGCGCGGCGCTCATGACCCGGGAATTCGAGCCGGACGCGCCCAATTTTACCCCGCGCATTTCCGGCCTTGTCAGCCCCAACGGCGACTATCGCCTGTCCATTCTGAAAAGCGCCGACGGCGACGCGGCATCCTGCCGCCGCTACTTCTTCGAATACGCCAATCCCAAGGCCGGGCAGGGTCACTTCATCCACACCTACCTGGGTGACGGCAATCCCCTGCCATCGTTCGAGGGCGAGCCGGAACAGGTCGCCGTCACCGCGCCGGACGCCAAGGCCATGGCCGCGCTTGTCTGGGAAAGCCTGAACCGGGACAACAAGGTATCCCTGTTTGTCCGCTATCTGGATCTGGCGACCGGAAAAACAGACGACGTCATCGTCAACAAGCACAACTAAGGAGGCTCGTCATGAATAAACTGGAACTGAAATATGGCTGCAATCCCAAC
>JAQUZL010000102.1 GCA_028691385.1 Oscillospiraceae bacterium
GGCTGCGCGCCCTGGGTCAGCCCCTGCAGCAGCATCCAGCCGATCTGCGTTACGCTTGAGGCGATGGTCATTGCGCCGCCCGCCAGATCGCCGCCGTATCGCTGCAGCGATACATTAAAGGCGATGTTCAGCAGACTTTCGCTGCTCTGCATGACAAATGGGCTGACGCCCAGCGCCAGTACCGGTGCAAGGCACGCCCAGTCCAGACGCAGATCGCGCCGACTGAGCCGAATTTTTGTGCGGCTGCCGCACAAAAACACAATGACCCAAATGGCTGAAACGGCCTGTGAGAGAACCGTTGCCAGCGCTGCGCCGGACACGCCCATGCCGAAGCCGTAGATCAAGATGGGATCGAGAATAATGTTGCATACCGCACCCAGCAAAACCGTCGCCATGGAAACGCGCGTAAAGCCCTGCGCGGAGATAAACGCGTTCAGTCCCAGCGAAAACAGCACAAAAACAGAGCCGTAGAGATAGACGTGCAGATAGCTGTCGGCATAGCCGATGGTATCGCCGCTCGCGCCGAACAGGTACAGCAGCTTGACCCGCAGAAGCTGCAGCAGCACCGTGAAGAAAACAGCCAGCAAAAACAGCGCCAGCGCGCAGCTGCCGAGAATGCGCGCGGCGCGCGCCCTGTTTTCCTCGCCCAGATGGATGGCGGCGCGTGCGCCGCCGCCGATTCCAATTAGCGCGGCCAGCGCCGCAACCAGCATCAGCACCGGGAAGCATACGCCCAGCGCCGTGAGCGCCAGCGCGCCGGTTTCGGGAATTTGCCCGATATAAATGCGGTCGACAATATTATACAGCGCGTTGACCAGCTGCGCGGTCATGGTGGGTACTGCCAGCCGCAGCAGCAGCGGCCCGATGGGATCGCGGCCGAGATCATTGGTTCTGGTCAAAACAATCAGCTCCTAAACACGATGCGTAAAACAGGAAATATCCGCTATCATATCATGAAATGGATGCTATTGCAAATTTCGGCTCAATCGGGTATCATGTACGAAAAAAGGGGATGCTGGAATGATTGTAAAGACTTATGGGGGCAAAACGCCGCGCATTGACCCGACTGCGCGCATTGCGGAAAATGCGGTGCTTGTGGGCGACGTCACCATCGGCGCGCACGCCAGTATTTGGTACGGCGCGGTGCTGCGCGGGGATAATTCCGCCATTGTCATCGGCGAAAACACCAACATTCAGGACGGCTGCCTGCTGCATGGCGACGTGGACGAGCCGGTCGCGGTCGGCAAGGACTGCACCGTGGGGCATGGCGCGATTCTGCACTCCTGCCATGTTGCGGACAACTGCCTCATTGGCATGGGCGCGGTGCTGCTGAACGGCTGTGAAATCGGCGCGGGCGCTTTGGTGGCGGCGGGCGCTTTGGTGCGCGGCGGCATGACCGTTGCGCCGCGCGCTGCGGTCATGGGCATGCCGGCCAAGGTCACCCGCGAAACCTCCGAGGCAGATCTTGCGTGGTTTCGCGAGGACGTCGCGCATTATCTGGAAATCGCGCAGCAGCTGCCCGCCTGCGGCGAAGAAAAATGAAAACGCGGAAGCTCACAAGGCTTGCCCTGCTGGCTGCCATTGCGCTCACCATTTTTGTGCTGGAGGCGCAGGTGCCGGCGCTCGTGCCGGTGCCGGGCGTGAAGCTGGGACTTGCCAACATTGTCACCGTGGTCACGCTCTATCTGTATGGGCCGGGTTCGGCGCTGACGGTGCTGCTGGTTCGCGTGGTGCTGGGGTCGCTGGCCACCGGGCAGGTGATGGCGATGCTGTACAGCCTGTCGGGCGGCCTTTTGAGCCTGCTGGCGATGCTGCCCATGCGGCGCGTTGTGACCGAAAAGCAGCTTTGGGCGCTCAGTATTGTGGCGGCAATGGCGCATAATTGCGGGCAGATTCTCGCGGCGATGGCGCTCACCGGTACGCCCGCCATCGTGGTTTATCTGCCGGTGCTGCTGCTGAGCGGTATGGTAACCGGGCTGTTCACCGGTCTTTGCGCGCAGTTTGCACTGAAAAAGCTCCGCTGTTAACAGTTTGTTTTCAGAACCGTCCCAAATTCTTCAAGATTCGACAGGCGCCATGCGCTATAATAGCACCATCAGATGACAGATAGACAGCTGCCAGATGAGCGGCGAAGTGGAAGATCGCCGGGGAAAATCAGTTTTCAATTCTGCCGATGCCGTGGGAGTGCCTACGGACAGCCGAACGGCAGCAAATAACGAGCCATCAAAGCAGCGGCAACCCAAATGGCGGGTTGCCGCTGCGCAGTTCTGCCGGTTGGGTTGCCAAATCCGGGCAAGTGTGATACATTGACCACGAATGAGGTGGATTTGCATGTATGATGAACTGACCAGCGTCGATCTGCAAAAAATGCAGGACGAGATCGACTATCGCCAACTGACCCTGCGCCCCAAGCTGATTGCCGAGGTGCAGGACGCCAGATCCTTTGGCGATCTCAGCGAAAACTTTGAATATAAAGCGGCCAAGCGCGAGAAAAATCGCAACGACAGCCGCATTCGGTATTTACAGCGGATGATTCAGACGGCGAAGGTCATCTCGGTGGACGCGCCTGCGGACGGCGTCGGCCTGTTTGACCGGGTGGAGCTGTATCTGCCGGAGGACGAGGAAACCATGACGGTGCAGCTGGTGACGATGATGCGCACGGACGCAACCGCCGGGCGCATCAGCAAGGCCTCGCCCATGGGCGCAGCGCTGATGGGCCGCAAGGTGGGCGACACGGTGCATATTTGCGTGCGGGAGGATTACGGCTACGACGCGGTGATTCGCAGCATTGAAAAGGGGCACGACGACGCGTCCATGGACATTATGCAGTATTAACGCCGAAAAAAGCGCGCAAGCAGTAGCTTGCGCGCTTTTTGTTTATCGGTAGACAATGTCCATGCCCTTGACCACCAGCGGATTGACGGCCAGAATCACCTTGTCGCCTGCGGCGCAGGTAAGACCGGTCACGTTGATGCAGGTGTGCACCATGCCCACATGCCCCACCACGCGGCAGCGCACGCCGTCCACCTCCGCCCAAAGGGATTTGCGGATGAAAATGCCCTTGAGGTTGGACAAAATGCCGCGCAGACAGTCCTGCACGCGGAACAGGTCGTGACCGCGTTCCACGGCAAAGCCATTGTAATTGCCGAGGTTCACAACGGCAATCCGGGAAGCTTTTCTGGCCTTCCAGCCTGCGCCGTAGCCGCAGGTTTCACCCTTTTGCAGCCAGCGAATTTCCTCGACGGTGGTTTCCGCATAGCCCACCCGCTGCAGGCCGGTTCTTGCGCGGAAGCTGAGCCGCCCGAGAAAGGCAGAGCCGATCCGCACTGCGTCCAAGCGCATCTCCGGAAACCGGAACAGGGCGGAGGAGTTGCAGCAGTGGGTCATGCCGGTTTCATGCCCGGCGGCCTGAATCTTGCCCAGCAGCGTGCGGAACAGGTCAAACTGCGCTTCGGTGGCGTCTTTTCCGGCAAACGCGGAGTGAAAATGGGTGTACACGCCCGAGAGCGACAGACTGTTCATGTACGTGTAGACATTCAGCACCTTGTCCAGCTCGCGTTCGGAGAAGCCATAGCGCCCCATGCCCGTGTTCAGCTCCAGATGCGCCTCGGCAACGGTGCTGCGCGCGGCGGCAATGCCGTTGAGTGCCACCGCATCCTCATACGAGCCGATGGTGGCGATGACATGCAGATCAAGCATCTGCTCGAGGGTCTGGCGGTCACAGGTGGCGCGCAGCATCAAAATCGGCTCTTCGGTGAAGCCGGCGTCGCGCAGCTGCTGCGCTTCGCCAAGCTCCGTCACGGCAAAGTGCCCCACGCCCTGCTCCCGCAGGATTTTTGCCAGCGGCACAATGCCAAGCCCATAGCCGTCGCCCTTCAGCACGGCCCAGACCACGGCGCTGCCCGCCTTTTCCAATACGATGCGAATGTTGGTTTCCAGCGCGGCTTTTTCCACAATGTAGGCTTTCATACTCCATCCCCTTTTTGCGCAGCGGTCAGGCTTTGTCTTTATTCCGCAGGAGGTAGACGCGTCTGCGCACTTCTTTCATGACATTGGTGCCATGTTCCACGGCAAAATAGATCGGCGCATTCAGCACCAGATCCATTTCGCCGACGAATTCGGTAAAGTCGCCGTTGAAGCCCTGCTTGAAGCGGTACAGGCCATACATGGGGTTGTCCTCGCTGAGATCGCCCGACACGCCGCGAAAATCATAGATCCGGCAGCCCTTTTCCACGGCCCACTGGATCATGTTCCACTGCAAAAGATAGTTCGGCATCAGGTTGCGATGCTCGTTGGAGCTGGCGCCGTAGAGATACCAGACCTTGTCGCCATACCAGATGGCGAGAGTGCCCGCGATGGGTTTGCCCTCGGAAAACGCCATGTAAAGCCTTGCGTGCTCACCGAGATTGTCCAGCATGTTGGCAAAGTAGGACGGCTGGCGGGTGACAAAGCCGTCGCGCACGCCGGTGGTCAGCATGAGATCGGCAAACGCGGGCACCATTTCCTTGCCGCAGAGCCGCACCTCCACGCCCTTGCGCGCGGCAAGACGGATGTTGTAGCGCCATTTCTGATGGAATCCTGCCAGCACCTCGTCCTCGTTTTTGCCCGCGATGTTCAGGCGAAAAACATACTTTGGCTGAATGGCCTCGAAGTTTTTGCCGCCTGTTTTGATGCGGAAGCCGAGCGCGTGCATGGCTGCGGCAAAGGCCGCATCGGACGAGGGAACGTCGGGATCGATTTTGATGACATAGCTGCGCCGCTGCTTGGCCAGCGCGCGCAGTCCCTCCACGAGATCGGCGATGGTTTCGTGATCGTCCGGGTCGCAGACCGGCGCGCGGCAGCCATACATCAGCGTGAACGGCAGTCCCGGCAGCTTGCGGATCAGCACGGCCATCGCCCCGCAGATTGCGCCGGATGCATCGCGGGACACCACCGCTTCCCAGTCCCACATCGGTTTTTGCTTTGCCCAGAGGACGCTTTGCGCAAAATGCCCCCAGGGACTTGCCATATTAAAAGCCTCAAATTCGGCATATTGCTCTTTTGTGATCCGTTCAGACATGACAGTCGCTCCATCCGGTTAAATTTTGTTTTTATGTTACCATATTGTACAAAATTATGCAAGCGGCGCGAAGTGGACTGTAAAACCATATCTTGTGACACACAATAAAATAAACCGCAAAAAGTTGTGGTCAAGTGCCATATTTCGCGTTATTTTTCTCCACCGAACAGGTATGATGACTGCAAGGAAACGGCGGAAAAAGGAGGAAACGAGAAAATGCGGAGCTGTCTGGAATCCGGGCGGGTGGTGCTGCTGCCGGTGGATAAGATCCGACCAAATCCCGCGCAGCCGCGCCGCGTATTTGACCGGGAGGCGCTGGAGGAGCTGTCCAAGAGCATTTTGCAGTATGGCGTCATCCAGCCGCTGTCCGTGCGGCGGCGAACGGATGGGTACGAGCTGGTGGCGGGGGAGCGCCGGCTGCGTGCGGCAAAGCTGGCGGGATTGCTTTCGGTGCCGTGCATTTTGCTCTCGGTGGACGAGGCGGAGTCGGGAATGATCGCCCTGGTGGAAAATTTGCAGCGCAGAGATTTGGACTATCTGGAGGAAGCGGAGGGGCTTTCACGGCTCATGCGCTCGTATGGCCTGAGCCAGGAGCAGGCGGCGGTCAAGGTGGGAAAAAGCCAGTCGGCGGTGGCCAACAAGCTGCGGCTGCTGCGTCATTCGTCTGCGGTGCGCGCGGCGCTGCGGGAGCATGGCTTGAGCGAGCGGCACGCGCGCGCGCTGCTGCAGCTGCCCGACGAGCAGACGCAGCTGCAGGTCATCGACACCATCGTGCAGCGGGAGCTCAATGTGGCGCAGACGGAGCAGTACATAGACCGGCTTTTGCGCGAGGAGCGCACGGCGGGTCGCTGCTGGGCAAAGCACGGCGTGGTGCTGCGGGACGTGCGAGTGTTTCTCAACGCCATCAACCACAATCTTGACCTCATCAAAAGCGCCGGAATCGACGCGGCCTGCGGCAGACAGGACACGCCGGACGCCATTGTGCTCACAATTCGCATTCCAAAGCAGGCCGGATAAGGCGAGGGAATCTGCAAAGCGCGGCAGGCAGAGCAAACGCGGGGCATCCATTGGGATGCCCCGCGTTTTATAATGAAACCGACTTGCGTCAGTCCGCGCTGCCGCGCAGATATTGCCCGGCGGCAATAGCGGCGGCCGCGCCGTCGGCGCAGGCGGTCACAATTTGCCGGACGGCTTTGCTGCGCACGTCGCCGGCAACAAAGAAGCCCGGAATCGCGGTTTTACCGTTCTCATCCGCAAGCAGATACCCATGCCCGTCGACCGGCGCGCGGCCGCGCAGAACCTGGGTGGCGGGCGCTGCGCCGATGGCGGGAAACACGGCGGCAAGCGGGATGGTCTGCGCGCCATCGGGCGT
>JAQUZL010000103.1 GCA_028691385.1 Oscillospiraceae bacterium
TGAAGTAGCAACTACCCGCGGCAAAGAGAACCTTTGGTTGGTGAAAAAAGGTACGCGGCCTTGCGAAATACCTCCTTGAGCTGTGCGCCTGAACTTGCAGTAGGGCGCGCCGGGTACGCCCGTTATCGCGCTGGGATGTTTTCCCTGAGGCGGCATAAGGCCGTAAACAGAGGTGGTACCGCGAATTTTTCGCCCTCTGCTCCATTTTATGTGGAGCAGAGGGCTATTTTTGTAAGGAGAATGAATATGACAACGTACGAAGAACTGGTTGCGCGCGGTCTGATCGCGCAGACAACCGACGAAGCGGAAATCAAGGAACTGATCGACAATGGCCGTGCGACCTTTTATATCGGCTTCGATCCGACGGCAGATTCCCTCCATGTGGGTCATTTTATGGCGCTGTGCCTGATGAAGCGCCTGCAAATGGCGGGCAACCATCCCATTGCGCTCCTTGGCGGCGGCACAGCCATGATTGGCGACCCATCCGGCCGCACCGATCTGCGGCAGATGATGACCCGCGAAACCATCGACCATAATGTGGCCTGCTTCAAAAAACAAATGTCCCGATTCATTGATTTTTCCGAGGGCAAGGCAATTCTCGCCAATAACGCGGATTGGCTGCTGGATCTTAATTACGTGAACTTTATCCGCGATATTGGTTCCTGCTTCTCGGTCAACAATATGCTCCGCGCGGAGTGCTATAAGCAGCGCATGGAGCACGGCCTCAGCTTCCTGGAATTCAACTATATGATTATGCAGAGCTTTGATTTTTACATGCTCTATCAGAAGTATGGCTGCCAGATGCAGTTTGGCGGCGACGACCAGTGGTCGAATATGCTCGGCGGCACAGAGCTGATCCGCAAAAAGCTGGGCAAAGACGCCTACGCTATGACCATCACACTGCTGATGAATGCAGAAGGCAAAAAGATGGGCAAGACGCAAAAAGGCGCGGTCTGGCTTGATCCGGCCAAGACCACACCGTATGAGTTTTATCAGTACTGGCGCAACGTGGATGACGCCGACGTCATCAAGTGCATGAAACTTCTCACATTCCTGCCGCTGGAACAGATCGAGGAAATGTCGCACTGGAAGGACGCCAAGGTCAACGAAGCCAAGGCCATTCTCGCCTATGAGCTGACCAAGCTGATTCACGGCGAGGAAGAGGCGGCCAAGGCGCGCGATGCAGCCAAGGCGCTCTTCACCCAGGGCGGCGACGACGCCAATATGCCCACTACCACCATCGCCGAAGCGCAGATGACAGACGGCAAGATCGGCGTGATGGAGCTGTTGGTGGCCTGCGGTCTGACCGCTTCCAAGAGCGACGCCAGACGCAACATTCAGCAGGGCGGCGTGTTTCTCAACGACGAAAAGGTGGAAGCAATCGACGCAGTGGTCAGTGCCGAGCAGCTGCGTGACGGCGTGAAGCTGCGCCGCGGCAAAAAAGCGTTCCACAAAGCAATCCTCGGATAAACAATAGGGCCTGCTGCAAATTGCAGCAGGCCCTACCACGTTGTAAATCAGCTAAATGCGACCTCTGTTGGAAGTTCGCCAAATTCGGCGCAGCAAAGCGCAAGCGCTGCGTCAAGGTCGTGTTCCATCACCAAAATGGAAATATCAATGGCGGAGGTTGTGATCATATAGACCTGAATACCGCCGTTGGAGAAGATGGATAGTGCATGCGCGGCGACGCCTGGCGTATGGATCATGCTTTCATCGTAGAAATTGATCTTTGCCGCGCCGTTCATGATTTCTGCACGAAGTCCCGGGTAGTCCGGCTTCATGGAGTTGATGACCGGCAGCAGGCTGCCGATGCTGTCCGTCGCGACGGAAAAGGCAAGGCTGATATTGCCGCCCTGAGGCGCGGTCTGGCTGATCATGTCCACATTGACGCCGTTTTGGGAAATGGCAGTCAAAATTTTGGAGATAATCTGGCTGTCGTGGGGGACAGCAGGGAGCGTCACAAGGGTGATATTCTGGCAATAGGTCACGTTGGCAATCGACTTCATGAATGAACACCTTCCTGCACAAGATTTGACATATCATAAATTCCGGGTTGCTTTTGCCGCGCGAGGAATTCAGCGGCTTTCACCGCGCCGCTGGCAAAGACCTCGCGGGAAAGCGCGGTGTGCTTGATCTCGATCATCTCGTCGCGACCGGCAAAGAGAATCTCATGTTCTCCGACAATGGTGCCGCCGCGCACCGCGCTGATTCCGATCTCGGTTTTCCGGCGCGGTTGCCGTACCGTATGACGATCATATACATATTCTGCCGCGTAGTCAACCGCGCCGGCAGCAGCGTCCGCAATCATCAGTGCAGTACCGCTGGGTGCGTCGACTTTTTTGTTGTGATGACGTTCCACAATTTCAATGTCGCAGCTGCCGCCAAGCACGCGCGCCGCGTTTTTGACCAGCTCCAGCAGCACGTTGATGCCAAGACTCATATTGGCGGATTTGAAAATGGCAATTTCCTTTGCCGCTTCCCGCACCTGCTCCATTTGTTCATCGGAGATGCCCGTTGTGGCAAGCACCAAGCCGGCCTTTTTTGCCTTGCAAAAGGTGAGCAGGCTTCCAAGCGCCTTGGGCGAGGAAAAATCAATCACAACATCAGCCTTCCCCGTGAATTCCATCGGATCGGCATACACAGGGAAGGTAGAAAGCTTCACAGGATTGAGATCAATGCCGGCAACCACCTGCAGGGCTTCCTCCTGCGCGCAAAGCTCCGTAATGACCTTGCCCATGCGGCCGTTGCAGCCGGAAATGACAATATGGATCACGCAATCATCTCTTTCTTTTGTATCGTTGGGTCAGACGGACAGACCGAAGTTCTGCATGGCTGTTTTCAGCCGCTCCAGATTTTTGGGCTCCATTTCGCACAGTGGCATTCTCAGCTCGCCCGCGGCAAAGCCCATCAGATTCAGCGCGGTCTTGACCGGAATCGGATTGACCTCGCAGAACAGCGCATCAATCAGTTCCATCATATCGCACTGCATTTTGCCGCCGGTCGTATAATCACCGCGCAGGCAGGCGTGGGCGATTTCGGCGGTCTGCTTCGGAATGATGTTGGCCATGACGGAGATGATGCCCTTGCCGCCAAGGGCGGTCATGGGGGCAATCTGATCGTCATTGCCGGACCAGACGTTGAAGCGGTCGCCACAGGCGGCGATGGTCCTTGCAACCAGCTGCAAATTGCCGCTGGCCTCTTTCACGCCGTTCAGCAGCGGATGTTCGCTGAGCGCTGCATAGGTTTCGACGGTCATGCCGAAGCCGGTGCGGCTGGGGACGTTGTAGACAATGGCCGGGATGCCGGCAGCGTCCACGATGGCATTGTAGTGCGCAATCACACCGCGCTGGGTGCACTTATTATAGTAGGGCGTGACCAGCAGCAGACCGTCTGCTCCTGCCTTGGCCGCGCGGACGCTGAGGTCGATGGCATAGTTGGTGTCATTGCTGCCGGTACCGGCGATGACCGGCACGCGATGATTCACATAGTCGATGGTGTGCGCGATACACGCGTGATGCTCTTCATCGGACATGGTGGACGATTCGCCGGTGGTGCCGCAGATCACAATTGCGTCGGTGCGATTTGCGAGCTGAAAGTCCAGCAGAGAATCGAGCGCCTTATAATCAATGACGCCGTTTGCAAACGGGGTGGCGATCGCGACGGCAGCGCCGGTAAAAATCGGTGTTTTCATATTACAATCTCCTTATTTCGGGTCAATATACCCCTCGGCGCAAAGCAGTTCGGCCAGAAGCACCGCACCGCCTGCCGCGCCGCGCAGGGTGTTATGGGAAAGGCATACAAATTTCAAATCATACTGCGTATCCGGGCGCAGGCGTCCGACGGAAACGGCCATTCCGCCCTCAAGCATCCGATGCAGGCGCGTCTGCGGCATATCGTTTTCCTCGAAATAGTAAAGAAATTGCTTGGGCGCATGGGGCAGGTTCAACACCTGCGGACGACCCTTGAATTCTTTCCAAATCTTTTTGATTTCCTCGATGTCCGGCTTGCGCTCAAAGGTACAGAATACAGCCGCCATATGGCCGTTGGAGATCGGCACGCGCAGGCACTGCGCAGTCAGCGATGGGCTTGCGGCGCTGACAATTTGATTGCCCTGCACGCTGCCCCAGATTTTCAGCGGTTCCTGCTCGGATTTTTCTTCCTCACCGCCGATGTAGGGAATCACGTTGTCCACCATTTCCGGCCAGGTTTCAAAGGTTTTACCCGCACCGGAAATTGCCTGATAAGTACAAACCAGAACCTTGTTCAGTCCATAGATGTCTTTGAGCGGACTAAGCGCCGGAACATAGCTCTGCAGCGAGCAGTTGGACTTGACCGCAATAAAGCCACGCTTGGTGCCAAGGCGTTTTTTCTGCGCGTCAATAATGGCAAGGTGCTCGGGATTAATCTCGGGAATGACCATGGGCACATCAGGCGTGAAGCGATGCGCGGAGTTGTTGGAAACCACCGGGCACTCGTATTTTGCATAGGTTTCCTCCAGCGCGCGAATCTCGTCCTTTTTCATATCGACCGCGCAGAACACAAAATCGACCATGTCTGCGATTGCCTTTGCGTCTGCCACGGCATCCATTACGGTCATGGATTTTGCCCATTCCGGCATCGGGGCTTCCATCGCCCAACGCGCGCCAATGGCCTGCTCGTAGGTTTTCCCGGCGGAGCGGCTGCTTGCAGCCAGTACCACGGTGGTAAACCAGGGGTGACCGTCGGTCAGCGTAATGAACCGCTGCCCAACCATGCCGGTCGCGCCGACGATTCCCACTTTATATTGATTCATTTTGCTTCACCCTCACTTCGTTATTCTATTCTATTTTTAGCCATTTGTGTAAAAAATGAACCGACTGGTTGCAATACCGGTCGGCTTTGTAATATAATGTCGATAATGCGTTGCATTCTGACGACGAACTATACTGCAAAGCAGAACAGCGCTCCATCCACAAATGGGATGACAGTCGGTATCCTGATTCGGTGTACCAACCAGAAAGTCCAGCTCCGAACCGGGACAATCTTCGGCAAGCAGCCCTTTTGCTGCGGCACATTGGGGCTTCGGAACCCATGCCGCGCTACTGATGCTGCCTGCGCCTCAAATTCTGCAATTTTGCTCATTTTATCACACTGATTACCCTGTGTCAATGGACGGATGTTTCATAAATTCAACGCTTCATCGGAGGACCCTTTCATGCAAATTTACCCAAAAAGACAATTGCTTGCAATCAGCCTGCCGCTTTTGTGCGCGCTTGTATTGCTTGTGCAAATGCTTGCCCTTCCGGCCAGCGCCGCCACGGCTGATACCATTGTTCGCGTGGGACTGTATTACAGTACCGGCGCGCTGGCATCTGCCAATCTTGCAAACGAGGTTGGCAGCGGCTACCGCTTTGGATACTATGACAGCAGCCGCCAGTTTCATTCCATAGCATCCACTGACGCGGAAAAAATTACGGTTACCAAGGACAGCAATTACTATATTACATCTGGCAGCTATTATGAAACGCCGACAGTTGCAGCCTATACGCTGCTGGGGGCGTACCATTTGCAGCTTGACAGTACCTATTCAGACTATGCGAGCGCGCTGTCGGAAGCGGAAAAGTATGCTGCCGGCTTTGTGGCCTATATAGACGGCGAATACGTGGTTCGGTTTGAGTATTACTCGTCTGCCGACAATGCCGCAAACGATGCGTCCAATTATTCCGGCGTGCATGTGGTTGGAGGCAGCGCAACCGGTTATACCGTCACAGACACAGGAACCAATGAAATCCTATTTGAATATGACAGTAGCGCGTCATTTTTTGGAATTGAGCCTCGCGCGGAGGACGGCGCTGCCCGCACCTGGTTTAAGGGCATGCAGTATTACGGCGGCTTCCAGTATTGCCGCAGAAGCGGCGGCAATTTGTCCGTTCTCAATTTTGTGGATTTGGAAAACTATACGCAGGGTGTTGTGCCCTATGAAATGAGCGCATCCTGGCCACTTGAAACGCTGAAAGCCGGCGCGGTTGCCGCGCGCACCTATGTGATGCACGAAAGCAAGCATGCGGCCCTCGGCTTTGACGTCTGCACTACGACCGATTGCCAGGTCTATCACGGCGTTTATACCGGAAGCTATGCTGCAACAATCAATCAAGCGGTGGACGCAACAGCCGGGGAGTGCATTTACTATGACGGCGCGCTCATTGAGGCGCTCTACCACTCCGCGGACGGCGGTGCGACGGAGTCCAGCAGCAACGCCTGGGGGATCGCGCACGACTATCTCGTCGGCAAGGAGGATCCCTACGAGACATCCATCACCACGCCGTCGTCCGGCTGGAGTTATGCGGTAACCAGCGCGCAGCTCACCGCAATGGTGCAAAAGCTCGGAGATCGGAAGAGCG
>JAQUZL010000104.1 GCA_028691385.1 Oscillospiraceae bacterium
TTCCGGTGTCTCCGGCCATTTCCCTTGCCGGTATAGGTCGATACACATTTGCTTGTATTCATAACTGTACTTCATGAAAGTACCCCCAATACTGGATGTCCAGTATTGGGGGTACATATCACATGTGGTGACGCCACTTTTTTATTTCAGCAGACTGCCGGAATTGAGCAGCAGGGTGCTATACAGGAACAGCACATCCTGATCGCCGAATTCCATCAGCTGGGGCAAAAGCGCGCTTGCGACATAGCGCAAATCCACCAGCGTGATTTTGGCATAGCTGTCGATGAAATAGGGCGCAAGGCTGCTGCCGAAGGAATCGCGGAAGATGATCAGCTCCCGATCCGTTTTGGCGTTTGGATTTTCGATGGTGAGCAGCGCCGCCGCGCCGGAAAGGAACACGTCATAGCCGTCCATCCCTTCAAACTTCTCGGTGGGATAGACCGGCAGCGTGCCCGCCTGCTCGGCGCTGGTGACCACCGCGCCGTCTGTGGCCGCACTGGTGAGATAGGTGAGGGCGTCCGGCTCCACCGGCAGCGCCGACTGGCCGCAAAACGCGCCGTAAAACGGCGAAAGGGTATGGGCGGTATAGTCTGACATCGGCGCAATCGGCACGTCCATCGCCGTGGCGAGCGCCACGACCACCGGGTATAGGGACTCCTGCCGCCAATGGGGATCGGTGCGGTAATAATCATCCAGGGTCAGACTGCCTTGCAGCGGCACCTCGGTGAGATCCGCGAGATTTTCCCGCAGCAGCGCGGTCAGCGCGTCATAATCCAGCCCCGGGTAACCCGCATCGGCATAATAATTCTTGTCCGGCACCATCGCCCAATAGACATTGGCCGCGCCAAGATGCGCTGACACGATGGCGTTTATTTTGTCCGTGGCCAGCGTGACCTGCTTTTCATCCAGCGGGTCGTTGCGCTTAAAAACGCTGCCGTCGGAAAGATAAATCCCGTTGTTGTCCAGCTGCCGGAACAGGCCGAAGCGCAGATACGCCTTGACGGTGCGCCAGGCGTCGCGCAGCGGGAACTGATCGAGCAGGTACGTTTCCAAATCCGTAGAAAATTCGCCGGATAACACGCTTTCGCTGTTCACAGTCGGCATTTGCGCCAGCTTGCGCCGCTCGGCGACGGAAACCGCCGCATCGGGCAGCAGCAGCTGGGCAAAAAGCACCACAGCCAGCAGCGCCGCGCAGATTGCAACGGTCAAAACAGATTTCAGTTTTTCCACACGCGCGCCCCCTTAAAACCGGAAATAGAGGAACGGATTGAACGATCCGTCCACAAGATACGCCGTCACGGCAGCCAGCAGCGCCGCCATGACCAGCGGCTCGAGCACCACGGTCAGCTTCGCGCCGGTTTTCGACGCGGCAAATCGCGCGGCCAGCTTGCCCGTCACCGGCGTTGCGCCGAAGATGGCCACAGCCAGCAGCACGCCATAGCTGCGCAGCGCGTAGAGCGCCTGCGCGCTCAAAAGCGGTACGCCGCCAAGACCGAACATCCCGGCAAGATCATGCGCCGCGCCCGCCATGCCGTCGGCATTGAAGATGACAAAGCTGACCGTCACCACGAACATCACATACAGGTGGGGCAGCACGCGCCCGGCGCGGGCAAGATGCCCCCCGAGCCACAGCTTTTCCACCGTCAGCAGCAGCCCAAACAGTGCGCCCCAGAGCACAAAGTTCCACGCCGCGCCGTGCCAAAGGCCGGTCAGCAGCCACACCACGGCAATATTGCGCAGCCATTTTGCCTTGCTCACGCGGTTGCCGCCCAGCGGGATATACACATAGTCCCGGAACCAGCCGCCCAGCGTCATGTGCCAGCGCCGCCAGAACTCGGTCACCGAGCGGGACAGGTACGGATAGTCAAAATTCTCCGGGAACCGGAAGCCAAACACGCGGCCAAGGCCGATGGCCATATCGGAATAGCCGGAAAAGTCGAAGTAGATCTGCAGCGTGAACGCTGCGGCGTAGAGCCAGAAAAACAGGACGCTCGGGCCGTCTGTGGCGCGGAACGCCGCGCACAATTCGCCCATGGCGTTGGCGATCAGCACCTTCTTGGCAAGCCCCAGCACGAAGCGCCGCGTGCCAAGATACGCGTCGGAAAGGTCGACTTTGCGGCTGTGCATCTCTGCGGCCACGTCCGAATACCGGACGATGGGTCCTGCAATCAGCTGCGGGAACAGGCACACATAGGTGGCAAGCGTCGCGAGATTGCGCTGGGCATGCACATGGCCGCGGTACACGTCGATGGTATAGCTCATGGTCTGGAACGTGAAAAAGCTGATGCCGATGGGCAGCGGCACGCCCAGTGCCGGGATGCTCGTCCCCAGCAGGGCGTTCACCGACCCGACGCAAAAATCCGCGTATTTGAAAAAGCCCAGCATGCCAAGATTGATGACAATCGACGAGATCAGCGCGGTTTTTGCGCGCGGTTCCCCCCGATGGCGTTCAATATACAGGCTGTGGGCAAAGTCCGACACGGAGGAAAACACCAGCAGCAGCGTATAGACCGGCTCGCCGAAAAAGTAAAACAGCAGGCTCGCGCCCAGCAGCACCGCATTGCGCCACGCCTTTGGCAGCACAAAATAGGCCAGCACTGTCACCGGCAGAAACAGATATAAAAATGTTACGCTTGAAAACAGCATTTTCAGGCCCTCACAGTAGCGGCGCAGGCAATGCCTGCGCCGCTAAAATTTTTAGTAGTTTGCCTCAAAGTTGGCGGTAATTGCGTCGGCGGTGGCGGTGCTGGACATGACCAGCAGCACCAGATTGCCGCGCACGGTCACAGTGACCTGCTCTGCCTCCACGCAGATCCACTTGCGGGGATTGGCGTTGTCCTTGATGTCCTTCGCCACGGTCTCCGCGTCAGAACCTGCCGGCAGGCGCACCAGCACCACACTGTGGGCAATCGAGCCGATCATGGCCTCGGAGGCCATGGCCTCTGCGCCGTCGATGGCGTCAATGAAGGTGTAGTAAGAGAAGTTCTCCGCCGTCAGCTCGATGTCGCCGACCATGGGCAGGTCGGAAACGCCGTCCAAAATGTCCGCAATGATGTCGGAAAGGGATGCGTCGGTGGCGCCCGCAGGCGTTTCCGGTGTGGCGGGCTTCTGCTCGGCAGGCTTTTGCTCGGTGGGCTTCTGCTCGGTGGGCTTCTGCTCAGCGGGCTTCTGCTCTGCAGGCTTCTGCTCGGCAGGCTTCTGCTCGGCGGGTTTCTGCTCGGCGGGTTTCTGCTCGGCGGGCTTCTGCTCGGCAGGCTTCTGCTCGGCAGGCTTGTCCTCGTCGACCGGCGCTTCCGGTTCGTCCGGCTCCGCGGTGGCGTCTGCATCGACAGCCGGCTCGTCCGGCTCGTCAATCGGCGTGGTATCTTCCGTGTCCACGGTTTCGTCTGTGGGGGTGGTATCGGGGTTGGTATCGGTCTTGCCGCAGGCGGCCAGCGTGAAAACCATCGTCAGAACCAAAATCAGGGCAATTAATTTTTTCATGTAAATTCTCCTTGTAAGTGTGCGTTTTGTTGTGTTCTGCTTGATTAGACGCAGGCGGTGAAAAAAAGTTCCCAAAAATTCAGCTTGCGCCTGCATCCGAATTTTTTCCTGCGTTCGGCGCAGCTGCGCACAATTTACTTTTCCCGCGCGTTATGCTATAGTAATCATAATGATGACCCACGGAGGTACTTATATGAAGAAACTGATCACCGCACTGCTTTGCACCACGATGATCGTATCGCTTTGCAGCTGTTCTCAAACCGATTCTACCGTTCAGGCCGCTGTGAGCGCCCCCAATCAGGCGGCGCAGGACACGCTGCCCGCGCCGGTGCAGTCGCCGCCGGACACCACTGCGGAGGCCGCGCCGGAAGCGCCCCCGCTGACGGACGCACCGGCCATCGTCGCGCCGTCGGAAGCGGCGCTGCCGGATACGCTGCACCTGTATAAATCTCTGGAATTCGGCGTGGACGAAACCGGCGACTGCGTGGAGCTTTACACCTCCGCCGCAACCGACGCGGACGGCGAATGGATGTGGGACGACAGCAACCTGTTTTTCGTGCAGGCCATTGTGGGCGGGCAGCACTATGTGCTGCTGGAAACCCAGAACGTGCAGCTGGGCATGCCCACCGTCAGCGTGTTTTATGACCGCGCGGACGCGCTGCACATCATCCTCACCGACGCCCGAACCGCCCAGTTTCGTATCAGCGAATTCACCTATTCGCCCGACGCGGGCGGCTTTGAGAAAGCGGAGCTTGCGGACTATGCCGCCGTCAACTACTGGGGCATGGCATAACGCGCCTGACGTCAAACGGACTGCTGCGGCCTGCAGCAGTCCTTATTTTATTGCAATTGCAGAAATGGGAGCACTATGACATACGAAGCATTCAAAGCCGCCCATCACCTGACCCTCAATGCCCAGCAGGACGCCGCCGTGCAGGCGCTGCGGGGGCAGGTTTTGCTGCTGGCCGTGCCGGGCAGCGGCAAAACCACGGTTCTCGTGGCGCGGCTGGGCTATCTGTTGGCATGCGGCGCGCAGCCGGAGGAAATTCTCACCATGACCTATACTGTGGCGGCAACGGGCGATATGCGTGGCCGCTTCGCCGCCCTGTTCGGCCGGGAACTCGCCGCGCGCATGACCTTTGCCACCATCAACGGCGTTTCGGCGCGCATCATTCGCCACTATGCGCGCGCGCAGGGGCGCACCGCGTTTTCCCTTGTAACCGACGACCGGGCGCTTTCCCAGCTGGTGGGGGAGCTGTACCGGGCGCAGACCGGCACGTACGCCACCGAAAGCGACATTCAGGCTGCGCGCACAGCCATCACCTATGCAAAAAACATGCAGCTCACCGGGGACGCTTTGGACAAGGTTGCGCTGGACGGCGTTTCCTTCGCGCCGCTCTACCATGCCTATTGTCAGGCGCTGCGCGACCGCGGCCAGATGGATTTTGACGATCAACTGGTCTACGCCTGCCAAATTCTGCGGAAGTACCCCGCCATCACGGCGCATTTTCAAGCAAAATGGCGCAATGTCTGCGTGGATGAGGCGCAGGACACCTCCAAAATTCAGATGGAGATCATTTCGCTGCTGCAAAGCGGTAACCTCTTTCTGGTGGGCGACGAGGATCAGAGCATCTATGGCTTTCGCGCGGCCTATCCGGACGCGCTGATGACCTTTCCCCAGGACTATCCCGGCGCGACCACGCTGCTGATGGAACAGAACTACCGCTCCACGCCGCAGATCGTTTCGGCGGCAGACCGGTTTATTGCGCAAAATTGCGGCCGCCATCCCAAGCATATGGTGGCTACAAGACCCGACGGCGCGGCCGTAATGGCCATTCCGGTCGCCGATCGCCGGGCGCAGTACCGCTACCTTCTGGAGCTGGCAAAAAATTCCACTTCTGCGACTGCCGTCCTCTTTCGCGACAATGACAGCGCGCTGCCGGTCATTGACCTGCTCGCGCGCGCAGGCGTCGGTTTTTCCTGCCGTCAGCGGGAGGGCGGCTTTTTCACCAGCCGCGTGGTGACGGATCTCACGGATATTTTGCGCTTTTCCCTCGACCCAACCGATGCGGAGCGGTTTTTGCGTATCTATTTTAAGCTGGGCGCGGGCATCAGCAAGGCGTCCGCCACGCAGGCGGCGCAGTCCGGCGGTCCGGTGCTTTCCGCGCTGCTCGCGCAGCCCGGCCTTTCTCCTTGGACAAAAAAGCAGTGCACTGCGCTGCGCACCCATTTTGCAAATTTGGTTTCCGAGCCTGCCGATCGCGCCGTCTATCGCATCGTACACTTCATGGGCTATGGCGATTATCTGGATGAGCGGGGTATGGACGCCAACAAGGCCGATATTTTGGAAGCGCTGGGCGCGGAGGAGCCGACGCCCGCGCGGCTGCTTGCACGGCTGGACGAACTGGCCGCGCTGGTGCAGCAGGGTGCGCAAGATGCGCAGAGCAAGCTGATTTTGTCCACCATCCACTCCAGCAAGGGGCTGGAATATGATCGGGTGATTCTAATGGATGTGGCCGACGGCATTTTTCCCAGCGCAGTGCCGGGCGCTGCCGCCACGGCGGACGACCGCCGCGCCTACGAGGAGGAACGGCGGCTGTTCTATGTGGGCATGACCCGCGCACGCGAGCAGCTGTCCATTTTCCGCTTCCGCAAGGCGTCGCTCGCCTCCACCTTTGCCGCGTCCGTGTTCCCCGAACCGTCTGGGCAGAAAGCGTCGCGGGGTAGGGTCTTTACGCCGCCGCCCGGTGCATCCACCGCCGTGCTTGCCATGACCGCGCGCTGCGTGCCGGGTACGCGGGTATGCCACCGCCAGTTCGGCGCGGGCAACATTGTCGCCCGCGAGGGGGATTTGGTGACGATATTATTCGACAGC
>JAQUZL010000105.1 GCA_028691385.1 Oscillospiraceae bacterium
CAGATCGTCGCGACCGGTTCCACCGTGGCAGCCTGCGAACAGGCGTATATTTCTCAGCTGAAAGAGAACAATATTCAGGTCAACGACACCGTGATCATCGACCAAACCTATGCCTTTGAACAAAAGGGCGTGGTGGAAGAGGTTCGCAGCGCCGTGCTTGGCGGCACCACCTACTATTATTTCCGTCTGGCAGGCAGCGACGATTTCTACCGGATTAACGCCCAGACCTGCGAGCGCGCCGTCATTGTGAACGTCGGCGACCGCGTCACCATCACCGGTAACGCAGAGCAGGCCGGTTCCATCCGCGAGGCAGAAACAATTTCGTAAAAGAGGGATTGTATTGCGTTACTTCAGCCGACATCGCACACTTTGCTGTGCGATGTCGGCTGTTTTTCTTTTCCTGATTTTGCTTGTTCCGGCAGACGCTTCCGATCTTGCGCAAGCGCCGCGCTATGTTGCGCTGACCTTTGACGACGGCCCATCGGCCAAATGTACCCAGCCGCTTCTCGATGGGCTGGCCGCGCGCGGCGTGCACTGCACCTTCTTTGTCTGCGGCTACCGCGTGCGGGAAAATCCCAAGCTCGTCAGTGCGATCATCACCGGTGGCCATGAGCTTGGGCTGCATGGCGATACCCATGATTATATGAACGCCATGGATTCCAAAAGCCTGCAGCTTGAGATTGCGGAGCCGTCCGCCTATCTGCAGGAAACCACCGGCGTCACGCCGCATCTGCTCCGCCCGCCGGGCGGCCTATATAATGATGCGGTCCGCGCGGAGGCGCAGCGCCAGCAGCTGCCCATTATTTTGTGGGAAGTTGATCCGCTGGATTGGGCCTGTCACAAGGCGAGCGAGGTGACCCGGCGCATCACCGCCAAAGCTGCCGACGGCGATATCATCCTAATGCATGACAGCTCCGCTTCCTCCGTCAGCGCCGCGCTGCGCACCATTGATTTGCTGCAGGCGCGCGGCTTCGTCTTTGTCACGGTGTCTGAGCTTGCCGCGCAAAAAGGAGTGGCGCTCTGCCCCGGTCAGCCCTACAGCCACATTTCATAATGCTGTGTTCGCAAAGAAAGGCTCTGCCGTACGGCAGAGCCTTTCTTTTAGATATAGAAATCCTTGATGCGCTTTGCACGGCTGGGGTGACGCAGCTTGCGAATCGCCTTGTTTTCGATCTGGCGAATTCGCTCTCTGGTGACGCCAAAGGTCTTACCGACCTCCTCAAGAGTATGCGTGCGGCCATCATAGATGCCGAAACGCATTTTGAGCACGTCCGCCTCGCGCTGGGTCAGCGTGCCGAGGATTTCCTCCAGCGCTTCTGCCAGCAGGGCGTTCGCCGTTGCATCGGCAGGCCCGGGCGTTGTTTCATCCTCCACAAACGAGCCGATGGTGGTGTCCTCTTCGTCGCCCACCGGAATATCCAGCGACAAGGTGTCTGCCGCCGTACGGCTGGCCTCTATCACCTTTTCCACCGGCATGTTCAGCTCTGCCGCGATCTCTTCCATCGTCGGCTCACGCCCCAGCTCCTGCACCAGACGCCGGTTGCAGCGGGTTGCCTTGTTGATGACTTCCACCATATGCACCGGCACGCGAATCGTCCGAGCTTGATCCGCGATTGCTCGCGTGATTGCCTGCCGAATCCACCAGGTCGCATATGTAGAGAATTTGTTTCCCTTTGTGTAGTCAAACTTGTCCACCGCGCGGATAAGCCCCGTGTTGCCCTCCTGAATCAAATCCAGAATATGCAGCCCGCGGCCGGAATACTTCTTTGCAATCGACACCACCAGACGCAGGTTCGCCTCCGTCAGTTTGTCTTTTGCCCTTGTATCGCCCTCGGCGATTCGTTTTGCCAGCTCCACTTCTTCCTCAGCGGTCAAAAGCGGAACCTGCCCAATTTCTTTCAGATACATCCGAACGGGATCGTCAAGGCTGTATTCAGCCGCCAGTTCGACCGGATCGACCAGCTCTTCTTCGCTGGCATCGTCCTCGTCGGTTTCTGCTACGACATCCGCGTCCAGTTCCAGCACATCGCCGATGATCTGAATGCCCAATGATTCAAAATTCTCGTAAATCTCTTCAATCTTCTCAACCGGAAGATTGATCTTCTCCAAAATCGCCATCAGGTCTGCCGACTGAATCGTGCCGTCTTTCTGGCCCTTTTCAATCAGCGCACGCAGATTCTGCATCAACGCTTCCTGCTGGTTTTCTGAATTGTTATTCTTGGAGCTTGCCATGATTGCACACCCTTGTCTTCTTGGTAAGTTCCGTGTAAAGAAAACAGCATTGCTTGATTTGTTTCTTCCTTGCACGTACACGATTGATTATATACCCTTACTTGATTTCTTACAATACAGCACGGGAAAAAATTCGCTACTTTTCGTGTATCTTTTTAATCCCGATGTCTTTCTACGCAGTTTCCCCTGTTTTTTGTCAGATTATACAGCCCCGGGCAGCGCGTTTGTCCGCCGGGGCTGTGTCCTTTCTTGCTCGAATCAGGCCATCTGCTCAAAGGTTGCGCGAATTGCGGTCAGAAACTGCTCCGAGGTCACCACGGCCGGCGTCTGCTTTTCCCACAAAGACGCCAGATCCTTGGTCATCGTGCCGGACTCGATGGTTGCAATGCACGCTTTTTCCAGTTTGTCGGAAAAGGCTGCCAGATCCGGCAGCGCGTCCAGCTCCGCGCGCTTGCGCAGTGCGCCGGTCCAGGCAAAAATTGTGGCCATGGGGTTTGTCGAGGTTTTTTCGCCCTGCAGGTACTTATAATAGTGGCGCGTGACCGTGCCGTGCGCCGCCTCGTATTCAAACTTCCCGTCCGGGGATACCAGCACGGAGGTCATCATGGCCAGACTGCCGAAGGCGGTGGAAACCATGTCGCTCATCACGTCGCCGTCATAGTTTTTGCATGCCCAGATGTACCCGCCCTCGGAGCGAATCACCCGCGCCACGGCGTCGTCAATCAGCGTATAGAAATACTCGATGCCCGCTTCATCAAAGGCCGACTTGTACTCCGAATCGTAAATTGTCTGAAAAATTGCCTTAAATTCGCCGTCATATTTCTTGGCAATGGTATCCTTCGTGGCAAACCACAAATCCTGATGGGTCGTGAGCGCAAAATTGAAGCAGGCGCGGGCAAATGAGGCAATGGAAGAATCCTTGTTGTACTGGCCGGACACCACGCCGTCACACTCAAACTCATAGATCGGCTCTCTTGTTTCCTTGCCGTTTTCATCGGTAAAAACCAGCTCCGCCTTGCCCTTGGGCACGCGCATTTCCGTCGCTTTGTAAATGTCGCCGTAGGCATGCCGGGCAATGGTGATCGGCGCTTTCCAGTTCTTGACTACCGGGCTGATACCATCCACCAGAATCGGCGCGCGAAACACCGTTCCGTCGAGCATGGCGCGAATCGTGCCGTTGGGGCTTTTCCACATCTCGTGCAGATTGTATTCGCTCATTCTCTGCACATTGGGGGTGATGGTCGCACATTTGACCGCCACGCCATATTTCTTCGTCGCATTGGCCGAATCAATGGTCACCTGATCGGCAGTACGATCACGCTCCGGCAGACCCAAATCATAGTACTCGGTTTTAAGATCCACAAATGGAAGCAGCAATTCGTCTTTGATGCCCTTCCACAAAACGCGCGTCATCTCGTCGCCGTCCATCTCCACCAGCGGGGTTTTCATTTGAATTTTCGCCATGTTGCATCCTCCTTGGAGTCACGTGTCAAAATTGGAAAAAAGGCAGGGGCACACCCGTGCCCCTGTCCCTTATTCGGTTAGTTCCAAAAGTCCGTCTTTTCGTGAATGCCAATATCAGCGGCCTTAAAGACCGGATTTTTGCCGGCTTTCTTTTGCGCAGCATAGTCGTTGAGCGCCTTGACCGCCGTCTTACCCATAATCAGAATCACCGGCATGTTGATCAGCACCAGAATTGCCATGAGCAGGTCTGCCGTATCCCAGGCAAGCCCCATGCTGACAATCGCGCCAAAGAACACAATGAGCGTGGCAATCAGCCGGAAGCCGGTCATAAACCCAATGCTGGGCGTTTTTTTCATAATGTACTTCAGGCAGCCCTCGCAGTAATAGTAGTTGCCGAGCAGTGTGGTAAACGCAAAGAGCGTCATCGCCAGCGCAATAAACACTGGGCCTGCACTGCCAAACACATTGCCAAGGGAGGCCTGCACATACGGTGCGCCTGCAAGCGCGGCATCCGGCGCAATGCCGGAGCACAGGCACATGAGCGCCGTCGCCGTGCAAATCAGCAGCGTGTCAATAAAGACCGAGAGCATCTGCACAAGACCCTGCTTGACCGGATGAGAAACGTCCGCCGTCGCCGCCGCATTCGGCGCCGAGCCCATGCCCGCTTCATTGGAATACAGGCCGCGTTTAATGCCATACATCATGGCAGACCCGGCAAATCCGCCGAAAATTGCGCGGAAATCAAATGCTGCTGAGAAAATGTTCCCCAGAACGCCTGGCAGCAGCTTGATATTCAGGCCGATCACAACCAGCGAAACCGCCACATACAAAACGCCCATGACCGGAACCAGAACGCCGGTCACCTTGGTCAGCCGCTTTGCGCCGCCCATGACGCAAACCGCAAACAGTGCTGCCAGCAGCGCACCAATCAGGTACGGCGTATGCCAGGTGTAGAACTGGAACGTCGCAAAGGTGGACTGCAAATTGTAAGAAGCCAGCAGATTATAGCCGCCGGCATAGGTCAAAATGAGAACTACCGCAAAAATGACGCCGAGCCAGCGCTTTTTCAGCACCGCTTCAATATAATACGAAGGGCCGCCATAGCTCGAGCCGTCGTTATCGCGCTTTTTGTAAATCTGCGCCAGCGTGGACTCGATGAACGCCGATGCGCCGCCGAGGATGGCAATCACCCACATCCAGAACACCGCGCCATAACCGCCGCAGCAGATTGCCGTGGAAACGCCGATGATGTTGCCGGTTCCCACACGGGAAGCCGTGGAAATCATCAGCGCGCCAAACGAAGAAACCGCGCCCTCCTGTGTCGGCTTTTCAGCAACGACCCGAATCGACTCTCCAAACAATCGGAACTGAACAAACTTGGTGCGAATGGTGAAAATGATGCCCCCTGCCAGAAGCAGGACAATGATAAACGGTGTATACAGGACACTGCTTATCGCGTTGATTACGTTGTCAATCGCATTAATCACTGCTTTTCCCTCTCTTCTCTTTTTTGGTGCTCTGTAAAGATTATACAATTTTGCCAGAGGAATTGCAATAATATTTTTACAACATTCACGTTCTTCATCACAATCACGACATTGCTTTGATAAACAATGGTTTTTTCGTAAAATTCAGACAGCATTTTTCGCAGATTCCGCTCGTAGATGAATCACATAATGCATTTTTCATTGCAATCCCGCTTCTTTTCGGCAATTGCACGCTGCCGGCCGTTATTTTAGGGTCCGCAGTCGGCGCTTCCCGGTTTCATGCGTTTTCTGTCAGTTCCGGATGCGCCAACGCGCCATCACGCGCCTGCTCGTCCTGCGTGCCAAACGGATTCTCTTTTACTCCCACCGTCGCCTCCAGTCGGCAAATCGGCGTACCCATCGCATAGAACTTCTCCTCATAACCAGTCATAATGCCCACCGGTCCATTCGCATGGAGATCCCTTGTCACATTTGCCAGCGCCATATGGCAGGACTCAAATTCCTGAAGCGAAAAATCAAACAGCGGCGCGTTGTCCGTCTTAAAGTAGATTTGCCCGCCCTGCTTTAATACCGTCTTATATTTTTCCAAAAAACCGTGATGGGTCAGTCGGCGCTTTGCCGCTTTTTTCCGCGTCCACGGATCACAAAAATTGATGTAGAGCAGATCCGCCTCATCCGGTGCAAAAAGCTCCAAAATGTTGGCCACGTCCGCATCAATGTAGAACACATTTTGCAGCTCCGCGTCAATCGCCTTTTCCATCGCCATGACCAGCGCTTCCTGCACGCGTTCCATCGCGATAAACAGCACCTCCGGCTCTGCGGACGCAGATTCTGCTGTGAATTTCCCCTTGCCGCATCCCACCTCAATTCGCAGCGCTTTGGCTTCCGGCATCAGGGCTCTCCAGTTCCCCCGCATTGTTTGCGGATCTCTGATCCAAACACGATCGCAGCGCTCCATCCGCGCGCCCATGTTCGGTTTTTTACGCATTCTCATTAAAATTACCTCGTTTTCCTTGCTGTACAAAACGCAAAAAATATTGTTTCCAGTATACCATACAGATGCTTGATTCGTAAATA
>JAQUZL010000106.1 GCA_028691385.1 Oscillospiraceae bacterium
AACCAGCCAGCTCAACCCCCAGGAGTTTGTGGAGTTTTGGCGGCCGCTGCTGTCGCAGGGGCTTCCCATTGTCCACATCGCCCTCGGAAGCGGTGTTTCCGGTACCTGGCACAACGGCGTCACCGCCAGCGAGATGCTCCGGGAGGAGTTTCCGGACGCGCAAATTTTCGTGATTGACTCCACGCTGTGCTCCACCGGCTATGGCATTTTGGCGCTGAAAGCTGCCGAGATGCGCGACGCGGGCGCCACCGCCGCGCAGTGCGCCGACTGGCTCGAGGCCCATAAAATCAACGTTCACGCCTGGTACACCACCGATGATCTGCTCTATCTGCGGCGCAGCGGCCGGTGCAGCAAGGCCAGCGCCGTCATTGGCACGGCGCTGCACATCTGCCCTGTGCTCAATCTGGATTCTGCGGGACATCTCATCGTGCAGGAGCGCGTGCGCGGCATGAAGCGCTCCATGAACCGGATGGCGGAAATCATTGCTGATCGCGCGGAAAACGCCGCCGCGCAAACGCTCTATATCAGCCACACCGACGCACTGGACAAGGCCAGGGAGTTTGGCGCACTGATGATGGAGAAGTGCCCATTTCAGAACATTTTTTATGGCAATATCGGCACGATTATCGGCGCAAACTGTGGCCCCGGCCTGTTCTCCGTGTTTTTCCTCGGGAAACCGCGCACCATGGACGGTTATGACGGCTAAGTAAGATGCATTGGAAAAAGCGGGACGGCATTTCGATGCCGTCCCGCTTTTTGCCTGTCACTGCGCACTTGCCTATCATTCCGAGCGCCGCGAGAAAGCGTTCCCTGCACGCGCCCATTCTTTGGCGCGTGCAGGGAACGTCAGCCGCCGCGCATGACAAAAGACATGCCGCGCGCAGAAAAAGCAGCGGCCGAATGGCCGCTGCTTTTTGCTAAAACAAGATCGTTCCCGCGCTGTAGGTGAGCAGCGCCACGATGATACCGGCGGCCACCACGCCCAGCGCGATGGCCGGAAACGCTTTTTTGAGCCGCATGTCCAGCATCGCCGCCACCAGCGCGCCTGTCCATGCACCAGTGCCGGGCAAAGGAATGGCCACCAGCACAAACAGACCCCAAAACGCGTATTGCAGCACCACGTCGGACTTTTTCGCCGCCCGCGCCTCGAGCTTTGCAACAAGCCCCCCAATACGGGGGATGCGTCTGCGCATCCACGCCAATATTTTGCGGATAAATATGATGATAAACGGCACGGGAATCAGATTTCCCACAATTGCCACCGCGATCGCCGTGCCCAGCGGCAGTCCGTGCGCCGTGGCGATGGGAATTGCGCCGCGCAGCTCCACGACTGGCGCCATGGCAATGAGAAGGGTCATCACCAGTTTTCCAAGCAAACTATTCCAAAGATTCAAAGCACGTTCCTCCGCTGCGTGTCAAACGCGTGGCGCAGCCGGCCCCGTCCCATCAGGCCTTGGGGGCAAAACCAAGCATTGCGGCATATTCCTCAAATGCATCTGCGGCCAGCTCCACCGTTTTCAGGCACCGATCGGTATCGTTTCGATAGCGCAGCTTGAGGTCATAGCACATGGTGCTGCCCAGCTTTTTGATAAATGCGTCCACAAATGCCTTGCACGCTTCGTCAAACCCCTCGGTGGTATGGGCGCGATCCGTGACCAGCATCCGGCTCAGCGCCGCCATGCAGCCGCACAGCGCGCCGCAGGCGTGCCCCGCGTGCAGTCCGCCGCCAAAGCCGCCCATCAGCCTCACCTCCGCGGGCGTCAGACCCAGGTCATAATAGCAATTGATGGCGTGGAGCATGGTTTCGGCGCAGTTATAATTCTGATTGATGAAATAATCCTTTGCAATCTCCCGCAGCATTTCTATTTCCCCTTTCCGATAATCGGCATACATGGATTGTACCGCACCGGCGAGCGGTTGTCAATTCTTCCCGCCCCCCGGCATAGGATGCCTGCAAGGGGGATTGTAACGATGGAGCATTATCCGTTTATGAACACACCGCTCGCCTATGCCTACGACGCGCTCGAGCCGTATATCGACGCCCAAACCATGGTTCTGCACCACGACCGGCACCTGCAAACCTATGTGGATAACCTGAATGCCGCCCTGCAGCCCTATCCGTGGCTGCAAACGCTCTCGCTGCAGCAGCTGCTGCGCGCATCGACCCATCTGCCCATGACCATCGCCACGCCCGTTGCCCGCAACGCCGGTGGGGTCTACAACCACCGACTGTATTTTGACGGCCTTACGCCCGAAAGCGCGCCGCTGCCGGACGGCGCGCTTTCCTCGGCCATCGTCCGCCGCTTTGGCAGCATTTCGCAGTTTCGCGAGCAGCTCACCCAAGCCGCCGCCGGCGTGTTCGGTTCGGGCTATGCCTGGCTCTGCGCCGATCGCCGCGGGACGCTCAGCATTGTCACCACCGCCAATCAGGAAACGCCGCAGGGGCTGTGCCTGTGCCCGATTTTGAATTTGGACGTGTGGGAGCACGCCTACTATCTCAAGCACTTCAACAAGCGCGCGGACTATCTGACCGACTGGTTTCACGTGGTGAACTGGCCTGCCGCCGAAGCGCGCTATCTCCAGTGCAAAGAGCAGTCCGCCGATTCTTATTTTGAAAACCATGAAAATTTTTGAAGTACTTGATTTTTTTATTTCCATGTGCTATATAAAAAGAAACCGTTGACGAAGGGTGAGTAGTTTCCGATTTCTGACAGTGAAGAGAGCCGCAGGCGGTGGGATTGCGGCATGTCATCCGGGGATGAATGGCCTTCTGAGGGCAAGCCGAATCAAGTAGGTGCGCCGGAGTGACACTCCGTCATCAAAGTCAGCGTATGTCAGTACGCGATAAGCGGGCGCAAATTGCGTCAAGCCGGGTGGCACCGCAGAGGATTATTCGCCTCTGTCCCAGCATTTGTTGGGACAGGGGCGTCTTTTTATACCCTGACCCAAACACGGAAAGGAGTCATAAACAATGGAAATCCCCTACAAAATTTATCTGACAGAAGAAGAGATGCCCAAAGCATGGTACAATGTGCGCGCGGACATGAAAACAAAGCCCGCGCCGCTGCTGAACCCCGGCACGCTCCAGCCCATGGGCTTCGACGATCTGCGCCCGGTGTTCTGCGATGAACTGATTCGGCAGGAGCTGGATGATACCACGGCAAACATCCCCATCCCGGCGGAAATTCGCGACTTCTATAAGATGTACCGCCCGTCGCCTCTGGTGCGCGCCTACTGTCTGGAAAAGGCGCTGGGTACGCCCGCCAAAATCTACTATAAATTCGAGGGCAACAACACCAGCGGCTCTCACAAGCTGAACTCCGCCATCGCGCAGGCCTATTATGCCAAGCAGCAGGGTCTTGCGGGCGTCACCACCGAAACCGGCGCCGGTCAGTGGGGCACTGCGCTCAGCATGGCGTGCGCCTATCTCGGCATCGACTGCAAGGTGTTCATGGTCAAGGTATCCTATGAGCAGAAGCCCTTCCGCCGCGAGGTCATGCGCACCTATGGCGCATCGGTCACGCCGTCGCCGTCGGACACCACTGCGGTTGGCCGGGCAATGCTTGCGCGGTTCCCCGGCACTACCGGCAGCCTGGGCTGCGCCATCAGCGAGGCTGTGGAAGCCGCCGGCGCATCCGGCGGCACATACCGCTACGTACTGGGCAGCGTGCTCAATCAGGTGCTGCTGCACCAGTCCGTCATTGGCCTTGAGAGCAAGCTCGCGCTGGACAAATACGGCGTAAAGCCGGACATCATCATCGGCTGCGCCGGCGGCGGCTCCAATCTCGGCGGCCTGATCTCGCCGTTTATGGGCGAGCAGCTTCGCGGCGAAGCAAACTACCGATTCATCGCCGTGGAGCCTGCCTCCTGCCCCAGCTTCACCCGCGGCAAATTTGCCTATGACTTCTGCGACACCGGCATGATTTGCCCGCTGGCCAAAATGTACACCCTTGGCAGCAGCTTCATTCCGTCAGCCAACCATGCGGGCGGCCTGCGGTTTCACGGCATGAGCCCGATTCTGTCGGAGCTGTACCACGAGGGACTGATGGAAGCGCGCGCCGTGGAGCAGACCAGCGTGTTCCGCGCAGCCGAGCAATTCGCCCGCACCGAGGGCATTTTGCCCGCACCGGAGAGCAGCCACGCCATCCGCGCGGCCATCGACGAGGCGCTGCTATGCAAGCAGACCGGCGAGGAAAAGACGATTCTGTTCGGCCTGACCGGCACCGGCTATTTTGACATGGTGGCCTATGAGAAGTTCCACGACGGCAAAATGCAGGATTACATCCCCACCGATGACGACCTAAGCGCCGCGCTTTCCCAGCTGCCCAAGCAGCCGTAACAGCAAACGTCCCGGGAACTGCGGTTCCCGGGACGTTTTTTGTTGCACGCCGGCACTATGAACGCTGCAGTTCTTCTTTTCGCGGGCTGGTCCACTCAATGAGCGTGTCCACAATCATTTCCACGCCGAGGATCACAATGTGCACGCCGATCTTCCCAAAGGGGTCGAAAATCAGCAGCATGGAAAGTGCCGCAGAGAGGATGCATTTCATCAGCTCCGGCGCGTATTTCTCCTTTTGATACATATAATATAGCGCTTCATTGAGGAAATTGGACGCCTTACGCAGACCCGCCAGTCCCCAAAACACACCCACCACAAACAGTGCATTTTGCTGCTTGACCAGCACGCCGACGCCAACAGCCATCATGACAATCGCACGCTCCATGCCAACCTGTTCCAGGCTGGCATAATCCTTGTTCCGAATGCCCTCGATGAGCCGCAGGCAGCCACTGGCCAGCAAAATCAGGCCGCAAATGGTGGGCAGCAACCGATAGATATGCGATGCAAATGCAATGCAGATCACGCCGTTGCCGATGGCCAGCACCGCGCGCGCCTGCCGCAGCCGTTTTCGTTTCATCTGTCCGCTCCTTTCCGTGTCACAGCAGCGCCGCGCCCAAAACGCCCGCGCCACCGCCCAGCGCCGCGCAGACAATTTTTGTCCGCGTGCGGGCATCTCTTGTGTACTCCTGCTCGTCCGCCATTGCCCGCAGCGGCGCAAGCAGCCGCTCGCCCTGACGGCTCACGCCGCCCCCCAGCACCAGCACCTCCGGCTGGAAGATTTGAATGACGTCCACGACGCCTGCGCCAAGCCACCCGAAATAGCGCTCCAAAAGGAGCTGTGCGTCCGCCACGCCCGCCTGCGCGGCGTCAAACACCGCCTGCGCGCCGCCGGTCTGCCGCAGATAACGGGCAAGGCCGCTGTCCGGCCGCGTCCGGCAAAAGTCGGCCGCGTCCAACGCCAGCGCGCCCGAGGATGCATAGCGCTCCCAGCAGCCGCGCCTGCCGCAGGCGCACGCGCGCCCATCCGGCACAAAGCTGCGGTGGCCGATTTCGCCGGCCGCGCCGTTCACGCCGTGATAAATTTTCCCGTCCAGCACGATGCCCGCGCCGATGCCGGTGCCAAGAGTCAGGCAGACCGCGCTCCGCGCGCGCTTTGCCGCGCCGCAGCGCACCTCGCCATAGGCGGCGGCGTTGGCGTCATTGTCCACCCTTACCGGCACGCCCAAACGGGCGGACAGCCCTTCGGCGGCGCGCCAATCGGTGAGCGCGAGATTGCTCAGCATCCCCACCACGCCGGTCGCGGGATCGACCGCGCCCGGCACGCCGATGCCCGCCCGCTCGATGCGGGTACGGGGCACCCAGAATTTTTCCAGC
Source organism: Oscillospiraceae bacterium (assembly GCA_028691385.1). Taxonomy (GTDB): domain Bacteria; phylum Bacillota; class Clostridia; order Oscillospirales; family Oscillospiraceae; genus JAQUZL01. The sequence goes on from JAQUZL010000106.1 coordinate 5,714, forward strand.
AGCGCGTCACACAGCGCCGCGATGCGCGTTTCCAGCGCGTCTATGGACGCCACCGCGCCGGTATCCCACGTCAAGCTGCCAAGCAGCGTCAGATTTTCATCCACAAGCCCCGCCGTCACCGTCGTGCCGCCCAAATCAATGCCCAATTTCAGCATCTGCCGTCCTCCTCTGTCTTTGCGCTCATTATACGGAATTTTTCCGCGCCGCGCAAGTGTGGATGCCGTGAAAAAGGCGCGGTTGCAAGTGGGCGCAAAATTTCTTATAATGGGCGCGAAAGGAAGTTTTTTTGATGCGTGCTTATGAACGACTGCTGCGCTATGCAGCCATGGATACCGGCTCTGACGCCAACGCCCGCTCGACCCCCAGCACTGCCTGCCAGCTGACCTTTGCCAAGGCGCTGGCGCAGGAGATGCTTGATCTTGGCATTTCCGGCGTCACCATGGACGGCTTCGGCTTTGTCTATGGTTATCTGCCCGCCACACCCGGCTGCGAGCACGCCGCGCCGCTCGGCTTCATTGCCCAC
>JAQUZL010000004.1 GCA_028691385.1 Oscillospiraceae bacterium
GCTCCACATCATCCACAAACAGCACTTTCGTTTTTTCCCGATTCAACTTGGCTTTATCGCGGAGATGGCGAAGCACCATTTCATAAAGCTGTGCCGGAATGACCGGCTTTGCCAAATGATCGTTCATGCCTGCGCGCAGACTTTTTTGCACATCCTCGGAGAAGGCGTTTGCCGAGAGCGCAATGATGGGAATGGTGGTCGCCTGCGGGTGGCCGCTTTCGCGAATGGCTCTGGCGGTCTCAAACCCATTTCGTTTGGGCATTTGAATATCCATCAATATGAGATCGAAGGTGCCGGCGACGCTCTGGGTCAGCGCCAAATAACCGCATTGCCCATCTTCGGCAATGGTCACCTTGGCATGCACTTTTTCCAGCATACGCTGCACCACTTTTTGGTTGACGGGATGATCCTCGCACAGCAGAATGTGCACGCCGGTTAAATCATATGCTTGGGATCGCGTGCCATTGAGATGTGCGGCGGAAACGTCACGCGCGCTTGCAAAGGAAAGCGGCAATTCCACCAGGAAGGTGGTGCCGACCCCTTCGGCGCTCTTGACCGAGATCGTTCCGCCCTTCAGGTCAATGATCGCCTTCGCAATGGACAGGCCCAACCCGGTTCCCTCGATCTTGGCGGTCAAATTTGTTTCGCCCCGGTAGAACGGCTCAAACAGATGCTTCTGATGTTCCGCGCGGATGCCGATGCCGGTATCAGCAATTTCGAACCGATAAAGGCCAATGCCTGCCTTGCCGGAGGGGGATTCCGAAACGCGGTAAGTAATCGTCCCGCCGATCGGCGTATACTTGATGGCGTTGGAAAGAATGTTGTCAATCGCGCTGTGAATGCGGGCAATGTCGCCATTGCAGGCGTCATGGGTAATGTTCAAGTGTAAATGGAATATTTGCTGCTTTTGCGCTGCCAGCGCCTGATAGCTGACGGCGGTTTCTTTGACCTGCTGCGTCAGCGAGAACGGCTCGTTCATCAACACCATTTTTCCGCTTTCGATGCGGCTCATATCCAAAATATTGTTGATCAGGGACAGCAGCAGTTGGGAGGAGGAACGGATGGTTTCCAGACTTTCGTGAACCTGCTTGCAATCATGCTCGTCCTCCAGCGCAAGCTCGCACATGCCCACAATGGCGTTCATCGGCGTGCGAATATCGTGGCTCATGGCGGAAAGAAAATCGGTTTTTGCGCCGTTTGCCTGCGTGGCAACGGATAAAGCCTCGCGCAATCTGCCGTTTTTTTCTTCCTCCTCCTTCAGAATGTTGGTGACGTCAGTTCGGGTCAGAATGTAGATGTTATGCGCAAGGTCATAGGGCACATAGCGGGTTTTGATGATGCTGACCGCGCCGTCAGGCTGAAGGGTTTTGGTGGTAAATCCATAATGCCCATCGCGTTTGACGCGCGCCATCACCGTTTCCGGCTCTGTATCAAGCAGAAACTGCGCCCGCACGGCGGGCATCACATGGTTTTTCGCATAGTCCTGCCGCATCGCTTCATAATCCAGCAGACGTTCCGCGGGCAGCCCTTCCAGCGCGCCGTAATGCATCATTTTTCCAATGTTGAAATTGACGCTTGCGATGCGCTCATAGTCATAGGTCGTGGCGGAATAAAGCACCTCCTCCGCCATCTTTTGCTCATGGATGTCATAGCAGTATTCAAACAGCAGCAGCGCCCCGCTGTTCGGCTCACGCACCAAATGAAAGATGTTTTTCACCCAGATAATCTGGCCGTTGGGCATTTCCCGGCGATAGTCCATGGAGAAATTAATATTACCCTGCTGCAGCTGGATGTGCAAATAGTGCGCGTCGTTCAGCCGCAGAAACGATTTCTTGGAATCCTCGTCCACAATGGATTCGGCAACCCTTGCAATGGCCTCGGTCATGGTTTTGTAGTGGTGCTCCTGCTGACCCAGCACGGCTGCATAGGCATAATCCAGCGTTTCGCCGGTGCTGAGATTGAATGTGGCGTGAATCAGCAAATTCTTTTCACCCAAGGAGGGCTTCTGCTTTTCCAGTTCATATTTGGCCAGCAGCGCCTTTTCCTCGTCAATCAGGTGGCCGGTGCAGATCACAATATCCTGTTTTCCGTCTTCATCCGGCAGGTTTGTGAAACGGAATTCCGCCCAATGGGTCACACCGTCCTTGAACTTCACCTGCGCTTCAAAGGTGACTTGCGGCTGCCCGCGTTTGACCTGCTGCACCGCTTCGGCATACACGGCCTGATATGCAGGCAAAATGAAGTCCTGCTCCAGCCAGGCCTGCGGATAATTGTCAAGCACCTGTGGCAGGTCAAAATCGCGGATACATCTGGGATTGAAATACGCACGGTTGTTTGACGGCTCATAGTTCCAGTACCATAGGCCAGCCTGCTCGGTGGCCGCGTCCAGCGCGCGCTCGCTGGCGCGCAGCTGCTGCCCCATCAGCCGCTCTTTTGTGATGTCGGTATAGCTGACGTAAGCAAGCTGGGTGCCATCTGCCTGCGGTACCACGTTACCCTGCACATAAATCCAGATATAGTGATTGGTTTTGCTGTTGAGGGAGCGGTAGGTATAATCCAGCTTTTTGGTATGGTGGAAGGCATCCAGGATGGCCTGCTGCAGCCCGGGTAAATCATCCGGGTGAACGTGCTTGTACATTAGGCCGTGGGTTTGCTCGATGGCGCGGGTCGCGTCGCCGCCCAGCATGGAAGAAAGCTGTTCGCTCACCACGATGGGATGCAGCTGAAAACCGTCCCAGCGGTACAGGCACACGCCGCCCGGGACATTGTGCACCACAGCGTCCAGCTGCGCCTGCTTTTCATGCGCCTGCGTGACGTCATAGCAGACGGAAATGATGATGTCCCGCCCGTTTTCGTCCACGGTTGCTTGGCCAATGTCATGAACCCAGATGTAACTGCCGTCCTGCTTTTTCATGCGGTAGTCCACCGTATACTGCGGGTGCGCCGCCAGCTGCGCTGCGACAGCCCTCGAAACGGACTGCCGGTCGTCCGGATGCATCCCGTTGATGATCAGACCGTCAATATCCGCGATAAACGCCGTCTCGTCGGCGTAGCCCAGATATTGCAGCATGCGTTCGTTGATAAAATAGAACGGATAGCCCTCCTGCAGATAGCCGCCCAGCTGGCCACCCGGCATGGTGGACATGATCAGCTCGCGCTTTGCTTTGGACAGCGCGTCCCGGTGCGCTGAAATTGGAAAAAACTCGTCATTCTTCTGGTCGGAATCTGCCACGGAAAAATGCATGGAGCAAAGTTTTTCCGTCCCCGCCTCCATGCATGAGGATGCGGTTACCCGAATATGCAGCAAGATTCCGGAATTTTCCAGCGCCATCTTGAGAAACGCAACACCGGACGATGAGCCGCTGGGCATATACCGTTCGCTGAACACGGTTATCTTGTAGGCTGCGGGCAGCGCTTTGATTTCGCTCATGATGTACGCTTTCGCGGCGTCGATGGAATAAACGTCTTCAAAATCGGATGTTCCGAACCAACAAATGTCCTTTGCTAACAGGGAAACCGCTTTTTCGCAGTCCCGTTCCTCAAAATCATAGCGGCAAAAGCACTTCAGCAGATCTAATGTATTTTGCACCACTACACCACCTCGGAAAAAATAATTTTCAAATTCAAAAGCCTCACATTTTAGACGATTCCGTCTTGCCCCGGCCATAAAGGAAGTCGTACAGCGTCTGATACAGCTCGGCTGGCTCAATCGGCTTTGTAAGATGCGCGTTCATGCCCGCCGCCTTGGACTTTTGGACGTCGTCGTCAAACGCGTTGGCGGTCATTGCAATAATAGGAATGGTTGCTGCGGTTTCCTTGCTCATGTGCCGAATGGCGTTCGTGGCCTGCAAGCCGTCCATTTGCGGCATGCGAATATCCATCAGAATCGCGTCGTAGTATCCCGGCGGCGTTTTGGCGTATAGCTCCACAGCGTGCACGCCGTTTTCTGCATGCTCCACCAAAAACCCCCTGCGCGTCAAAAGCTTGGTTGCGACCTCCACATTCAGTGGATGATCCTCCACCAACAGAATGCGCTTGCCGGTAAAATTAAAATCGGTCTTGACCGGCACATCCAGCGCAAGCTCCTTGGCGTGAAAAGCCCGTTCAAACGCGGAGAGCAGGGTGGACTTAAACATGGGCTTGCTCATGAGCAGATTGACGCCGGCAAGCTTGGCGTCCTGTTCAATGGAAGCCCAGTCATAGGCCGTCATAATAATGATGGTGACGTCAGGGCCGACAATCGCGCGAATTTTCCTGGCGGTTTCGATACCGTCCATTTCCGGCATTTTCCAGTCCACCAGCACAAGATCATAGAATTCTTTGCTGCGCCATTTGCGCGTGACCTGCTCCACGGCCTTTTGGCCGCTGTCCACCCATTCGGAATGCACGCCGATTTCCTTGAGCGTGAGGACGGCCTGCTCGCACACGGTGACGTCATCGTCAACCACAAGCGCCTTGAGCGCGGTAAAGTTATAGTTCGGCTTTGCCAGATATCTTGCCTGCGATTGCTCGGAAATGCCAAGTTTGACCTCGACGGTAAACTCGGAGCCGGCGCCCACGATGCTGCGCACGCGAATCGTGCCATCCATCATGGCAACCAGACTGTTGCAAATGGCAAGGCCAAGCCCGGTTCCGCCGTACATCGTGGTGGCACCGGAATGCTCTTGCGAAAACGGATCAAACAAATCGGGAAGAAATTCTTCGGAAATGCCGCAGCCGGTATCGTTCACCATAAAACGCAGCACGGCGTTTCTGCGATCTCGGCGCACCTGCCGCACGCGCATGGATACCTTGCCGCGAGCGGGTGTGAACTTGACGGCATTGGAAAGAATGTTGATGAGAATCTGCTGGAGCTTCATGGCGTCGCCGATGTAGACGTCATCCACGTTGGAATCAACGATGCTCTCATAATCAATCTCTTTTGCGGCGGCCTGGGCGTAACAAATGGAGTTGACGCCGCTGATAAATTCCGCAAAGGGGATGTCCTCGTTTTTCAGCAGCATTTTTCCGCTTTCAATCCGGCTCATATCCAGAATGTCGTTGATGAGCGAGAGGAGAAAGCGGGAGGAAATGCCGATTTTGCTGATGCAGTCGGCCACCTGCACATCATCGCCGATGGACTGCGCCGCGATGGTGCTCATGCCGATGATTGCGTTCATCGGCGTGCGGATTTCGTGGCTCATGCGGGAAAGAAAATCGCTTTTTGCGTGATTGGCCTGCTCGGCGGCCAGCAGCGCCGCCTGCAGCATGTCCTGCTGCTGCCTTTGCTGATTAAACAGCTGCGTCACGTCGCTGCGGGTGATGAGAACCTGCTCGCGCGCCTTGTTGAGATAGGCGTATTGAAGCCGTTTTTGACGCACGGTTCCGTCTTGGTCATATACGCCGTAAACCGTGGAAAAAACGCTGTCGTTTTTCAGGTTTTCCCGGATCGACTGGGGCAGCATGTCGTGAATTGCGCGTGCGGTGTCGGCAGGCACGACGATTTTTTCGTTGATTCTATAAACCGAAGCGGAAAAATCATCCCCGGATTGCGGGGGCAGCAGCGTGCGTTCATCTCCGAAATACGTTTTGTATTTGTCGGTTTTCAAATCCACATAGGAAACGTAATCGTGTTCCAGCCGGGAAACCGCCTGAATAATGCCATCCATGATTTTTTCCTCATCAATATCATAGGTGTACATAAAGGACATAATGTCTTTCGTTTCAGGATTTTGAAAGGTTTTCACGGTGGTGTTGACCCAGATCACGCTGCCGTCGCGCGCTTTGCGCTGATAATCCAGCGTATACTGCAATTCGCCATTGGCAAATGCGCGCAGCACGCGGTCGCGATTGAGCATATGACGAATCTTTTCCTGCTCCGCCTGCGTAAAGCCGGTCTGCGCGAGCTGCTCTGTTCCGACTGTGTAGGCAGTGTCGAAAAGTGAAATTCCAACGCGGCTTTGGGCAATATAGGATTCTACAAGGTTCTTGGTAATGTTGGAGCGCGCCTTCACCAGCAATTTTTCACTTTGGGTTGCCTGCGCATAGGCCATCTCCTCGCGATAGCGCTGCTCAGCCATTTTGTAGGAGGTCACGTCCTTGCCAACGGCGTGGGCGCAGCGCGGCGCGCCGGTTTCATCGAACACGGTGGTGCAGTCAATGTGCTCACACCACCAACTGCCGGTTTGCACATCGCGCATCCAAAAATCACCGGATGCGGTTTTGGCGCCGTTTTGCAGCGCGTGATACATGGCCCGAAACGCATCCACACAATCCGCTCGAATGCGCGCATCTGCAATCAGGGACTCCGGCACATTTTCTATGACTGCTTCGTACCCATGCAGCCCCTGCGAAGTTTTTGTCTGAAGCATGGCTTTTCGCTTGAAATCGTAGGTCCAGAACGCAATGTCCGCGTTTTCGGTTGCAATCCGGAACTTTTCTTCGCTCAGGCGCAGCGATGCTTCCATCTGCTTTTGCCTGGAAATATCGGTGATGTATCCATCGAAGACCGCTTCGCCGCCGCGGATGTTGAAGCTGCCGCTGACAAGGGTGTATTTTAACGCGCCGCTGCCGGTTTTGATGCGCATCTCCCATGCGGCGCTTTTTTTGTGATGCGCCGCTGCGTCTGCAAGAACGGCACGAACCCGCGGGAGATCTTCGGGCAGGATGAAGCTGCTGCAGCTTTTGCCGAGCAGATCCTCCGGCGCGTAGCCCTGCATCTGAAAATATAAATCGTTGCCGTACAGCAACGTAAGCTGCTCGTCCATCCGAACCGTATAAACGCCGCCGATATTGGAAGCGCGATACAGTTCCAGCTCGTATTTCAAATCGTCCATACAATCCTGCGCCTGCGAATTCGGAAATTGCTTCATATCGGTTCTCCTTTATGGGCTGACAGCACCAATTGGACGGTGATTCAGCAGCAATTGGTATTCAATCTATATTACCCCATTGTTCGCGCGAAATCAATAAGTCATTGCACAAACTGGCATGGGCGGCAGGTTCGCTGCGCGCGAAAACGCCCATGCAGCGGCGTTGCTACATGGGCGTTTTGAACGGGAAGGCCTGCCTTATTTGAACATCTTCAGCTTGCTGAAAATCAGCGTGACCATCACGCTCAGCGCCACGGAAAGCCCAATGATGATGGGAAAGCCCCAGGGACTCTGCGCGAACGGCATTCCGGCCACGTTGACATTCATGCCGTAGGCGCTGAAGATCATGGTGGGAATCGCCATGACGATGGTGATAATGGCCAGCACCTTCATGACAATGTTCAGGTTGTTGGAGATGACCGAGGCAAAAGCGTCCATCATGCCGCTGAGAATGCCGCTGTAAATGTTGGCCATCTCGATGGCCTGCTTGTTTTCCACGATGACGTCCTCCAAAAGCTCGGCGTCCTCCGGGTATTTCTTGACAAGCTCTGTGCGCAGCAGCTTTTCCAGCACAGCCTCGTTGGAGCGCAGGGCGGTTGTGAAGTATACCAGACTTTTTTCCAGCTTCAAAAGCTCAATGAGTTCCCGGTTCTGGGTGGATTTGTGCAGCTGCGCTTCCACAGATTCACTCTTTTTGTCCACGTCGCGCAGATATTGCAGGTACAGCGTATCAATCCGATAGAGGAACTGAAGAATAAAGCGGGACTTCATTTGGGTGTGGAAATCCCGCACCTTTCCCTGCGCAAAGGCGCGGATGACCGGCGAATCTTCGCTGCACACGGTGATCATGGTGTCGTGCACCATGAGAATGGACATTGGGATGGTGCTGTAAAGCTCTTTGTCGCTCTGCTCCTCCACGGTGGGGATGTTGACCAGAACCATGGTATAGCCCGCATCGGTGTCGATGCGGGAGCGCTCGTCGGTATCGAGCGCCGCGCGCAGCACGTCCATGTCCAGCTGATAACGGGTGGAAATTTGCGTCAGCTCCTGCTCGTTGGGCGCGACCATGGACACCCAGCAGCCGCTCTGGGGCGCGTCCAGCACCCGGAATTGGTCGTTTTGCGTCAGAAAATACTGAATCATATCAAATCGTCCTTTCGCAGCCCCATGCCGCGAAAGGCACGGAGCTAGTTTGAAAATTTCACAAAGCGCGGTAAGGGAACCGGGGTACTTCGTTCAGGGTCCATGCAATCAAATCCTTTCTGTCACGCCCGGTTGGGCGCGCTGCGCGGCGGCTTGATTTTCGACTGATCGCGGCCGCAGCTGCCAGAAGGCCACGGCGCTGGCCGCCGCGACATTCAGAGAGTCCACGCCGTGGGACATGGGAATGCACACGGTGTAATCGCAACCGGCAATCGTGTCGCGCGCGAGGCCGTCGCCTTCGGTTCCCAGCACAATGGCCAGCTTTTCAGCGGCCATTAGACGCGCGTCGTCGATGCCGATGGCGTCATCGCTGAGCGCCATGGCTGCGGTCTGAAAGCCCAGCGCCCGCAACTGCGCAAGTCCCGGCTGCGGCCACTGGTCGGGCGCGCTGCCGATGACAGCCCACGGCACCTGAAACACTGTGCCCATGCTGACTCTGACCGCGCGCCGGTTCAGCGGGTCGCCGCAGGAGGGGGTGACCAGCACCGCGTCCATGTTCAGCGCGGCGGCGGAGCGAAAAATCGCGCCGATGTTGGTGGCGTCCACAATGTTTTCCAGCACAGCCACGCGGCGCGCCCCGGCGCAAAGCGTCTGGGCGTCCGGCAGCTGCGGCCGCCGCATGGCGCACAGCACGCCGCGCGTCAGCAAATAGCCGGTCAGCCCACAGAGCAGGTCGCGGTCGGCGGTATAGACGGGGACGTCCTTGCACCGGGCGATGATGTCGCGCGCCGGGCCTGTGATCTGTTTGCGCTCCATCAGAAGAGAAATGGGCGCATAGCCCGCGTCCAGTGCGCGCGCGATCACCTTGGGACTTTCCGCAATAAAGACGCCTTGCGCCGGCTCTAACCGATTTCGCAGCTGCGCTTCGGTCAGGCGGGCAAAAACGTCCAGCGCGGGCGATGAAAAATTGGTAATTTCAATGATGTTTGACATTCCTATGCTCCTTCTGCCGGCAGAGGCAGGCAATTTCGTAATCCGGCTCAGGACGGCAATTCCATGCAGCACGCCGCGCGAAAGCCCGGTATGCCGGTGAATTCTTCAAAGCGGTACGCGCTGCGGCTGACCGCCTGCGTCACGGTGACCGGCGCGGTCAGCGATATGGTGAACGAGCCGAACGCCAGCCGCAGCCCCAAGCCCAGCGTTTTGGCAAAGCTCTCCTTCAGCGTCCACAGACGATAAAACGCGGCGTTCCGGGCGGCCATATCCGGCAGACTGCTTAAAAATTCACATTCCTGCGCGGAAAAAAACCGCGCCGCAAGCGCCGGGCGATGTTCTGCGATTTTCTCAATATCGCAGCCAACGGGGCAGTCGGAAAACACGGCCATCACCTGGTTGGCCGAGTGCGACACGCTGAAATGGATGTGGGCGTAGTCCGGGAAATACGGCTTTTCGTTGGGATAGACGCCATAGCGGATCTCCTGTTCTAGCAGCCCGTGCGCGCGAAGCCCCCGGGCAATCAGGATGCCTGCGCCCAGACTGAGATTTTGATCCTTGCGAAACCGGTACTGCGCAACCTTTTGCTGCCGCGTGGGCGACAGAAGCGAAAGCTGCTGCCGAAATACCGCATCGTCTTCCAGAAAATCGGTATTGAGAAAATAAACCCTGTGCATGGCATCGCTTCCCTTCCTCCGCGCAAAGGCCGAGCTTTTCAGCATCGGCGCATCCCGCGCCGAGGGTATCATTATATGATTATAGCATTTGCGCGCCGCCGGTTCAACTGCAGCGTTAAAATCCTGTCATACCACACGAATGCATGCATATGGCCGGATAACAGCATTAGGGTATGGCTCTGGGGAGAAAAACATGCTATACTTATAGTAAATATGGCGCGCAATGAACCTTGCGCGCCGCTGCGGCGGAAAATGGGATGGAGGATGACCGAATGATAGATTCCTACAGCTTAATTAAAATGCTGGAATTTTCTTATGACGGTATTTGGATTACCGATGGAGATGGAAAAATCTTGTTTGCCAATGCGGCAAATGCAACCCTGCTGGGCGTGAATCAATCGGAACTGATCGGCCAAACCACGCAGCAGCTGCTCGATGACCGGGTGTTTTCGGACTCGGCTATTTTGGAGGCCATCAAGAAGAAACAGCAAATCTCCAAGGTTTGTTACAATTATAATACCAAGCTGACGGTTTTGGCCACGGCAACGCCCATTTTGGACGAGGACGGCAACGTGAAGCACGTATTTAACAATGTGCGCGATATTACCAAGCTCAGCCAGCTGCAAGGCAGCCTGCGGGAGAAGGACGAAATCATTTTGCAGCAGAACCGGCAGCTGGAAAGCATGAAAATCCGCATGGGAATGGGTACCATCGTTGCCAACAGCAAGGCCTTTGGCGCGGTGGTCGAGCTGGCGCAGCGCGTGGCAGCGTTTGATGGCGCAACGGTGCTGATTCTCGGCGAATCCGGCACGGGCAAGGAGCTGATTGCCGAACTGATCGTCAACCACAGTGCGCGCAAGAACAAACCGTACCGACAGGTGAACTGCGGCGCAATCCCGGAAAACCTGATCGAATCGGAACTGTTCGGCTATGAGAAGGGCGCCTTTACCGGCGCGGACAGCAAGGGTCGAAAGGGGCTGTTTGAAGCCGCCAACGGCGGCACGGTATTTCTCGATGAGATTGGCGACCTGCCGCTGCATATGCAGGTGAAGCTGCTGCGCGTGCTGCAGCAGAAAAAGGTGACCCGGGTTGGCGGCGCCGAGGAGATTGCGCTCAATGTCCGGGTCATTGCGGCCACCAACAAAAATCTGGAGGAAATGGTGCGGAACAATCAGTTTCGCGAGGATCTCTACTACCGGCTCAATGTGGTGTCCATATCCATTCCGCCGCTGCGGGAGCGGAAAGAGGACATCGTGCCCCTCATCAATCATTTTCTAACCGTGATCAACCAAAAATATGGGACGCAAAAATCGATTTTCTCCGACACGGTGGATCGCTTTGAGAGCTACGATTGGCCGGGGAATGTGCGGGAATTGGAAAATTTGCTGGAAAATTTGGTGATTACCACGCCGGGCAATATCATTTGCCGGGAAAATCTGCCCAAGAAACTGATTTCCGGTGCGGAACGGCTTGCGCCGTCGGATGCGCAGAATCACGCGGTTGTGCCGCTGCGGACCACTGTGGAGCAAGCGGAGCGCGGCGCAATTGAAGAGGCAATTCGCAGGTGCGGCTCTATTCGGAAGGCTGCGTCCGCCCTGCATGTCGATCCCTCCACCATTGTTCGGAAAATGCAGGGCTATAAGCAAGAGAATCTATCAATCGAGACATAGAAACAGGATACTGGCAGGGAAGGGAGCGGCATGGCGTCGCTCCCTTTTTGCGTCACATGTTGCAATTTTACAACACGTGCGCGCAAACGCACACCCCTGCTGCACACTGCCGGGACAAAAGCGGAAATTTGAAACAAGCAATAGGATAAATTGCCCAGAATGTAACCGGAAAAACTGTGACAATCGGAAAAAAACAGGCAGCGGCGCTTAATTCCGAGAATTGGCGCGGCAATTGCTTGATTAAAAGGTAGAGACCAAGAACAAAAAAGGGGCGTATTGCAATGCGAGAGAATGTGCTGAAGAAAAAAATGAAATGCGGCGAAAGCGCAATCGGTACTTTCGTAAAACTGATTGATCCGGCGGTGGTGGAACTTCTGGCGCTTGCGGGGTTCGACTTTTTCGTGTTGGATACCGAGCATGTGGCGGTGGATCGAGAGCAGCTGACCAACATTGTTCGCGCGGCGGACGCGGCTGGCATTACGCCGCTGGTGCGGGTGCGGGAAAATCAGCAGGTGGAGATTCTGCAGAATCTGGATCTTGGCTACGCCGGCGTGCAGGTGCCCAATGTGGACACCGCCCAGCAGGCGCGCGAGCTGGTTTCCTATGTGAAGTATACGCCAGCAGGCGTGCGCGGCCTTTCGCCGAGCGTGCGCGCCTGTGGCTACGGTACCTGCGGCGTGCAGGACTATATTGACGCTGCCAATGCCAACACCATGGTGGTTTCCCACTGCGAGACCAAAACCTGCGTGGAAAACCTGGATGAGGTTTTGCAGGTGGAGGGCGTCGACGTGATTTTCATTGGGCCGATGGATCTGTCCCAGTCCTATGGCGTGCCGGGGCGTCCCGGCGAGCCGGAGGTTCGGCAGGCAATTGAAACCATCAAGCGCAAAACCAAGGCGGCCGGCATTGCCGTTGGCACAGTGGCCGGATCGGCCGAAGCGGCAAAGAAGCTGATTGCAGAGGGCGTGCAGTATATTCTGTTGGCGTCCGATCAGGGCATGATTGTCAAATGGGGCAAAAGCGCCATTGCGGCGATTCGCGGCTGAAAAGAGGAGCAAAGATGCAAAAAGTGTTTTTAACGGAACCAATTCATCCGAATGCGATTGCACTGCTGCGGGAGCATTTTGAAGTGGTGCAGGGCGTAGAAACGGACGAAGCGGCCGTCATCCGGCAGGCGCAGGGCTGCGACGCGGCGCTGGTTCGCGTGGCAAAAATCACAGATGCCGTGATGGCGGGCGTGCCGACGCTGAAGGTGATAGCCAAGCATGGTATGGGCGTGGACAACATCGATGTGGAAGCCGCCACCGCCCGGGGCGTGCTGGTGGTCAACGCGCCGTTCAGCAACCTTAACGCGGTGGCAGAGCACATTGTCATGCTGCTGCTCGCGCTCAGCAAACGCGTGGTGCGGATGGATCGTCTGACGCGCAGCGGCAGCTTTGCCCAGCGCAGCGCATTTCACACAACGGAACTGCGCGGCGTTACGGTGGGATTCATCGGCATGGGGAAGATTGCAAAGCTGGCGGCAAAAAAGCTGACCGGGTTTGACCTGCGTGTGATTGCCTATGACCCATTTGTCAGGCAGGCGGATGTGGATGCGCTGCAGGTTGTCATGACGCCGGCAGAGCAGGTCTATCGCACCGCGGACTTCGTCATTGTGCATACCGCGCTGACCGCCGAAACGTACCATCTGGTGGGCGCGGCGCAGCTGCAGGCGATGAAGCCCAGCGCGTACCTGATCAATGCCTCCCGCGGACCGATTGTCGATGAGCAGGCACTGGTGGAAGCGCTGCGTGCGGGAGAGATTGCCGGCGCCGGACTGGACGTGTTTGAGCAGGAGCCGCCACCGGCGGAGCATCCGCTGTTTTCCATGGACAATGTGATTGTCTCGCCGCACAATGCCGCGCTGTCCGACGGCGCGCTGCTGGCTATGGCGATGGATTCATCGCAGGGCGTCATTGAATATCTGGAGGGAAAACCGGTTTCTTATCCGGTAAATCCTGCCGTATTGGAATCATTATCATAACGAAGGAGTGTGGAACAATGTCTTATACCAAGGTCTATCAGTTTCAGGATTTAAGCGGTTATGAGAGCGTCATCTCCCGGGGGAATTCCGCGTTGACCTTTATGGGCTTCGGGAGAATTTTGCTGAAACCCGGACAGAGCATCGAATATGAAGTGACCGGACAGGAACAGGCAATTGTGCTGCAGCAGGGCGATTTTACCGCGTGGGTGGAAGCCGGCGGCGCACGGGTCATTGACGGCGCAAAGGGAACGCGCAAAAATGTTTATGACGACCTGCCGACCGCGCTGTATGTGCCGCCGAAGGTCAAGGTGAAGCTGTTCAGCGAAACCGGCATGGAGGCGCGCGTATTTACCGCCGACTGCGAGGAGGGCAACGTCCCGTATTTTTGTCCGCCGGAAAACGTGGAGGAGGGCGAGCCGGGCGAGTCGATCTACAAGCGCAAGTACCGCTTTATTTTCGGCCAGCCGGGTAAGCATAACGATCACATCACAAAGCTGCTGATTGTGGGCGAAACGGTGTCTATTCCCGGCGGCTGGATCGGCTTCCCGGCCCATCGTCACGACTATGAAACCGCAAAGGAATGCGTACTCGATGAGATTTTCTCCTTCCAGATGACCTCCGAGGGCACCGGCAAGGGCGGCGTCATGCAGCATGGCTATGATTTGACCCCGGACAACAAAAAGCTGTGGGACGAGGTCAATGTGATTGAGGAAAATAACACGGCCATCGCGTTGCCTGCGGGTTATCATACCACCGTTGCGCTGCCGGGCACAAAGGCATATCTGCTGTGGGGTCTGGCAGGCGAAACAAAGAAATATAAGGTGCAGTTCGACGAGCGATATGACTGGCTGGAGGGTTGCCTGTACTAAGCAATAAAGGAGAATCAACATGAACCTTGCAGAAGAAATTCGCACCATCAGTGTGAAACCGGGCGAGCTGGCTGTTTGCTGGCTGGGACAGGCTGGATTTCTCCTGAAAGACAGTGAGGGCGACATTCTGGCAATTGATCCGTATCTTACCAACTGCGGCGAGCGGATGCGCGGCTTCAAGCGGCTTTCGCCGATGCTGCTGCAGCCGGCAGAGCTGCGGCCGCGGTATCTGATCACGACGCATATGCACTTTGACCATTTTGATTATGACGCCATTCCGATTATCGTGGAGCACTCGCCGGAAACACTGTTTTTGGGGCCACAAAGCTGTATGGATAAATTTGGGGAATTGGGCGTGCCGGATACGCGGCAATTTTGCCTGAATCGCGGGGACAGCTACCACGATGCGCGCATCACGGTGCGCGCGACCTTGGCCGATCACGGCGAGATGGCGCCCGACGCCATCGGCGTGCTGCTGGAGATGGGGCGGCACAGACTGTATTTTTCCGGCGACACGGCGTTCCATACGCAGCTGTTTCGCAGCGTGGCAGAATTTTCGCCGGAGCTTGCGGCCATGTCGGTGAATGGCCATTTTGGCAATATGAATGCCCGCGAGGGCGCGGAAGCGGCATTGCTCACCGGCGCAAAGTGCGCCGTGCCGTGCCATTGCTGGACATTTATGGAGCATGGCGGCGATCCCGGCGCGTTTTGCCAGCGGCTGTTGGATGCGGACGGCTGCGAACCGGTGTGCTTTCGGCAGGGGGAAATCCAGATTCTGTGCGAAAATGGAACATTACGCAAAAGAGGGGAGCAAGAACCATGAAAGCAATTCGCTTTTTGCGGCCGGAGGTTATCGAATATTCCGAAATCCCCCTGCCGCAGGTGAAAGACAACGAGGTGCTGGCCAAAATCGCCTACGCGGGCTTTTGCGCCACGGATATTGAGCTGCTGACCGGCGAAATGGTTCACATCAAAAATGGCAATACCACGTATCCCATCATTCCCGGCCATGAGTGGAGCGGAACGATTGTGGCAGTGGGAAGCCATGTCCACGGGTTTGCCGTGGGCGACCGCGTGACCTCCGACGTCAGCTTGGGCTGCGGCGAGTGTGAGGCCTGCCGTCAGGGGCACTATAATCTCTGTCCCAATCGGGAGGTCATCGGCTCCTATCGCAACCGGCAGGGCGTGTTTGCCCAGTATGTAGCGGTGCCGCAGCGGCACCTTTACAAGATTCCCGACGGCCTCACGCTGGAGCAGGCGGCGCTGGCGGAACCGGCCGCAACGGCGGCCTACGCAGTGACCAAGGCGCAGATTCCGGCGGGCGCGCAGGTGCTGGTCATCGGCGACGGCCCCATCGGACAGCTTGCCGCGCAGCTGGCAAATCTGGCAGGTGCGAGCCGCGTTATTCTGGCAGGCAGCTGGGATGAAAAGCTGGAGATCGCCAAACAGTGCGGCATTGCCGATACCATCAATTATCACCGCGAGGATGTGGCGCAGCGGGCTGCAGAACTCACCCATGGCGGCCCGGAGATCATCATTGAAACCTCCGGAAACAATTCGGCGCTGGATAGCGCGGTGCGCGCGCTCAAGCCCACCGGCCGAATTGTGGCGGTCAGCTGGTATAACGGAGCAACCCTCGAGGTGGCCATGAACACACTGATTGTCAAGGACGCGGCGCTCATCGGCTCACTGGCTAGTCCCAATTCCTTCGAGCCGGTGTTGCGCTATATGGCGGCAGGTAAGCTCAACGTGCAGCCGCTCATCACCCATGTTATGCCGATGGAACAATTGGCTGATGTGGTAAAACTGGTGCGGGAGAAAAAGGAAATGCGCATCAAGATCCTGCTCAAGCCGGAGTAAACCGTGCTGAATCGTCAGCAAAATGATAGATTGGAAAGGGAATGAATCATTATGGCAGAAATGAAAAAACAGTCCTCCTTTAAGCTGGAGAAGAGAGACTCGGTGTGGTTTCAGGACAACACCGCGCCCGTGAACATGGCCTACATCAAAGACGTCTGCGATTTGGCAATTCTCCCCATCGGCGCAATCGAGCAGCATGGCCCCCATTGTCCGTGCGGCATGGACTCGTTCAATGCCATCGGCATTGCCGAAAAGGTCGCTGAAAAATCCGGCGCAATGGTTTTGCCCTGCCCGATGTACGGCGGCCATCCCTATATGCACATGGGCATGCCCTGCACCATCCCGCTGAATTACGATACCCATATGGCGCTGCTGCACGATATCATTGCAGGTGCAGCCAATGCAGGCTTCAATAAGTTCCTGATTATCTCCGCACATGGCCAGACTTGCACAATGGCAACCGCCGTTCACAAGCTGGGCATGGAAGGCTTCTTCACGCTTGGCTCCACGTGGTATGACTTCCTGCGCGACGACAAGACCGTGCTCGAGGACTATATGTGGCACGCAGATGAGGCGGAATCCTCCATGGGTCTGTCGCTTTATGGCGATAAAATGCACATGGATTTGGCCATTGCCGGCGGCGGCACGCCGCTGGTGGACGGCAAGTGGAAGATGGCGCCCGGCGAGCACTCCCATCCCGGTCAGATGTATCACTTTGAGGGAACCTTCGCGCTCATGGAAAAAGATGATCTGGAATTTGGCGTCATCGGCGATCCCACCAAGGCGTCCAAGGAAAAGGGCGACAAGCTTGTCGAAGGCGTGACCGAGCATTACACGAATCTGGTCAAGGACATCATGGCAAAATTCCCCTGCGGCATCAATCCGCTGGGCTTCCGCAATCCGTTGGGCTTCAACGGCTGCGCAAGCATTCAGTATGACAAAGACCATGACAGCCGCGGGCAGCTGCTCAGAAAATAAACGTCAAACAAACATCACGAAATATGGAGGTTCTTATGAAAAAGAGAATTTTATCATTCGTACTTGCGATGGCAATGGTTTTTTCACTGGCAGCCTGCGGCGGCAATGCAGCTTCTTCCTCCGGAAACAATCAGCCGGCTTCCTCGAGCGGGACGAGTCAGCCGGCCGCTTCCGGCTCCACCAATGCAACGGCAGCGCCGGACGCGGTCAAGTATAACTGGACCGTTTCCAGCGGCCTTGCTGTGGGCAGCTCATGGGATTTGGGGCTTTTGAAGCTGGCAGAGCTTCTGAGCGAGCGCAGCGACGGCGCAATTACCCTTACGGTGCACTCCGGCGGCACGCTTGGCTCGGCAAAGGAATGCCTGGAGGGCGTGCAGATGGGCTCGATCGATTTTATCGTGGAAAGCTCGGCCTCCCTGTCCAACTTCACTGACGCAATGTCCGTGTTTGACCTGCCGTACCTGTTCCCCAACGCGGAGGTCGCGCGCAAGGCGCTGGAGGGTGACGCGGCCAAGGGTCAGCTCGATGCGCTGGAATCCATTGGCCTCAAGGGCATCAACTATTGGGAAAACGGCATTTATGCCATTGGCTGCACCAAGCCGATCAATAGCCTTGCAGAGCTGAAGGGGCTGCGCGTGCGTTCCATCGACAGCGCGCTGCAAGCGGACGTCTATGGCGCGCTGGGCGCCATGCCGGTTGTCCTGTCATGGGGCGATATTTACACCTCACTGCAGCAGGGCGTTGTGGACGCGGTCAGCTCGACCACCGTTCCCAACATGTTCACAGCGAACTTCTATGAGGTCGCGCCCTATATCACCCTGAGCAATCAGGGCTATAGTCCCGCACCGTTTATTTGCAACCTGAAGCTCTGGCAGTCCCTGCCGGCGGACATTCAGGATCTGGTGGTATCCTGTGCCGAAGAGGCCAGAGCCTACCACTATGAGGTCTGCAACGAGCAGATGGCCGACTTCCGCACGCAGATGGAGCAAAAGGGCACCACGTTCATCGAGGTGGATACCACCGATTGGCAGGCGGCCGTTCAGAGCGTGTATGATAAGTATGTCGGCGCGGATGGCATTGATCCGGCACTGGTGGACGCGGTCAAGGCGGACGTCGCTGCGGCGCAATAATAGACCAGGCAACAGGGGCGGGTTTCCGCCCCTGTACAGAATCGGGGAAGGGAGCGTATCGCCGTCGCGCGATACAAACGACCGAAATGCTGAAAAAAATAGATAGCGCCATCAGCAAATTTGAAGAAACGCTTAGCGTCATTCTCTTTCTGGCCGTGGTGCTCGTCGTTTGCTGGAGCGTGCTGTGCAGGTACCTGCTGAAAATCCCGTTTTTGCAGGGCGAGGAGCTGGCACGGTTTCTGATGATCTACATTGTCTATATCGGCACCAGCATTGGCGTAAAGAATAAATCTCACATCGGCGTGGAAGTGTTTGTCGATCTGATTCCTGAAAAAACAAAGCGTTATGTAAAGATTTTTACGGAGATTTTGTCGGCCGTCATGTTTGCAATCCTGTTTGCGCTCTCCATTGAGATGCTGCTGCACCTGATTCAAACAAACCAAATGACCACAACAACGCATATTCCAACGTACTTTGTGTTTATTTGCATCCCGGTTGGCCTGCTGACGAGCATCGTTCATTATGTTTATGAAATTTACAGCATGATTTTGGATCTCAAAATTCAAGAAAAGGAGGCAAAAACATGATCAGCGCGGCTTTGTTTCTCACCTTTGCAGTGATTACGGTGCTCGGCATGCCCATCGCGCTGGCACTGGTGGGCGGCGGCATGGCGGCCGTTGCCGTTGGCGATATTATGCCGCTTTATACCGTGGTGCAGAAAATGTTTTCCTCCATTGACAGCTTTACCCTTGCCGCCATTCCGTTTTTTATGCTGGCCGGCGCGCTGATGAGCAGCGGCGGCATTTCCAAACGGCTGATTGATTTTGCAAACGCAGCAGTGGGATGGCTGCCCGGCGGCTTGGGCGTTGTGTCGATCTTCGCCTGCATGCTGTTCGGCTGCCTGTGCGGCTCGCCCACGGCGACTGTGGCGGCCATCGGCTCCATCATGATTCCGGCGCTGGAGATGGGTGGCTACGACCGAAAATTTGCGCTTTCCACCGTGGCGGCGGCGGGTATGCTGGGAACCATTATTCCGCCAAGCACCGTTATGATTACCTACTGCTCCGCAACCGGCGTGTCGGTGGGCAATATGTTCATGGCCGGCATCGTGCCCGGCATTATTTTGGGCATCCTCATGATTGTGATTGCGGTGGTCTATGGCGTCAAAAATAAAATTCCGCGGACGAAGTTCAGCCTGCGGCAGCTCGGCGTCGCGTCGTATCACGCCATTGGCGCCATTTTTATGCCGATTATCATTCTTGGCGGCATCTATACCGGCGTATTTACGCCGACAGAGTCCGCAGCGGTGGCGTGCGCCTACGGCCTTGTGGTCGGCTGCTTTATTTATCGGGAAATAGACCGGAAAGCGCTGGTACAGACCGTGCGAACGGCGGCGGCGTCATCCGGCATGATTATGTTTATTGTGGCCTGCGCGGGCGTGTTCGGCCTGCTGATGACGCGCGAACAGATTCCGGCGCATGCGGCGGAATACCTGATGCGGATTTGTTCGAACAAGTATGTGTTCCTGCTTCTGGTCAACGCGCTGCTGCTGGTGGTCGGTTGCTTTATGGACACCACGCCGGCTGTGCTGATTATCGCGCCGATCCTGCTGCCGGCAGTCGTTTCCTATGGCATTGACACCGTGCATTTCGGCATTGTCATGCTGCTCAACATGTGCATCGGCATGATTACGCCGCCGTTGGGCATCAATCTCTATGTGGCGGCGACCCTGCGGCAGGCAAAGGTGGGCGATCTGGTGAACCGGCACTTGCTGAAATATATGGCTTGCTGTCTGGTGAACCTTCTGCTGATCACGTATATTCCGGAGATCTGTCTTTGGATTCCCAGCCTGATGAAATAGGCCGCGGAAACGGAAAGGAATCAAGATGAAAGAACTGATTGCGGTATACGGTTCCGGAAAAATCGGCTCGTGCGAAGCCACACTCACCACCGGAAACGGTTATCCAACCATTGTCATGGACAATTCGCCCACGGCGCTTGCACGCTGCGTGGAAACGGTCAGCCAAAACTGGGACGACCTGATTGCCGAGGGACTGGCAAGCCTTGCCAATAAGAATGCGGCAATGAAGCTGCTTACCACAACATCCGACCCGGACTGCCTGCGGGAATGCAGCTTTGTGTTTGAGGCGGTTTCGGAGAGTTTGCAGACCAAACGCGCGGTATATCGGCAATTTGAGCAAAGCTGCCGCGCGGATGCCATTTTAGCGTCCTGCACGTCCTCTATGGACGCCGAGACGCTGGCCGCGCTGCTTACGCGGCCGGAGCGATTTGTGATTGCGCACCCGTTCCAGCCGGTGCATATGCTGCCGCTGGTCGAAGTCGTTTGTCACGGCGGCACTTCGCCGGAAACGCTGCAAAGAACCAAATGCCTTTTGGACAGCCTGCAGCGGCAGGTCGTTGTTCTGAAAAAAAGCGTGCCCGGATTTCTGGTCAACCGTTTTGCGCAGGCGCTGTTCCGGGAGTCAATCTATCTGATCGAGCAGGGCGTGACCACCGCAGAGGATGTGGATCGTGCGATAAAATACGCGGTTGGTATGCGTTACGCCTCCATCGGCCTGCTGGAATATTTTGACGCGGTCGGCTTTGAGCTGGAAAGCACCATTGCACAAAATGTCTATCCGACGCTTTGCAAGGAATCCGGCCTTCAGAAGCTTGTGCAAAACGGGCTGGAAACCGGAAGAACCGGTCAGGGCAGCGGACGCGGACTGTATGACTGGGCAACAATTGATGAACCGGATTTTCGCAGGCGCATGCAGCAGCCTTACTTCAATGGCGTGCTGCAATGGAATATGCCAAAATAACTTCCTTCCTCTTTACAAAACACGACGCGGTAATCGCTGCTTACGATTACCGCGTCGTGTTTTGCAGGCTGTGGCCTTGTTCGACGCGCTTGACACGTGCGCTGCGGCAGGCTGCACCCGTACGCAAATTGTGACCCTTCGGCAGTGCTGTCTGGGGACGTCAATTGATCTGTTTCGCAGGGAAACGTGCCTTCATAAACGCAGGCGGCTGTCCAAATCGGACAGCCGCCTTTTGCGGAGCAATCAAAAAGGAACAACTAAAACATGGACGAATCATCCTGTTTTTTATATAATAATGTCAAAAACCATGTCGAAAAACAATTTGTTTTGTTGAACAGAACCATCTTATATGATAAAATATAAAGTATATCATTGCGGGTTTCTGTCATTGGATGCGGATATACTGTGATTAATTTTGACGCGATATGCGCTTTTTATAGATTCCATTTCCGGGGATGCTGCGAGAATGTCCATGCTTGACGCTGCGATTTGGAGCGGCGTCGACGGCTTCATTAAAGGGGAAACGGTATGAGAAAAATAATCAAATCCATGATTGCAGCCATATTGCTCTTGGCTGTGATGAGCACGCTGGTCATCACGCCGGCGGTTGCGGCCTCCGGCAAGCAAACGATCCGTGTGGGCTTTTTTGCGTTTGACGGCTACCATATGGTGGATGAAAATGAGCAAAAAAGCGGCTATGGCTATGATTATCTCCAAAGCATGGCGCGGTATACCGATTGGGTATATGACTATGTGGGCTATGACAAGTCATGGGCGGATATGCAGACCATGCTGGAAAACGGGGAGATTGATCTTTTGACTTCGGCGCAAAAAACGGAGTCACGTATGGACAAGTTTGATTTTTCCGATGATCCGATTGGAACTAGCTGCACCACGCTGACGGTCAAGGAAGGCAACAACCAATTCCTCGCAGAGGATTATGAAAACTACGGCGGCATGCGGGTCGGTATGCTCAAGCTGAACTCCCGCAATTTGGATTTTGCCGATTTTGCGGCCGAACAGGGATTCTTTCAGCAGGAGACGGACCCTGCGCGCATACAGCAGGCGGTGGATGACGGCTGCATTTCCGGGTCGCAAAAGAGTCGGGATTCCTTATACGCCCACACCACGTGGTATGACGACACCGATGCGATGGTCGCGGCGCTGCAAAACGGTGACGTGGACGCAATTGTATCGAGCAATCTGCGCGCGACAGAAAATGAATGGGTCATTGCAACCTTCAGCCCTTCCGACTTTTATGTCGTGGTGCGCAAGGGGGACACGCAGCTGCTTTCACAGGTGAATTACGCCATCAGTCAGATCAAAAAATACGAACCGATGTTGCAAAATGTGCTGTTTGACCAGTATTATTCGCTTGCCGAACAGGAGCAGATTTCCTTTACCGCGGCGGAACGGGCTTATATCAACGCCTTAAAAGCCGACGGCACGAAAATAAAAGCCTTGATTAAGCCGAGCCGGGCACCCTTGTCCGCGTTTGAAAGCGGCGTACCGGTTGGCATCGTTCCGGACATTGTGGCGGAGCTTTCCGCGCGCACCGGTATTGAATTCGAGATTGTGGAAACCGCCAGTGAAGCCGAATATGAGCAGATGGCGCTGCATGACGATATTGTGCTGAAGCTGGATACCGGCATGACCTATTCGGAAGCGGAGTCACACAACTATAAATGCACCGATCCGTATTTGGAGCTTTCCATTTCGGCAATTTCGCTCAAGAACAATGCCGACCGAAAAACGATTGCCGCCATGCGCGACACGAGATTGACCAGGAAATATGTGGAAAAGCGCGTGCCTGCAGAGTACATTACGTATTATGATACCATGCAGGCGTGCGTCGAAGCGGTGAAAAGCGGCAAGCAGGATGTGATGTTTGCAAACACGTTTTCCGTGCAGCGCATTTTGAGCGAGGACGCCACAAACCGGCTGACCAGCTTTGTGGTGCTCGGCTTCACCTCGCAGCTGCAAATCGGCGTCAAGACCGACGCGCCGGTGGAGCTGCTCACCATTTTGAACAAAGGCGTGAACAGCCTGAGCAGCAATCAGGTCAAAAATATTGTCAATGCAAACTGCGATTTTAAGAATCAGGCCTACTCATTTGAAGGCTTTATGTACAATAATCCGTTCCTTGTCGGCACGATTTTGTGCCTGGTCTTTCTGGTGGTGCTGGGGATGATTCTCACCGGGTCCCGGCACCGGCGCATGGAATTGGAAAAAGAAAAGAACCGGGAATTCGAGCGTTTTATAAAATATGTATGCAAGACGAACGATGAAGTCAGCGAGCTGGACATGCACAGGCGCTGCAAAAAAACCTACCGTGTCAGCGACGGGAACGTCGTTGTGGAAGAACAGCCGCTCAATGCGGTGAAGGACGCCAAAGCACACCCCGATGACATGGAAAAGCTAAATGAAGTGCTGGCCACGGACAACATACGCAAGCTGGTCGATACCAACGATGAGATCTACCTTGAATATCGGCTGATGAACGAGCAGGGTAGCTATGAATGGCACGCCTTTACAGCACAGGGCATGGAGCGCGACAAGCTGCATCCTAACAGCTGCATCGTATTTGATAAAAATATCGATGAGGCAAAACAGCTTGAGCAGCAGCAGCGCCAGCAGCTAAAAGACGCGCTTGCCATGGCGCAGTCGGCCAGCGCGGCCAAGGGCAGCTTCATGTCTCGTATGAGCCATGAGATTCGAACCCCGCTCAATGCCATCATTGGCTACATTACGCTGGAAAAGACCTGCGATAACGTGGCGGAACTGCAATCCTATGTGGGAAAATCCGAGATTGCCGCAAAAAATCTGCTGGGGCTGCTCAATGATATTCTGGACATCTCTTCCATCGAAAGCGGGCGCATGAAGATCGCCAATGAGCTGTTTGACTTTAAGCAGCTGATCTCGGCGCTGAGCACCATGTACTATTCGCAGTGTGAGCAGAAGGGGATCGCATTTGAAACGATTCTGACCGGCATTACGGAAGAAGTGCTGATTGGCGACAAGCTGCGGGTGAACCAGATCCTGCTGAATCTGCTGTCCAATGCGGTCAAGTTCACCCCGAAGGGCGGAAGCGTCACGTTTGGCATTGCCCAGCAAAGCATTCACAACAACCGCGTTTACATCTGCTTCAGCGTGACAGACACGGGCGTGGGCATGGATGAAGAATTCCGCAGCCGCATTTTCACGCCGTTTGAACAGGAAAGCGCCCTCACCGCGCAAAAGCACGGCGGTTCCGGACTGGGGCTGTCCATTGCAAAAAATCTGGTGGACATGATGGACGGAACCATTCAGGTGGACTCCCAAAAAGGCGTCGGAACCACGTTTAAGGTGACACTTTCCTTCGGTTATGATGACAATCACACCCGCAGCCAGCTCAATGAGAGCTATGATTTTTCACATGTTCGCGTACTCATTGTGGATGATGAGGAAAATGTCCGCGATTATCTCGGCCTTTTGATGCAGCGCTGCCATGTGAACTTTGAGGTGGCAAAAAGCGGTATGGACGCCGTGAAGAAGCTGGGCAGGGCGATTGCGCAGGGCGAGCACTTTGATCTGTGCCTGATGGACTGGAAAATGCCGGGTTTGGATGGCATTGAAACCGTGAAGCTGATCCGTGAGATTTCTCCGGACGGGCTGCCCATTGTGATTGTGACCGGCTATGATTTCAGTGAGATTGAAAGCGAGGCAAGGGCGGCGGGCGTGAACCATATTGTCAGCAAGCCCCTGTTCCAGTCGTCGCTGTTTGACATCTTGGTCAACAACTATGGCGGCTATACGCCCAAAGATACGCCGAATACCTTCTGTCATGATTTTGCGGGTGTCCATGTCCTGATTGCGGAAGATAATTACGTCAATATGGACATTGCGGTGCGGCTGCTGAAAAAGGTGCATATCACCGCGGACGAAGCGGCCGACGGCCAAGAAGCCGTGGACAAGTTTACCGCATCTGCGCCCGGCACCTACGATGCAATCTTTATGGACGTGCAGATGCCGGTGCTCGATGGCTATATGGCGACAAAGAAAATTCGCGCCTCGGCGCATCCGGCGGCAAAGACCATTCCCATTTTTGCCATGACGGCCAACGCGTTTCAAGAGGACGTAGCCAAATCACTGGAGGCCGGCATGAACGAGCATATCTCAAAACCCATGGATGCGGATGTCTTATTTGATGTGCTTGGCAAATACCTCAGAGAAAAAAGTGGAACGGCATAGAAAGGGGCGGCGATTCTTATGGACGCCAAATTGATTGATATGGCAGACGGCGTGCGCCGATTTGCGGGAGATTTGGACGGTTACACCGAAACGCTGCAACTGTTTTTGACAAAAAACAATCTGGCGGAGATTCGCCGGTGCATCGAAACCGGGGATGAAGCAAATCTCAAGGAATATACGCACGCACTGAAAGGCATGGCCGGCGGCCTTGGGCTGCTTCGCCTGTTTGAAGTGGTCAGCGATGTATATGCAAGGCTTCGTGATGGAAGTATGACCGATGCTGCGGCGGAATTTGCGCCGGTTTTCGTTGTGCTTGACGAAACAATGCAGACGATCAAAGAAATATTGGCATAAAAGGGGGCTGAAGCATGGGCGATTCGGCAAAAAAAACAATACTGATTGTCGATGATGTGTTTTCAAATCAGAGAGCGCTGCAGTCGATCTTTCGCAACCAATATGAAACGATTGTTGCCGAAAACGGCGTGCAGGCTTTACAAATACTGGAAAGCGGCAGAAAGATTGATCTCATGCTGCTTGATATTCACATGCCGGTCATGGATGGGTTTGAAGTGCTCAAACGGCTTGGCGCAGAGCATCTGCCGGTCGTCATCATCACGTCGGATGACGATACGCACACAGAGCTGAAGGCGCTGCGGCTGGGAGCGCAGGATCTCATTACCAAGCCCTTTGAGCCGACGCTGATCGCCCACCGAATCGGCAGCATTTTAGAAAAGGCGGAGGCCGCCAGCATTGTCAACGAGCATCGCATGCTGATTCACAGTATTGTGACCTTGGATTATGATCTTGTGGTTACGCTGAACAAGCAAACCGGCGTTTGTCAGATGCATAATCTGGCTGACAAATTTGAACAGGCCGCGGGCGTGCAGGACTACGAGGCGTTTCTTGCCTGCTTGACAAGCACCCGTGTTGGCGAACAAACCCGCAGCAGCGTGCAAACGGCGTTGTCGCTTGCGACGGTCAGACAGGCGCTCGCGGGTGCTGGCAGCTATGAATATGTTTTCCAAATGAACCGAGAAAACGAAACGGTAACCTATAAAAGAGCAAAATATTCGGAAATGGCCGACGGCGTTCACCTGCTGATGACGATCACGGACATCACCAAGTTAAAGCTGGACGAGCAAAAACAGCAGGCCGAATTGCGAAAGGCCTATATCCAAGCCCAGCAGGCCAACCGTGCCAAAACGGAGTTTTTGTCCAGAATGAGCCATGATTTCCGCACACCACTCAATGCCGTAATTGGTTTTTCGAATCTTGCCGTGGAAGAAACAAAAGAGCCGCAGACGGCAGACTATCTGCAAAAAATCAGCGCTTCGGGAAAATACCTGTTGGGGCTGATTAACGATGTGCTGGATATGACCAAAATTGACAGCGGTGCAATGACGCTGCACTTTGAGCCGTGCCTGCTGACCGAATTTGATTACGGCATCGAATCCGTCATTCGCCCGATTATGGATCGGAATGGAATTCACTTCCACTATGCCATGGGCTGTGGCGCCACCTGCGTTTCAACGGACAAGCTGCGGTTTAATCAAATATTCTTTAATCTGCTTTCCAATGCCGCAAAATTTACGCCCGTCGGTGGCACGGTAGACTTTTTGGCAGAGTCCTTGTCCAAAACAGCCACAATGCACCGCGTGCGGTTTGTTGTGCGGGATAACGGCATTGGCATGAGCGAAAAATTCCAAAAACGGATGTTTGATGCGTTTTCACAGGAATCGTCCACCCATATTTCCAACGAGGAAGGCAGCGGGCTGGGCCTGTCGATTGTCTATCATCTGGTGAAGCTGATGGGCGGAACCATTTCCTGCAAAAGCAAATTGAATGAGGGCACCGAATTTGTTGTAGAGCTGGATCTTACGCTTGCGCAGCCCCCGCAGGCGTCCGCGCATCTCACGCCGCCGCGCCCGCAATGCTTGCTGGGAAAACGAATTCTGCTTTGTGAAGATCATCCGCTCAACAAGCAAATCGCTGTCAAGCTGCTGGAAAAGCAGGGGATGCTGGTGGAGCACGCCGCCAATGGCCAGCTGGGGGTGGAACGGTTCGCGGGCACGCCGGAGGGGTACTACGACGGAATTTTGATGGATATTCGCATGCCTGTCATGGATGGGCTGGAAGCCACCAAGGCGATTCGCGCGCTGCCGCGCGCTGACAGCAAAACGATTCCCATTATTGCCATGACGGCCAATGCGTTCGACGAAGACATCAAAGTGAGCTTTGCGGCCGGCATGAATGCCCATTTGTCGAAGCCAATCAATCCGCAGGCGCTCTATCATTGCCTGGAAAAATGTATTCTTGACGTCGCTGCCCCCAAGAATCGCAAGCTTAAAATTTTGGTTGTGGATGACGTGGAAGTCAATCTGGAAGTGATGCGCTTGGCGCTGAAAGATTATTACATCGTGCTCTGCGCATATAACGGCGTGCAGGCCTTGGACGTCATCTCACAAAATCAGGACATTGCCGCCGTGATTACAGATCTTCAAATGCCGGAAATGGATGGTCCTGCGCTGATAACCGCCATCCGAAAAGAAGCGAAATATAAAACGGTTGCAATTCTTGCGAACACACAATATGGCGATCCCCAGCAGGAAGAAGAAATCCTTTCGCTGGGAGCGGACGACTTCGTATACAAGCCGACGACCCCATCCATCGTCCGCATTCGTTTGGCCAATGTTCTGTGCAAATACCGCAGGTGATAAAAATAGATGCATTCGGGCAGCGTGCGCAATTGTTGAGGAGGGAACTGACGTGAACAGAACGATCATGCTGATTGTAGATGATGTCGAAGCAAATAGAGCGGCGCTGGCAAGCTCTTTCTTAACGCAATTCACAATTGCATCCGCAGCCAATGGCGTCGAGGCGAAAGCATACGTGGAGTCCCATGGCGCGGATGTTGCCATTGTACTGCTGGATATTATAATGCCGGATATGAACGGCATTGAATTTTTGAAATGGCTTACGGCCAGCGGGTATCGCAATATTCCTGTGGTGGCCCTTACGGCCGAGCCAAGCTACCAGCTGGAGGCGCTCAGAAATGGCGCATGGGATTTTGTTGTCAAGCCGGTTGAACAGGACATTTTGCAGGCGCGGGTCAATAACGTTTTGGGCAGATACGGATTTCTGCGTGAAAAGGCAATCAATGCCGCGCTGGAAGCGGCAAACGACAAGCTGGAACAGACAAAACGGCAGATTGATCATCTGGTCAACAGCATCCCCGGCGGCATCGCAATCTACCGCATGACCGACCGGTTTGAAACACTGTACTTTTCAGATGGCGTAGCGGAGCTGTCCGGGCATACACGCGAAGAGTATGAGAACAGAATCGGCGATGATGCGAGCAGCATTATGTATCCGCCGGACAAACAACGACTGATGGCTGCCACGGTCAAACTGCTTCAAAAGGGAAAGCCCATTGATGAAATGTATCGGATCTACCACAAGGACGGTCATCTTGTATGGGTGCATCTCAACGGATTGCCGATGGAGCAGACGTCGGCAGGAACGCTCGTCTATGCCGTATTTCAAGGAATGGCGGCACAGACACAGCTCTATCAAAGCGTGCTTGATAAAACGCAGACAGCCGTTTATGCCTGCGATGTCGATACGTATGACATTTTGTATTTTAACCAGAAGATGGCGACTTTTGCGGGCGTAGAGCCGACGTCGGTGTCCGGAAAAAAGTGCTACCACTATTTTTTCCATCGGGACTCCCCCTGCACGTTTTGTCACATGAGCGCCATGAAAAGAGATACCATACTGGAGCGGGAATTCACATATCCCAATACACAGAAAACCTACAGCATGAAGGGCACGCTGATCGATTGGAACCGAATCACGGCGCATGTGGAGTATATTGAGGATATTACGCAGCAGAAAGCGGCGAAAGCGAAAAACGCGGCCCTGCTTGCACAGCTTGGATCCATTATGGAACATGTTCCGGGCGCGCTGTGTCTGTATAAAGCAACGGGCACGACGCTCGAGCCGCTGGTTCACAACAAAGCATTCTATGAAACATTTGGCTATTCCGAGGAGCATATGCGGGCTGTGGATTCAAAAACAGAATTTTTGAATGTGCATCCCGATGACCTTGCGGACTTCAAGGAGAAAACAAGCCAAGCAATTCAAACATCGTCCCCGCTGAATTATACCTATCGGTTTTTTAATGACCGCAAGGGCGCTTATATTTGGCTTTATATGCAGGCCTCCGTGATGCAGCAGCCGGATGGCGTCAAGCTTTGTTATGCCAGCTTTACCGACGTCACCGAAGAGCGGCGCAACCGGGAGCAGCTGATCAATGCGCAAAACAGCATTCAGGCGCTGCAAAAGCAGGCGGAGGAAACGCTTGGAAATTATCAGACCCTGGTGAACACCATGCCGGGCGGGATCGCGCTGTATGAGATTGACGGCGAGCGTGTGCTCACAAAATTCTACAGCGATGGACTCTGCGCATTGTCCGGGTATTCCCGGGAAGAACGGGACGCCATTTGTGCCGAAGACGCGATGGCGCTGACCTACGAGGAGGATGTTCCTGCGCTCGCTGCGGCCATACAAAATGCAATCAGGGAGGAATCCGACCTGCAGCGCACCTATCGCATCAAGACAAAAAGCGGAGTTCCGCATTATGTAAACCTGAAAGCAACTTTTGTGCGCGGGGAAAGCGGCAAAGCGGAGTTTCATGCGGTATTTTCGGATGTGGACGACATGAAACGGCTGGAGGAAGCCGCCAACGAGCAACAGCTGCGCTACGAGGTGGCGATCAAAAGCTCCGGCATCAACATTTGGGAATATGATATTCAAACGGACTGCCTGACCGTTGTTTCGAATTCAGCCAGAATCAAACAGAACTGCTATACCATTGAGCACTATGTTGCCTCAACTGTGGAGCATGACTAT
>JAQUZL010000107.1 GCA_028691385.1 Oscillospiraceae bacterium
CCAGCACTGGGCGCGTGCCCTCAATCGCACAGGTCACGCAGGTGCCCGGCGCGCCGACCGGGCGGCCGGAGAGCAGCATTTCCGATGGGTTTGGCACCTCCAGCAGGCCGTCGTCCTCCATGGAAAAGACGCCTAACTCGTTGGTGGAACCAAACCGGTTTTTTGCCGCACGCAGCAGGCGGTAAGAAGAGTGACGATCTCCCTCAAAATAGAGTACGCAGTCAACCATATGCTCGAGCACCTTTGGCCCCGCAATTGCGCCCTCTTTGTTGACATGCCCCACAATGAAGACCGTGATGCCGGAGCTTTTGCACAGATGCATCAGCGCCATGGTGCAATCCTTGACCTGCGAGATGCTGCCGGGCGAGGCGTCGTTGGTGCTGAGATAGAGCGTCTGGATGGAATCGACAATCATGAGATCCGGCATAACCGCGCGTGCGGTTTCCGCGACGTCGTCCAAGCAGGTTTCCGACAGCAGGAGCAAATTGCCGGTTTGCAGCCCAAGACGACCCGCACGCATTTTGATCTGATTTTCACTTTCTTCGCCCGAAACATACAGCACCTTGCGCCACTTGCAGATGTCCTTGCAAATTTGCAGCATAAGAGTGGATTTTCCGATGCCCGGCGCGCCGCCAATCAGCACCAAAGAACCGAGCACGGCGCCGCCGCCGAGTACGCGATCCAGCTCCCCCATGCCGGTGGTAAAACGGATTTCATCCGACATTTCCACATCGGAGAGCGCGCGCGGCTGTTTTGGCGCAAGGCTTGCGCCGCCGACTGCTTTTTTTGCGGCGGGCATCGGACGCTCGACCTGCTCGGTTATGGTGTTCCATGCGCCGCAGGCCGGGCATCTGCCCTGCCATTTCATTGTTTCATTTCCACATTCTGTGCAGAAAAACACACTTTTAGACTTCACTGTTTTCTGATGCTCCATTCAAGTAGTGCAAGAGCGCACCACTAATGGCGCACGCAAGCTTCTTTTGATAATCCGATTGCTGCAAATTGACCGCTTCCTGCGGGTTGCTGAGAAATCCGCACTCCACAAGAACGCCGGTGCATTGGATATGCTGCAGCAAATAGATTGACTTCCCGGCGGATTTTACCGCCCTGTGATTCCCGGGGTCGATCCCTGCGGCAATGGCATGCTGCGCAAGCTCGGCAAGTGCCTTGCTGCCATCTGTCGCTGCGTAAAACACCTGCGCGCCATGATATTTCGACTCCGTATAGATGTTTTGATGGATGCTGACAAGCAGCGAATTGGGCGTGGAATTGACCAGCAGCACGCGATTGTGAAGATCAGACACTTTTTTTTGCGCAATCGTTTTGGCGTCCGCCGAATAGATTGCAGTATCTTGTTCCCGCACCATGACCGTTTTGCAGCCATTTAGGCGCAGAAACTGTTCCAGTCGTTTGGTAATGGCAAGATTGATCTCGCTTTCGTGCACACCATCAGGAGTAACTGCGCCGCCATCCTCGCCGCCATGGCCGGCGTCGAGCACAACAATTGGCATCGCAGCCGGCGCGGAAACCGATTTAACATGGAATCCGCAGACCGCGGCGGTCACGGCAGCTGCAATCGAAAGTATCAATATCCGTTTCTTCATGGAACATCACCAAGACAACCTTATGCCGGTGCTGGAAATGATATACAGCCGACGCTGCAACCTTGTAAATTTTTTTGCATCTGTACTGTACCTATGATACCATGCCGCGCAAAAATCGTAAAGCTGGTAACCGTAAGAATTTGCCGAACATAGACTGTTTTGGGAGAAATTCCATCATCTCAAGACAGGAGGAACTATTTTGGATAATCAAGAACCAGAATTAAACGCGGAAGAAGGCGCCATGCAGACGGAGACGGCAACGCCGCGCATTCCGGATACGCAGGGCGCATTGCCCGCGCAGGGCATGCTCGCCAATCCCTATGTGCCGTTTCAGATGCCTGACAGCACGCAGTATCAGCCGCCAAAGGGCCTTGTACGCGGCACCTTGTTCCCGGGGTTGGATCTGCCATTCATGGGCATGGTCAATCAGCAGGAAAAGGACGATACCCCCATGCACGAATTGCAGGCGCTGGGCTTTGCAATCGGCGAGCTGGGGCTTTATCTTGACACGCACCCGGATGACCGGGGCGCACTGACACTGTTTCGGAAGTATTCCGGCCTTTACGATCAGGGCATGGCCGAATACCAAAAGCGCTATGGCCCGCTGACGGCCGGTCAAAGTATGAACAGCGATTTTTATACCTGGATTCAAAACCCATGGCCTTGGGATTTTGAGCAAACGGAGGCGGAGTGAATTATGTTTGTATATGAAAAGAAATTACAGTACCCCATCCATATTACCAATCCGAATCCGAAGCTTGCTTCGCTCATCCTCTCCCAGTACGGTGGCCCGGACGGAGAGCTGGGCGCATCGCTGCGCTATCTCAGCCAGCGTTATGTGATGCCCTATCCAGAATTAAAGGGGCTTTTAACGGACATCGGCGTCGAGGAGCTTGGCCATCTGGAAATGGTTGGAACGCTGGTACATCAGCTCACCCGCAATCTTAGCGACGATCAGCTGGAAAACAGCTCCTTTGCGCCCTATTTTGTGGATCACACCACTTCGGTCTATCCTACGGCAGCCGCCGGAACACCTTGGAACGCAGCAGGCATCGGCGTGAAGGGCGATCCGATGGCAGACCTCACCGAGGACATGGCAGCAGAGCAAAAGGCGCGCGTTACCTATGATAATATTCTGCGCCTGAGCGATGATCCGGACGTTAACGACGTGATTAAGTTTTTGCGCGAGCGGGAAATCGTACATTTTCAGCGTTTTGGCGAAGCAATCACCAAGCTGAGAGATCGTTTGAACCAGAAAAACGTCTATTTCATGAATCCGTCGCTGGATTTATAACAAACCAGTGCGCGACGCTGTATCCGCTGCAGTTTCGCGCCGTTCAAGACAATTGATTCTAATAAAAAAGCAAAAGCCGCGTTATTGCGGCTTTTGCTTTTTGTTGCGTGTGAGCAGATGAATGGCAAGACCAATAATGGCAAGAATTGCGGAAATTCCGGCCACAGCAAACGCAATCGGCAGAATATCCGCCTTTTCCGGGTTATCCGCAGACGGCCAAGTCGCGTAATCGGGCGTTTCCTCTGCTGGCGGTGTTTCCAGCGGCGTTTCCGGTAGCCTTTCCGGCGCACGTTCCGTCGGCGTTTCGGCGGCGGGCGGCGCGGGTTCCGGCCGCTCTACCGGCTCGGCAGGAACCGTTTCATCCGGCGGTTGCCAAATGGCTGACAAGGTGTAGTCATAAAAAATCTGATTGACCTCGCCGATGACCGATTCGGCGTAAGGCAGGTCGTAGGTTAAGATCGTCATCAAATAGGGCTGCTCGGTATAGACAATTCCGGCTGCATGAACCGCGCCGTCAAACCAACCGTATTTTTGGGCAATTTCACAATCTGTGTCAATCTGCTTTAAGTACGCCCCCGGCATGGCCTGCTTGAGATAATCAAGCTCCACCGCGTAGGTATCGCTGTTGGCATAAAGGTATTCCAGCGTCCCCAGAAAGTAATCCGAGCAGAAGTTGTTGTTGCTGTAATACTGCTCGCTTAAATCCTCCACAGGCGTACCACAGTATTGACCAAGCGCCTTACGGTAGGCGCGGAACGACGGCCAGCGACGCAGCAGATATTCAGCCATCTCGTTGTTGGAGGCAATGAGAATTTCCGGCTCCATCTGCGCGAAGGTCCAGCCGTTCATCACGGTGTCCTCGGTCATTTCGCCGCGGTTGATTTGATCGCGGTACAACATACAAAGGGGAATTTTATAGATACTGCCGCCAATGAAATAGGTCTGTTCGTTATACTGATAGCGCTCCCCTGTCACGGTATTTTCATAGCTGACAGAAAAGTTTTCCTCGTTGAGGCCTTTTTCGCTGATGTAGACGTCCATCGCATCGGCAATGGTCATTTGTGAAAAATCATAGATACCGGCAACATCCTCTGGCGCGGCAACGCAGATTCCCTGCACCGCTGCGGCAAGCAGCAATGCAATCAAAGTGAGACTAATGGTTCGTTTTATCATGGTATTCCTCTCAAGTCAGGGCCGCATCTACCGCTTGCGGCGATTGCTGCAATGCCGCGCGCAGCCGTCACAGCCGCAGCTGCATCCGCGATGACGTGCAATGTGGCCAATTGCAAGAATCACCAGCGCCGCAATGAGCAGCAGCAAAAGGATGCTCTGCCAGTTCATAGCCCCACCCCAAGCAATGTGCCGATCAGGTGGAACAAAAATGCAACAATCCATGCAATCGCGCACTGCAGCAGCACCACGCAAATGGCAGATTTGGTACCGGTTTCCCTGCGCACAGCGGCAATGGCGGCAACGCAGGGCGTATAGAGCAGCGTAAAGACCAAAAAGGTGTACGCCGCAAAGGGCGAAAACATTCCAGGCAGCGCAGCAACCGAGCCGCCAAGCAGCACGGTGAGGGTCGAAACGACGCTCTCCTTGGCCGTAAAGCCGGTAATCAGCGCAGTGGAGATTCGCCAGTCACTGAAGCCAAGCGGCGCAAAAATCGGTGAAATCAGGTTTCCGAGCATGGCCAGCAGGCTGCCCGCGGAATCGCTCACAACATTGAGCCGACTGTCAAAGGTCTGCAAAAACCAGATAATGATGGCCGCGATAAAGATAATGGTAAACGCACGGACGATAAAATCCTTGGCCTTTTCCCAAATCAGCTGCCCCACGCTCTTGGGCGACGGCATCCGATAGTTCGGCAGCTCCATAACAAACGGAACCGGTTCGCCGCGGAATCCGGTATGCTTCAAAATCAGCGCGTAGCCGATGCCGACCGCAATACCGAGCAGGTACAGAGAAATCATGACAAGCGCGCCATGCGCCGGAAAAAACGCCATGGTAAACACCGCATAAATTGGAAGCTTTGCGCTGCAGCTCATAAACGGCGTCAGTAAAATGGTCATTCGGCGGTCGCGCTCCGACGACAGCGTGCGCGAGGCCATAATGGCAGGCACCGTGCAGCCAAAGCCGATCAGCATGGGCACAAAGCTGCGCCCGGACAGACCAATGCGGCGCAGCAGTTTATCCATGACAAACGCCACACGCGCCATATAGCCGGAATCCTCCAGAATGGACAGGAAGAAAAACAGCACCACAATGGTGGGCAAAAAGCTGAGCACACTGCCAACACCTGCAAAAATGCCGTCAATCACCAAGCTCTTCACCACGGGATTGATGCCATAGGCGGTAAGACCGTTTTCGCAGAGCATCGTAAAGCCGCCGATGGCAGTATTGAGAAGGCTCGACAGCGCTGCGCCGATGACGCCGAAGGTCAACCAGAACACCAGCGCCATGATGGCGATAAACGCCGGAATGGCCGTATACTTTCCGGTTAAAATCCGATCAATTTTGGTGCTGCGGGCATGCCCCTTGCTCTCGTGCGGCTTCACCACAGTGATGCGGCAAAGGTTGCCGATAAAGGTGTACATCGCGTCCGCCAGCGCCGCTTCCCGGTCGACGCCCGCGTCGCGTTCCAACTCCAAAATTGCGTGCTGAAGCAGGTCCTGCTCGTTTGCGTCCAGCGCAAGCGCCTGCTCCATCAGCGCATCGCCCTCAATCAGCTTGGACGCGGAAAAGCGTACCGGCAGACCCGCGCGTTGGGCGTGATCCTCAATCAAATGGGAAATGGCGTGCAGACAGCGATGCACTGCGGCGCTGCGCGGGTCGCCGTTTTGGTCGCAAAAATCCATGCGCTCCGGTTTTTCCTGAAAGCGCGCAACGTGAATTGCATGCTCCACCAGCTCGTCAATGCCCTCATTCTGCGCAGCCGAGATCGGCACTACCGGGATTCCAAGCTCTTCTTCCAGCTCGTTGACCAGCACTGTGCCGCCGTTTTCGGTCACCTCATCCATCATGTTGAGCGCCAGTACCATGGGAATGCCAAGCTCGATGAGCTGCATGGTAAGATAAAGATTGCGCTCAATGTTGGTCGCATCCACGATGTTGATGATGCCGGTGAGATTCTCATGAAGCAGGAAATCGCGCGTAACAATTTCCTCACTGGAATAGGGGGAAAGCGAATAGATGCCCGGCAAATCCGTCACGGTAGCGTCCGCATGGCTGCGAATCACGCCGGCCTTGCGGTCAACGGTGACG
>JAQUZL010000005.1 GCA_028691385.1 Oscillospiraceae bacterium
GGATGCCCCGCTGGACATGCGCATGGATCAAAGTCAGGGCGTCACGGCCTATGAGATTGTCAACGGGTATTCCGACGACCAGCTGCGAAAAATTCTCTATGAATTCGGCGAGGAGCGCTATGCGCCGCGCATCGCGGGGGCAATTTGCCGCCGCCGGGCGCTTTCACCCATTCAAACCACACTGGAACTGTCGGAGATTGTGCGCAGCGCCATGCCCGCGCAGGCGCTGCGGGAAAAGCAGCACCCGGCCAAGCGTACCTTTCAGGCCATTCGCATTGCGGTCAACGACGAGCTGGCCGCAGTGTCGCATATGATGGACGCGGCCATCGACTGCCTGAATCCGGGCGGACGGCTGGCAGTGATCACCTTCCACTCGCTGGAGGATCGCATCGTCAAGCAGTCGCTGCAGGCGGCGGCCAAGGGCTGCGTTTGCCCGCCGGATTTTCCGGTCTGCGTTTGCGGCAAAAAGCCGCAGGTGCGGCTTGTGACGCGCAAGCCGATTATATCAGGAGAAATGGAACTGGAGCGCAATCCG
This sequence comes from Oscillospiraceae bacterium, assembly GCA_028691385.1. Taxonomy (GTDB): domain Bacteria; phylum Bacillota; class Clostridia; order Oscillospirales; family Oscillospiraceae; genus JAQUZL01. The sequence goes on from JAQUZL010000005.1 coordinate 536, forward strand.
CGCGCGCGCAGTGCCAAACTTCGTGTTGCGGAGAAAATTTGAGGTTAAATCATGGCAGATGCACAACGGGCGCAAATGCGCCGGGGATATTCCGATCTAAACGCGATGACGGCCTCCACTGCGCCGCAGCGAACCTATCGTGAGCTGCCGGTCGCACAGCCGCGCCCGAAGGCGCAGCCGCGCCCAGCTGCAAAGCCCAAGCGCCGCATCTCCGTGTTTGTGATGGCGGCTTGCTTTTCTGCGGCCTTTTTGGTGCTGCTGGTCATCACCAGCTATGCCCAGTGGTATGAGCTGACGTCCCAGACGGCAGCGCTGCAGGATCAGATTTCACAGGGGCTTACCACGCAGACCGCGCTGCGCAGCACTTATGAAAGCAAGATTGATCTGGATTATGTGGAACAGCAGGCAACGACGCAGCTTGGCATGTCGCAGCCTGCGGCCAACCAGATTGTCCATTTGGATCTTTGCGGCCCCGACCATGCGCAGGTGCTCTCGGTGGAGAGCGAAGTAAAGCACGAGAGCATCTTCTCCGCGCTGAAAAACAGCGTTGCGGCGATGGTGGGGTACATTCGTGCATACTTTTCATAAATCATTGATACACTGACACAGGCGGGGTTCCGTCTGCTGCGCTATGGCGTCGGCTGATCCCCGACGCCATAGTTTGTAAATTGAAACAGGAGGCAACATGGGAAAAGATAGACTGTTTCGAAAAGAATCAGCACATAAAAAGCAGAAAACGAGTCGGACAATCAATATTCGCATGATTGTTGTGCTGCTGCTGGGCACGGTGGTGCTGTTTGTGCCGCTGTATCTCATGCTGTACTACGATATGATTACCGAGCACGACCGCTATGAGGGAGAGGCAACGGAAAATCAAACGCGCAGCACGTCGGTTTCGGCCTCGCGCGGAACGATTTACGATCGCAATATGAATATTCTGGCCATTTCGTCAACGGCGGAAAACGTATTTTTAGATCCGAATGAAATTGCCACCAAAAATCAGAATCTGGGCGTGATTGCCAGCGGGCTGGCGGATATTCTGGACGTAGACGCCGACTGGATTCGCAAGCAGGCGGAGGACACCACCATGCGCTATAAGGTGATCGCCAGAAAGATTGACAGCGATCACAGCGAGCAGGTGCGCGCATTTATCAACGAAAATGATCTCAGCGGCATTCATCTCGAGCCGGACAGCAAGCGCTATTATCCCAATACATCCCTCGCATCCCAGGTGCTGGGCTTTGTCAATACGGACAACACCGGCACAGAAGGGATCGAGGCAAAATACGACAGCTATCTGGAAGGCACGGCCGGTAAAATTATCACGACAAAGGGCAACAACGGCGCAGAAATGCTCTATCAGTATGAAAAGTACTACGAGGCGTCCGATGGTGACAGCATTGTGCTGACGCTGGATTCCACCGCGCAGTACTATCTGGAAAAGAACATGCAGGCGGCCATTGACCAGTATGATGTGCAAAATGGCGCGTTTGGCATCCTGATGGACGTCAATTCCGGCGAAGTGCTGGCCATGGCCACCCTCGGCGGCTTTGACCCCAATACCTATCTTTCCATTTACGACGAACCGACCGATCAGGCGCTCGAGCAGCTGTACGCCACCGCCATGTCCTATCCCAAGGGCAGCGAGGCCTACCAGAGCGCAATTGACGAATATAACAGCGGCGTTGCCGCGGCGCGGCTTTCCCAGTGGCGCAACCGCTGCGTGTCCGACGGCTATGAGCCCGGCTCCACGTTTAAGCTCATCACCTTGGCTTCGGCGCTGGAAGAGGGCGCAATCACGCTTGACAGCACCTTCTACTGCGGTGGCGCGACCAACGATATTAAGGGCAGAACCGAGCCGCTCAACTGCTGGAAACCGGCCGGTCACGGCACGGAAACAACCGCGCAGGCGCTGCAGAATTCCTGCAATATTGCCTTTGCGCGGATTGGCATTGCGCTGGGCGGCGACAAGCTCTATGACTACATTGACGCCTTTGGCCTGATGGAAAAGACGGGCATTGACCTGCCGGGCGAGTCTTCCGGACTGTTCTTCTCAAGAGGGGTGCTGGCCGATCAAAAAAGCGATGCATCGCTTTGCTCGGTTTCCTTTGGACAGACCTTTAAGATTACGCCGGTGCAGCTGGTGCGGGCGGTATCAGCCGTGGTCAATGGCGGCTACCTGCTTGAACCGTATGCAGTGTCGGAAATTCTGGACGAAAACGGCAGCCCCATTCAAAAAAATGAGCGCACGGTGCTGCGGCAGGTCATCAGCGAGGATACCTCCAAGACCATGCGCACGCTCATGGAATCCGTCGTCACAGAGGGAACCGCGAAGAACGCCCGTGTGGCGGGCTACCGAATCGGCGGCAAAACCGGCACCTCGGAAAAAATTGACGAGTATGACGAAAACGGCGTGCTGGTGGAAGATAAAATTGTTTCGTTTATTGGGGTCGCGCCCATCGACGCCCCCAAGTATGTCTGCCTTGTGGCGCTGGACACGCCGAGTACCGCCACCGGCATTTACATTTCCGGCGGCGTCATGGCGGCGCCGACCGTACGCGACGTGATGGCGGACGTCCTGCCGTACCTTGGCGTAGATCCGGAATACTCCGGCGAGGATGCTGCGCTCGTCGACGTGACCGTGCCGTATCTCATCGGCATGACCGAAGCGGAGGCGGCGGACGCGCTGAAGCAGGTGAACCTGCAATACCGCGTGGTGGGCGATGGGGAAACCGTCACCGATCAGATTGCGGCCAGCGGCAGCCAGATTCCGGGCGAATCCACGGTGGTGCTGTATATGGGCGGGGAGAAACAGACGGATCTTGTGACTGTGCCCAATATTATGGGCATGTCCATCGAAAACGCAAACCGCGCAATCACAAACGCGGGTCTTTATATCAAGCTGAAGGGCGCAACGGATGCCAGCAGCACCGTGGTTGCAACGGATCAGAGCACACAGGGCGGATTGCAGGTTGCGCGCGGCACCGTCATTACGGTCGAATTCACCGACTATAGCGCGCAGGATTGACCAACGGACAAAGGAGAAGCCAAAATGAAACTGTCTGACTTATTGAATGGAATTGAAATCGTTGCAAGTACGGCCTCCGTGGATTTGGAGATTACCGGCGTCAGCTATGATTCCCGCCTGACCCAACCGGGGGATCTGTTTGTCGCAATTTCCGGCTATGCTTCCGACGGTCATCAATTCATCCCCAATGCGGTATCGGCAGGCGCTGTGGCGGTGCTGTGCGAAAAAGCGCCGAGCGGCAGTGCGCCTTATCTCTGCACGCCCTCCACGCGGCAGGCGCTGGCAGTGGCGGCAGCCAATTGGTTTGGCCATCCGGCGCGCCGCATGACCATGATTGGCGTGACCGGCACCAACGGGAAAACAACGACCACCTACCTGCTCAAGCACGTGCTGGAGCAGACGCTGGGCGCGAAGGTGGGGCTGATCGGCACCATTCAGAACATGATCGGCGACGAGGTGCTGCACACCGAGCGCACCACGCCGGAGAGCTTCGAGGTGCAAAAGCTGCTCTATGACATGGCGCAGGCGGGCTGCACCCATGTGGTGATGGAGGTGTCGTCCCACGCGCTTGTGCTGCATCGCACAGATGAAATTGCGTTTGACACCGGTGTTTTTACCAATCTTACCGAAGATCATCTGGATTTCCACAAGACCATGGAGGCATATCGGGACGCCAAGCTGATGCTGTTTACGCAGTGCAAAAAGGGCGTGTTCAATCTGGACGATCCCGCCTCTTCGTATATGATGCGCAAGGCGACCTGCGCGTGCACGACTTTTTCCACCACGCGCAACGACGCAAACTTTGTTTCGAAGTTTGTGAAGCTGAAACCCAGCAGCGTGGAGATGGATGTGGTGACTGGCGACGAAATTTGCCGGTTTGAGTTGGGCATCCCCGGCGGGTTCAGCGTCTATAACGCGCTGGGCGTGGTGGCGGCGGCGCATGGCATGGGTATTGCGCTGAGCGAAATCGCGCGCGCGCTGCGCACGGCCAAGGGCGTCAAGGGACGCGTGGAGGTGGTGCCGACGCCCGGCACAGACTACACGGTGCTCATCGACTTTGCCCATTCCCCGGACAGTCTGGAAAATGTGCTGAAAACAGTGAAAACCTTCTGCAAAGGACGCCTGATTGCGGTCTTTGGCTGCGGCGGCGACCGCGATCCGATCAAACGCCCTATTATGGGAAACATTGCAACGCAGTATGCCGACCTTGCGGTGGTGACCTCCGATAACCCACGGACAGAGAATCCCAACAAGATCATTGAACAGATTCTGGAGGGCATGCAGAACACCAAGACGCCCTGCCATGTGGAGGAAAACCGCAGAAAAGCAATTCGCTGGGCGATGGACGAAGCAAAAAAAGACGATATTGTCGTTTTGTGCGGGAAAGGCCATGAAACCTACCAGATTCTTGGCGCCGAAAAGGTGCATCTGGATGAACGGGAAGAGGTTGCCGCGCATCTGGAAGAAGTGAAACAAGGGAAGTGAACGATATGAATGAAGTGAAGCAGACCAGCGGCGTCACTCTGAAGCAGATTGCCTCCTGGTGCGGCGGTGCTGTTTCTCATGAACATGAGAGCATTGTCATCAACGGATTCACCAAGGATTCCCGCGCACTGATTGCGGGCAACATGTATATTGCCATTCGCGGCGCGCGCGTTGACGGACACGATTATATCCCGCAGGTCATGGACAGCGGCGCGGCGGCGGTACTGGCAGACCATCTCCTGCCGCCGGAGATTCCCGCGGTGGTGGTGAAAAACACCGAAACGGCGCTGCGCGCCATCGCCAGCGGCTATCGCGCCACCATGCATGCAAAGGTGCTGGCCATCACGGGCAGCGTCGGAAAGACGACCACCAAGGAGATGCTGGCCGCCATCATGAACAAGGCGTTTGCCACGGGCAAAACGCCGGCAAACTACAACAACAATATCGGCATGCCGCTGTCTATTTTGAATATGGATCGCAATTGCCAGATTGCCGTGCTGGAGATGGGCATGAACCATTTCGGCGAAATGTCCGAGCTGACCCACATCGCCAGACCCAACATTGCGGCGATTATCAACATCGGCACGATGCACATTGAAAATTTGCACAGCCGGAAGGGCATTCTCAAGGCCAAGCTGGAGATTGTCGAGGGCTTGCAGCCGGGCGGCGTGCTGGTGTTCAACGGCGATGAACCAATGCTGACGGATTTGCGCGGGAAGTATCCGTTTCGCACGCTGTACTTTGGCATTACCAACAAGGAGTGCGACGTGATTGCCGAAAACATTGCCTATTCCGAGGACAGCACGACCTTTGACGTGCACGGTCTGGGCAAATCCTTTAAGGTCAAGCTGCCGACCGAGGGCATGCACAACGTCTATAACGCACTGGCGGCCATCACCATGGCGCTTGAGAGCGGCGCGCAGCCCGAGCATATCACCGCCGCGCTGCAGGACTTCACCAACGCGTCCATGCGCCTGAACACCTATGAGCGCAGCGGTTATACCATCATCGACGACTGCTACAACGCGGGGCCGGAATCCACGGCGGTGGCGCTGGGCATCCTCGGCCGCAAAAAAACAGACGGCAGCCGCATCGCGGTGCTGGGCGACATGCTGGAGCTTGGCCGCAGAGCAAACGCCGAGCATTACCGGATCGGGCGCATTGCGGCGCAGAACGCCGATCTCATTCTGGCCTACGGAAAAACGGCGGAACGGATTGTTTCCGGCGCGCTGACCGGCGGCGTCAGCCAGCGCAACGTCGTGTTTTTTGACTCCCAGGAGGAAGTGGTAAAGACGCTTCTCAACCGGACGCAGCCGGGCGACGTGATCTTGTTCAAGGGCAGCCGCGGCGTGCATATGGAGCGGGTTTTGGCGATGTTCGAAGAGCAGGCTGACAAAAAACTGGCAGAAAGCGAGTCGGACGTATGATTTTGCTCATCACCTGTATTTCTGCGTTTGCCATCGCGCTGGTGCTGGGGCGGTGGGTCATTCCGCTGCTGCGCGCGCTCAAGGCGGGGCAGTCCATCCGCCAGATCGGCCCGAGCTGGCACAACACCAAGCAGGGCACGCCCACCATGGGCGGCGTTTTGTTTATCCTCGCCAGTGCGTTTGCTGTTTTTGCGGATGCAAGCGCCATTCGCGCGGGCGACTATACCATTTTATATGTGTACTTTTTTGCGCTGGCGTTTGGCGTCATCGGCTTTGCCGATGACTTTATCAAGGTTTGTAAAAAGCGAAACCTTGGCCTGACGGCGCTTCAAAAATCTCTGATGCAGCTGGCTGTTGCGGCAATCTACCTGTATCTGCTGCAGCGCAGCGGCCGCCTCAGCTTCGATTTGTACATCCCGTTTGCCAATGTGACCGTTGCGGTGAACCGCATTGTGTATCTGGTGTTCGCCATGTTTGTGATTGTGGGCTGCGTGAACGCGGTCAACCTGACAGACGGCGTTGACGGCCTTGCCACCGGCGTTACCATGCCGGTCATGCTGTTTTTTGTCCTGATCGCAACAAGATGGGCGGACGCGCCGGTGGCAAAATTCGCCGTTGCGCTTTTTGGTGGACTTGCGGCGTTTTTGTGTTATAATTTTCATCCGGCCCGCGTTTTTATGGGCGACACCGGCTCTTTGTTTCTGGGCGGCGCGGTTTGCGGCATTGCCTTCGCGCTGGATATGCCCTTGGTGCTGATTCCGGTGGGCATTGTCTATATCTGCGAAGCGGCTTCGGATATTATTCAGGTTACCTACTTCAAGCTCACCCACGGAAAGCGCGTGTTCCGCATGGCGCCGATTCATCACCATTTTGAGATGGGCGGCTGGAGCGAAATTAAAATTTTCACCGTTTTTACGTTGGTCACGGTGCTGGGCTGCGCGCTGGCTTGGCTTGGCGTGATGAACCGGTTCTGCGCATAAAGAGAGGAGCAATGTCATGGCAGAGCATACAACCGCAGTCGCCCGTCGGCGCATCAAAGAATTGAACGTCGGGCGGGGCATCATTGATCTGCCGTTTCTCATTTTGACTTTGCTGCTGGTCTTTATTGGCCTTGTGATGCTGTTTTCCGCCAGCTACGCCAGAGCCTATTCCGAAACCGGCAACGTTGCCTATTATTTTGTGCGGCAGGCCGGATTCGCGGCGGTTGGCATTGTAGCTATGCTGGCGGTGACGCGCGTGCCGTACCAATGGTTTCGAAAATGGTCGCTGCCGCTGCTGGCGGTGTCAATTGTTCTGCTCATGGCAGTGCTTGTGGCCGGCAGTGAGGATAATGGCGCAAAACGTTGGATTTTTATTGGTTTTATCTCCTTTCAGCCTTCGGAGATCACCAAGCTCGCGCTTGTGCTGACCTTTGCCGGACTCATTTCCGGGTATGGCGAACGCATGAAAACCTTTCAATATGGCGTGCTGCCGTTCAGCGTGATTATGGGTATCATATTTATTCTGCTGAAAATGGAGCCGCACCTGTCCTGCATCGTCATCATCGCGGTTTCCGGCGCGGGCATGATGTTTATGGGCGGCACCAAGCTGCGCTATTTTGTGGTCTTAGGCATCATTGGCGCGCTGGGCTTTTTTTGGTATATCAGTACGCAGGGCTATGCGGGCAGCCGCATTGATTCCTGGCTGCATCCGGAGCTTGACCCGACCGATTCCGGTTATCAGGTTTTGCAGTCGCTCTATGCCATCGGCTCCGGCGGCCTTGGCGGACTTGGCCTTGGCAGAAGCCGCCAAAAATATCTGTATCTGCCGGAGGAACACAACGACTATATTTTCTCCATCGTCTGTGAGGAACTGGGCTTTGTCGGTGCGAGCCTGATCATTTTGCTGTTTTTGCTGCTGTTTGTGCGCGGCTTTTGGCTGGCGCTTCACGCGAAAGATAAATTCAGCGCGCTGTCCATCGCAGGCATTGTCCTGCAGATGACGATTCAGGTGTTTTTCAATATCGGCGTTGTCAGCAATTTGCTGCCGTCAACCGGCATTTCACTGCCGTTTTTCTCCTATGGCGGCACGGCGCTGCTGCTGCATCTGTTCGAAATGGGCATCATTTTGAATCTGTCAAGGGACTGCACGAATAACCGTGCATAGAAAAAAGGGGGCGTGAGAATGAATGTGATCTTTACCTGCGGTGGCACCGGCGGCCATATCAACCCGGCCATCGCAGTGGCGAAATTGCTTCAGGCGCGCCACCCGGACGCCAACATTTTGTTTATCGGCGCGGAAAACGGCATGGAGTGCGATTTGGTGCCGCGGGAGGGCTTTGCCCTTGAAACATTGAAAATTTCCAATTTGCAGCGCTCTCTTTCTCCCAAAGGCATTTGCCATAACCTGGTCACCGCGGCGCACATTGCCGGCTCGATGCGGAAAGCGGATCGCATCATTCGCGCCTTTCGGCCCGACGTCATCATCGGCACCGGCGGCTATGCCAGCTTTCCGGCGCTAAAGCAGGGCATTCGCCGAAAAATTCCCACAGCGGTGCATGAATCCAACGCGGTGCCGGGACTTGCGACACGCTTGGTGAGCGGCGGCGTCAGCCGCATCATGGTTTCCTTTGAGGAGAGCAGATCCCTTTATGAGCACCCCGAACGCGTAATTGTGACGGGGACGCCTGTGCGCGAGGAATTTCTGTACTTAAAACGCGCGGCAGTGCGGGAAAAACTTGGACTTGACGACCGGCCGCTGGTGCTGTCATACTGGGGCAGTCTTGGCGCGCGGGAAATGAATAAGAAAATCGCGCGATTCATCCAACTGGAATGCAAGCAGGAACCGTTTCAACACATCCATGCCACCGGCTCTTTCGGCTATCGGTGGATGCCGGATTTGCTCCGGGAAATGGGTGTGGAGCTGCACGCGCATCCATCGGTGGATCTGCGAGAATATATTTACGATATGCCGGCGCTGATGGCGGCGGCCGATCTCATCATTTGCCGGGCGGGCGCGTCGACCATCAGCGAGGTGGCGGCGTCGGCCACGCCGTGCATTATGGTGCCATCGCCCAACGTGGCCGACAATCATCAGGAGAAAAACGCCAGAGTGCTGGAATCGCGCGGCGCGGCGATGGTGCTGCGGGAAAACGAGTGCGACGGCGACCGGCTGTTTGCCGCAGCACAGGCGCTGCTCTCACAGCCGGAAAAAACAGACGCCATGCGCAAGGCACTGTCAAAAATGGCGGTACTGGATGCGACCGAACGAATCTACCGTGTGATCCTGGAACTGGCAAAGGCGCAATAATCCCGCGCCCGGCATAGGATGCGATGTGTTAAATCCTGTGCGGAGGGCGAAAAATGGAACAGTTATCTCTATACGGCGGATATGCGCTGTCCGGCGAAACGACGGTACAGGGCGCAAAAAACAGCGCGCTGCCAATTTTGGCGGCGACGGTACTTTCCGGAGAAGAATGCATCTTAGAGAATTGTCCGCATTTGAGCGATGTGGAAACAGCCTGTGAGATTCTGCGCTACCTCGGCGCGCAGTGCACATGGGAGGGGGAAACCCTTTTCGTCTGCTGCAAAGACCTGCGGGAAAACACCATACCGCAGGCACTGATGCAAAAAATGCGCTCGTCGATTCTGTTTCTCGGCGCGCTGTGCGCCAGAACCGGACGCGCGGAGCTGTCCATGCCGGGCGGATGCCAACTGGGCGATCGCCCCATTGATCTGCATATCGACGCGCTGCGCGCGCTGGGCGCGGTGGTGGAAACGAGCGATGCAATCGTTTACTGCCAAGGCGGCGATATGGGCGGCGGAAGCTATCGCTTTCCATTTCCGAGCGTGGGCGCGACGGAAAACGCCATGCTGGCCGCGATGGGCTGCAAAGGCCCGGTCAGTCTGGAAAATCCGGCCAAAGAGCCGGAGATCAGTGATCTTGGCGTATTTCTGCAACAGCTTGGCGCAACAGTCGGCGGCATCGGCACGGAGGTCATGACAATTTTGCCACCGCAAGCGTGCAAGCCCGTGCGGCACCGGATCATTCCGGATCGCATCGCTGCGGCTACTTATCTCTGCGCGGTCGCCTCGGCCGGCGGAAAAATTGTGCTGCAAAACGTGGACGCGTCCCAGCTGACTGCGGTGATTGCGCCGCTGCGGCGCGCGGGCTGCAAAATCCGGATACGGGGCGATACCCTGACAGCGGCCAGAACCGGCGCGCTGGCAGCGCCCGGTATGGTGGCAACCGCGCCCTATCCTGGGTTTCCGACGGATGCGCAGACCATGCTCCTTGCGGCCATGCTGCGCGCCGATGGCATTACGGGCGTGCAGGAACGAATCTTCTCCGATCGCTTTCGCCAACTGCCACAGCTGCAAAAGCTGGGCGCAGAGATTACCATTGTGGCCGATACCGCCTATGTGACGGGCGTACGGCGCCTGTATGGCGCGCAGATGCGCGCGACCGACCTGCGCGGCGGGGCGGCGCTGGCCGTGGCGGCGCTGGCGGCCGAGGGAGAGAGCATCATCACCGCGCTGGATCATCTTGATCGCGGCTATGAACACATTGAACGGGATCTTTGCAATCTCGGCGCGAAAGCGGAACGTAAAATAAGCACACGCTGAAGGAATGAAACAATATGGCAAAACAAACGAAACGGCGCAGACGCAGATCAAACGGATTTGCAATTCGACTCATTACGATGCTTGCGGTGATACTGGCGGTTCTGTTCTGCGTTTTTTTGTTTTTCAGAATTGAAACCATTGCCGTAAGCGGCAGCACCCATTATACCGATGAGGAAATTGTGTCCGCATCCGGGCTGAGCGTGGGCGACAACCTGATGCTGATGAACAAATCGGCGGCGGCAAGCGACATGATGGCGTGGCTGCCCTATGTGCAGCGGGTGAAGATCAGCAGAAAGCTGCCGGGGACGGCGGTGATTACCGTGCAGGAGTGCAACGCGGTGGCCGCAGCCCAGGATGAAAGCGGCGCGTGGTGGCTTTTGGGCGCGGACTGCAAGCTTCTCGAGCAGATAGACGCGGCCAATGCGGAGCAGTACATGGCGCTGACCGGCGTGACGCTCACCGCGCCGGTCATTGGATGCATTGCGCAGGCGACGCAGGAGGACGCCATTGGGGCGGCTGCGACGATGCTGACCGCAATGGAACAGTATGCGCTGCTGGATGTCATCACCGGCGTGGATCTCACAAAGCTCTATGCCGTCGAGATTTGGTATGGCAAACGCTTTGAGATTAAGCTGGGCAGCACGGATAATTTGGCTTATAAAATCCAGTATTTACAGGCGGTGCTGAAAAATCTCAACGAAAACCAGAGCGGTGTGATTGATTTGACCTTCGAAAATGACGCGGTCGCAAGATTTTTGCCCTGGTAATGCGGAAAACTTTGAATTTATCTCAGCTGCCTATTGACCACAACACAAATTAGAGATAAAATAGAAACGTTAAAATGGATTAGTATAAGTAGCAGTATGCTGCGTTAACAAACGATACAGGAGGATGCACAATGTCCGAAGTTATGGAAGACAAGGTTGTAAATATTAAGGTCATTGGTGTGGGCGGCGCTGGCAACAATGTCGTCAACCGTATGATTTCCGCCGGTGTGAGCGGCGTTGAGTTTATTGTCATCAACACGGATCGGCAGGATCTCAACAAGTCCAAGTGCGATAACAAAATCCAGATCGGCGAAAAGCTGACCGGCGGCATGGGCGCCGGCTCCAAGCCGGAGATTGGCCAGAAGTCCGCTGAGGAAAGCCGCGCGGCAATCTCCAAGTGCCTGGAGGGCACTGACATGGTGTTTATCACGGCAGGCATGGGCGGCGGCACCGGCACCGGCGCTGCCCCGATCATTGCGGATCTCGCAAGAGAAGCCGGTATCCTGACGGTTGGCGTTGTGACCAAGCCCTTCAAATTTGAGGGTGCAAACCGGATGCGTCAGGCGGAGTCCGGCATCACCGCGCTCAGCTCTAAGGTCGATTCGTTGGTCATCATCCCCAACGATCGCCTGAAATATGTGACCGACCAGAAGATTACCTTTGCCAACGCATTCGGCATTGCGGATGATGTGCTCAAGCAGGCGGTCACCTCCATTTCGGGACTGGTCGGCTATTCCGAGAATGTTATCATTAACCTGGACTTTGCGGACGTTTCTTCGGTCATGCGCAACGCAGGCCACGCCCACATGGGCGTTGGTGTTGCATCCGGCAAGGACAAGGCAGAGCAGGCTGCGGCTGCGGCTGTTTCCAGCCCGTTGCTGGAAACCTCCATCAATGGCGCTACCGGCGTGTTGATTAACGTCACCGGCGCGCCGGATCTTGGCTTGGACGATGTGGAAACCGCTGCCAATATTGTCATGGAAGCGGCGAATTCCGACGCCAACATTATCTTTGGCGCAGCGTTCTCCGACGAGTTTGAGGATCAGATGCGTGTCACCGTCATTGCCACCGGCTTTGACGGCAAGCAGGAATCGGCGTCCACCGGCGCGTTTACGCAGGCGGGCGACAAGGCCAAGGACACCACCAAGGCAGCGCCTGCGGCAACCTCCGATCAGGACTGGGACGAGGAACTGTTCAAAATCTTCAACAAACGGTAAAATCAAACCGCAGCACAGAAATCTGTGCTGCGGTTTTTTACGACCGCGCATGGCGTAAAAAAATCCCGGTTTCATCTGTGATGAAACCGGGATTTTGCTTAACGGTATAGAATTTCGTGACGCTTGGGGCCCGTGGAAACAATTTTGATCGGTACGCCGATCTGGGCTTCCAGAAACGCCACATAGTCTTTGGCGGCCTGGGGCAGCGCATCCCAGCTGGTGATGCCACGAATATCGCACTGCCAGCCCGGCAGGACGGTAAAGATGGGCTTTGCTTTCATCAGCTCCGGCGTGACGGGGAAGTCGGTGATGCGCTTGCCGTCAATCTCGTAACCGGTGCAGACTGGGATTTCGTTCAAATAGCCAAGCACGTCCAGACACGTCAGCGCGACCTCGGTTGCACCTTGCACCATGCAGCCATATTTTGTGGCGATGGCGTCAAACCAGCCGACGCGGCGCGGACGGCCGGTGGTCGCGCCAAATTCGCCCTTGTCGCCGCCACGGCGGCGCAGCTCATCGCCGGCGTCGCCCAGCAGCTCACTGACAAACGGCTCGGTTTTCGAGCCGACGCAGGAGGAATAGGCCTTGGTCACGCAGATGACCTCCTTGATGGCAGTGGGCGGAACGGCAGCGCCGATGCAGCCAAAGCCTGCCAAAGTGTGCGAAGAGGTCGTCATGGGGTAAATGCCGAGATCAGGATCCTTCATAGAGCCAAGCTGACCTTCCAAAAGGATGGTCTTGCCGTCCTTCAGCGCGTTGTGCACGAACAGCACCGCGTCGCCAACATAGGGGCGCAGCCGCTCCCGGTAGCCCACCAGCGTTTCATAAAGCGCGTTCACATCCAGCGGCGGCTTGTGGTACAGATGCGCAAAGAGAACGTTTTTGACCTCAACCGCCCGGCGCAGCCGATCCATCAGCCGTGCGTCATCATACAGATCGCAGATCTGAATGCCGGTTTTGGCATATTTATCGGAATAAAACGGCGCAATGCCGCTCTTGGTCGAGCCGAAGGCCTTGCCACCCAGCCGCTCTTCCTCGTAGGCGTCCTGCAGCGTGTGGTAGGGCATCAAAATCTGCGCGCGCTCGGAAATGATGATTTTGGGAACCGGTACGCCCTGACTTGTAATGGACTCCAGTTCGCTGAGAAATTTCTCAATGTCAACAGCGACGCCGTTGCCAATAATGTTAGTAATATGTGGGTAAAATGTGCCGGAGGGCAAAATGTGAAGCGCAAAACGGCCATAATCATTGATAATTGTGTGGCCGGCATTTGCGCCGCCCTGGAAGCGGATGACGACATCCGAGGATTCCGCCAGCAAATCGGTGATTTTACCTTTCCCTTCGTCGCCCCAGTTGGCGCCGACGATTGCCTTGATCATAATGAGATCCTCCCTGTACAGGGTTTTGCAATCCACCTGGATTTGCCCTATCCTGCACCTATCCCTCTAATACTTGACATTATAACGGATGACATCCGATTGTGCAAGGTTCGATTCCTGATTCTCCGGGAATTTTCGCGCTTTACTTTCATTCGGTAGAGTGTTAATATATGAATCAGCATCGGAGGTGCGAAAATGAACAACAAGAATAAGCGGACAGATCCAAACCATGCGTTGTATCATGCGCTGTTACAGCTGCATACTGCGGAGGAGTGCTATCGCTTTTTTACGGATTTGTGCACAGTTTCCGAGATGAAGGCGATGGAGCAGCGATATGACGTCGCGGAGCTGCTCGATGGCGGCAGTGTCTATAATGAAATTCAGGAAAAAACCGGTGCGTCGAGTACGACCATCGGCCGCGTGAACAAATGCCTGAACTATGGCTCGGACGGATATAAAATGATCCTCGGGCGCATGGAGCAGTCCAAGTGAGCGCCTATGGCGCGCTGGCCGGTTCCTATGACCGGCTGACCAGCGATGTGGACTATGATGGGATTTTGACCTATCTGGACAGCTTGCTGCAAAAGGAAAAGAAAGCGCCGCAGACGGTGCTGGATTTGTGCTGCGGCACCGGCTCGATGGCGGTGCGCATGGCGCAAAGAGGCTGGCAGGTGACCGGCGTGGACGCCTCCGAGGAAATGCTGACCATGGCCACCGATAAGGCGGCGGGCCTGCCGGACGATCTGCGGCCGTTTTTCGCCTGCCAGCTGGCGCAAAAGCTGCGCCTGCCGGCACCGGTAGATCTTGCGATTTGCTGCCTTGACAGTTTAAATTATCTCACAAAGCCTGCCGACTGCGAGATGGCCGTGCGCCGGGTCTATCAGGCGCTGAAGCCCGGCGGGCTGTTCGTATTCGATCTGAACACGCCGGAAAAGCTTCGCGCGATGGATGATCAGGTGTTCCTCGATGAGGACGACGACGTTTACTGCGTCTGGCGCGGCAGCTTTGACGCCAAGACCAAAATCTGCACCTATGGTATGGATTTGTTTCAGCGCGATGGCAATATTTGGCGGCGCAGTCTGGAGGAGCACGAGGAATATGCCTATACCATTGGCCAGATGACCCAATATCTCGCCCAGGCCGGCTTCACCGGAATTAAGGTTTATGGCGACCGATCGCTGAAAATCCCGCAAGCCGGGCAGCAGCGTATCTATTTTACTGCATTGAAGGAGTAACCATTCATGACCGACGAAATTGTGCGCGCCGTATCTGCCGACGGTATGCTGAAAGCAATGGCAATTTGCTCAACCGATTTAGTAGAGCGCGCCAGACAGATTCACAAAACACTGCCGACGGCCACGGCGGCACTGGGTCGCCTGCTCACGGCCTGCTCGATGATGGGTGACACCCAGAAAGCGGAGGATGGCTCTTTGACCCTCCAAATCAAGGGCGGCGGACCGCTTGGCACGCTCATTGCGACCTCTGACAGCGATGGCAATGTCCGTGGCTGGGTGGAGCATCCGGAAATTTCTCTGATGGAGAAGTATCGCGGCAAGCTGGACGTCGGCGCGGCGGTGGGCACGGATGGCACCTTGACGGTCATTCGCGATCTGCATATGAAAGACCCATATGTGGGCAGCGTTGCGCTGGCTTCCGGAGAAGTCGCCGAGGATGTGACGGCCTACTTTGCGCAGAGCGAGCAAATCCCCACGGCCTGCGCGCTGGGCGTGCTGGTGAATACCGATCAGCGCGTGAAAGCGGCCGGCGGCTATCTCATTCAGGTACTGCCGGGGGCTTCGGATGCGCTGATTGACCAAATCGAAACGGGAATCACCGCCGCGGGCAATGTGACGGAAATGCTGGATACCGGAATCTCAGCCGAGCAGATGCTGCGGCGCGTGCTGTCCGGCATCCAAATGGAGATTTTGCAGACGAAGCCGGTGGAGTATCGGTGCTATTGTTCCCGGGAGCGGGTCAGGCGTGCGCTGGTAAGTCTTGGCAGAGAGGAACTGAAACAGGCGGTACAGGACCAGGAAACACTGGAGGTTGACTGCCAGTTTTGTGACCGGCTCTACCATTTTACACCAAAGGACATTTCCGACGTTCTGACAGAACTTGACCAAAAAAACTGAAAAAAATTCAAAAAAGTGCTTGACATTTTGGGCTCCGTTTTATATAATAAGCAAGCAGTCGAGATGAGACAGCAAAATGTGCTTGGGAGCACGGGAGCATAGCTCAGCTGGGAGAGCACCTGCCTTACAAGCAGGGGGTCACAGGTTCGAGCCCTGTTGTTCCCACCATGTCTTTACTTGGCCCGGTAGTTCAGTTGGTTAGAACGCCAGCCTGTCACGCTGGAGGTCGTCAGTTCGAGCCTGATCCGGGTCGCCATACAAGCCAAGCCTTTTGGCTTGGCTTGTAACTTGCCTCTGTAGCTCAGTTGGTAGAGCAGGGGACTGAAAATCCCCGTGTCGTTGGTTCGATTCCGACCGGAGGCACCATTTTTTCATGCGGGTGTAGCTCATCTGGTAGAGCGCCACCTTGCCAAGGTGGAGGTAGCGAGTCCGAGCCTCGTCACCCGCTCCAAAATGGCAAAATAAAATGGAGCGCAGATCAAGCGCTCCATTTTCACACGGTGTCATAGCCAAGTGGTAAGGCAATGGTCTGCAAAACCATTATTCCCCAGTTCAAATCTGGGTGACACCTCCAAAGCGCTTCGGCAATCGCCGAAGCGCTTTTTTGCATAATCACAATTGCAATGATGCAATTTTATCAACATAACCGCCGGACGCAGCTGCGCCCGGCGGTTATGTTGATTTGTTTATGCAATTCGTTTGCGCCTATTCGGCCAGTCGATAGATGGCCAGCAAATCCTGTTTCGTAAGCGGGACAACCGCCGGTACGGTTTTGGCTGCGTTTGCGGTGGTGAGGTCGGCAATTTGCTCATAGGCATCCTGTGGCACGCCCAGCTGGGCCATGGTGACCGGCATGCCGATCTCATGGAAAAACGCCTTGAGCGCGGCAATGCCTGCCTGCGCGGCTGCGTCCGGCGGCAGCGTGTCGCTGACGCCCATAACGCGCACGGCAAACTGCGCAAACTTCGCAACATTGTTGGTGTAGGTGTAGCTTGCCCAGGCAGGGAACACCACACTCAGGCCTGCGCCGTGGGAAATGTGATCAAAGACACCGCTGAAATCATGCTCGATCTTATGACAAGTGAAAAAGTACTTTTTGCCGCAGCCGGTCAGACTGTTGTGACTGAGGCTCGAGGCCCACATCAGCGTTGCGCGCGCCTCGTAATCATCGGGATGCGCGATGGCAACGCGGCCGGCGTTCATCACGGAAATGAGTAAACCCTCGGAGATGCGGTCGGTCAGCTCCGTGTCCGGGTCACAGGTAAAGTAGCGCTCCATGGTGTGCATCATGATGTCCACAATGCCGCAGCCTGTCTGGAATTTGGATACCGTATAGGTGTTCTCCGGATTCATGAAGGCAACCACCGGACGAATCAGATCGGAGCTTGCGCCGCGTTTGGCGTGCAAGTCCTCATTGGTGAGAACATGAGAGTCGCTCATTTCACTGCCGGCGGCCGCAATGGTGAGCACCGAGCCAACGGGCAGTGCCTTGGTGGGGGTCGCCTTTCCGGTCATCACATCCCAGGGGTCGGTGTCGTTGGCAAGCGCCAGGGCAAGCGCCTTGGCACTGTCAATGACACTGCCACCGCCTACGGCTAAAATAAAATCAATGCCCTGCTCTTTGCAGAAAGGGATTGCCGCGCGAACCGCGCGTAATTTCGGGTTCGGGGAAACGCCGCCCAGTTCTGCGTAGGCAATCCCGGCATGCTCCAGCTGTCCCTTGACAAGATCCAGCAAGCCGCTGCGCCGGACGCTGCCGCCGCCATAGTGCAGCAGCACTTTTTTATAGCCGCGACCGCAGAGGTCTGCGCCAATGTTCTGCTCTGCATTTCGGCCAAAGTACACCTTCGTGGGCGCAAAGTATTTGAAATCCTGCATATGAACCTCCTATTCTGATGATGGCATGCCGCCATCACACGGCCATGTACCGCAAGCTGCGGCGCGACCATGTCTGCTTGCGCGCAATACGCACATTCTCGTGCAAGAACTTTAATAATTATAGCATAACTTGATAAAAACAAATAGAAAATTTCTGCGTTTGGCCACGATGGATGTGCCGAATTTCCCCACTAAAATTGCACGACAAAAAACGCGAAAAAATAGAAACTAAGGCTTGACAAATTCGGCCTTTCCTCATATAATAATGAAGCTGTCTGGTTGATGCTGCTATAGCTCAGTTGGTAGAGCGCATCCTTGGTAAGGATGAGGTCCCCGGTCCGAATCCGGGTAGCAGCTCCACAAAAACCCCGTAACCGTAATGGTTACGGGGTTTTCTTGCGTTTGTATTTTAGGAGGAAATAGGTGAAGCAACCCCCAAAAGTTAGACAAATATTTTTATTTAGCGGCCGGATATGCACATCGGCGCAACGCGCGGCGTAACTTGTCGTAGGAATGATGTTCCGCCATTTGAAGGGAAAGGGGCTTGTTACGATGGAATACAGGACGCTGGATACGCTTTTGCCGGGACAGAGCGCGGTTGTCCGGGAGGTGCGGCTTGACGGCCCGATGGCCAGACGGCTCAAGGAGCTGGGACTGGTCGTTGGGACGCGGGTGCGATGCCTGCAAAAAAGCCCGTCGGGCGATCCGACGGCATATTGGATTCGCGGTGCGGCGGTGGCGCTGCGCAGAGAGGACGCCGGAAATGTTCTGGTGGAACGGCGGTGGGACTGACTGCCAGCGCCATGGGGTCGGGCGTGATGAAATCGGCGACGCACGGTCAAAATGCGGACTATACCGTGATTCTGGCAGGCAATCCCAATGTCGGAAAAAGTACGGTGTTTAATTGCCTCACGGGGCTGAAGCAGCACACCGGCAACTGGACGGGAAAAACTGTTTCGGCCGCCTGCGGCTTTTTCAGCCACCGCGGAATCCGCTACTGCGTGGCAGATCTGCCGGGTACTTATTCGTTGGACGGCTGCTCGCAGGAGGAACAGGCGGCGGGTGATTACCTGCGCCGGGAGCATGCCGACTGCGTGGTGGCAATCTGTGACGGCACGTGCCTTGAGCGCAATTTGCACTTTGCCTTGCAGCTGCGCGAGCAGACAACCAGACTGATTGTCTGCGTAAACCTGCTCGACGAGGCAGAGCGGAAACATATCTACATCAATCTGTCCCTGCTGCAAGAGCGGCTTGGCGTGCCGGTGGTGGGGATTGCGGCAAGATGCGGGCGTGGACTTGACCGGCTGATGGAGCAAATTGCCGCAATGGCGGCGCGCGAAGCGCCCGCCGGCGCGCCCCCGCAGCCGGTGCATGCCTCGGAGGACTACATTCGGCAGGCAGAGCAAATTGCGGCCGGTGTGGTGATGATGCCGCAGCGAGGGGCGGATGCGCTGGATCGGAAGCTCGACCGCATTTTTACCGGGCGGCGCATAGGCATCCCCATTATGCTTTCCCTGCTGTTTTTTGTGTTTTATCTCACAATCTGGGGCGCGAACTATCCTTCGGATCTGCTCCAGCGTGGCTTTGACGCACTGGGCGTGCTGCTGGCGGGGCTATTTTCCGGCGCGCCGATGTGGCTGCGGGGCGCGCTGCTGGACGGCATGTACGCCACGGTTGCGCGGGTCGTGTCGGTGATGCTGCCGCCGATGGCAATCTTTTTCCCGCTGTTTACACTGCTGGAGGATTTTGGGTATTTGCCGCGCGTGGCGTTTTCGCTGGATCACCAGTTTCACCGCTGCGGCGCGTGCGGCAAACAGGCGCTAACCATGAGAAGCGGGAAAATCCGGCTGCGTAGCGTCCGGCCTGCACGCAATTTCGCCGTTTTGACCCACAGATACCTTCCCGCAGCCCAGATACGGCAGCACGGCGGAAAGGCGCACGCCGTGACGGCTGCAGGCGGCGCGGCCATGGGCGTGATAGCGCGCGCAGACCAAATCATAGGGGTCCTGCTTGCGCCGCGTGCGCACAAGCGTCATGCGACTGCCGCAGTCGGCGCAATAGACCGCACAGGGCGCGCTGCGGCGCTGCGCCTGCTCGAACAGCGCGGGCGTCACCAGCGGCTCATGCGCCTGCTTCACAACAATCCACAGGGGCTTTGGCTGGGCGCGAACAACCTTGCTGCGAAAGGATACCTTCCTGTTTTTCCCCTGCGCCAGATCCCCTTTATAGACAGAATTTTCCAGCATGCGACAAACGCCCGCCGAACGCCACGCGCTTTCCGTGCGTCCCTGCCGGTGGGCAAGGGGCGAGGGAATGCGCCGATTGTTGAAAAGACCGGCAATTTCGCTGCCGGAGCGCCCCGCAGCGGCCAGCGCAAACAGCTCTTGCACAATGGGTGCGGTTTCCGGATCGGGGAGCAGATGATTGTGATTTTGTGGGTCCTTCCGATAGCCATAGGGGGCGTAGGAGCCGATATATAAGCCGTCGAGCATGCGCACCTGTAGCGCGGAGCGAATTTTGCGGCTGGCGTCGCGGGCGTACATTTCATTGACCACATGGCGAAACGGCACGCTGTCGTCCTCGCCGCGCTGGGAGTCATAGCCGTCGCCAACGGCGATGTAGCGCACGTTGTGCGCCGGAAAATAAAGCTCGGTATACTGCCCGGCGGACAGATAGTTCCGCCCGAGTCGGGAAAGATCCTTGGTGAGAACCAGATTGACGGCGCCGGATTCCACTGCGCGCAGCAGCGCGGCAAAGCCGGGGCGCTCAAAGCTGGTGCCCGACCAGCCGTCATCCACAAATTCCGCGACGATGGGGAAGCCGTTCGCCTGACAATAAGTTTGCAGCAGCCGCCGCTGGGCGCTGATGCTGCCGCTTTCGCCCTGCCCGTCGTCGCGGGAGAGCCGAAGATAGATCGCTGCCTGATACATATGACGCCACCTCCGATACAGTCTATCGTGGGCAGGGCGGCAAAATGCCCCGCACCGTGGGGTGCGGGGCGGGGAAATCGGGTTATTCTTCCTGCTGCGCGGCTTCTTCCGCTGCCGCAGCTGCGGCAGCTTTATCGGCAGCGGCTTGAAGGGCGGCGACTTGCTCGAGCGTCTTGGGCGCGGCGTGCCAGTCAACCGTATGCAGCACGTCCAGCGGGACGGCCATGTACAGGCTTTGACCATAGACAAAATAGGCGGAGGTCACGCCGATCACCTGCCCATAGGTGTTGAACAGCGCACCGCCGCTGCTGCCATAGGAGATCGGCGCGGTGTTTTGAATGATGGGGACGGTAAACGCGGACGTCATGCGATTGACGCTGCTGACAATGCCGTCAGAAATGGAATTTTGCAGCCCCAGCGGGCAGCTGATGGCATAGCAGGTATCGCCGTTACTGACCGAATCGGAGGAAACGTAGGTCAGATAGGGGAATGCGGTGGCAGTTTGACCGGCGAGGGAATCAGCGCCGATTTTCAGCAGCGCCATGTCGATGCCGGCGTCATACCAGATCACCGATTCCACCGGGTACTGCTCGCCGCTTTTCAGCGTAATCACCGCGTCGGTCGCACCTTTGATGGCGTGATAGTTCGTCACGGCAATGCCGTCTGCCGTGAGGAAAAAGCCGCTTGCGCCCGCTGCCGGGACGCTGTTTTCGTAATCCTCGTGGGAGGTGAAGATTTGCAGATAAAACACGGCGCTCGCGCAGCGGTCTGCCGTTTGCCTGGCGGTGAGCGTGGTGGTGTTGCCAAGGCCGACCGCATTGGCCTTGGCCGAATCCACCGCACCAACGGCGGTCAGCAGGTTGATGAGCGGACGGCTCAGGCCGTCCGTGTGGCTGGTGAGCGTCTGCAGGGCAATTTCCATCATGTCGCCGCGGGTGAATGCGGTATAGATTTTGGTGGTAAGCCCAAGGCGGTTTGCAAGCAGATTTGCGGTTTGCCAGGTGAAGTCCGCCGGGTCGTCATAGCCCATGGCGCGCAGGAGCATGGTGAGAAAATCGTTCGCGCTGACCGCGTCGGCGGCGCGCGAAGTACCGTCGGCATAGCCGGTGAAAATGCCGGCTTCATAGGCATAGCCCACGTAAGGCACGGCCCATGACTGCACATCGAAAAACGGCGCGGACCAGTCGCCGTCTGCAATTTCACGTTCGTGGCCGGTGATGCGCAGAATCAGCGCCAGCGCTTCAGCTCGCGTTGGCGTCCGGTCAAGCTCCATGCCGGTGCGGCCGCCGGACGCGAGATCCAGCGTGTAAAGAATGTCGGCCGCCGTCTGCGCGCCGGTTGTGGCGGCCGAGGCGCTGATGGCGGTTCCGAATACGAGGGAAAGCGCCAATAGGAGCGGCAAAATACGCCGCAGAATGTGTTTCATCTGGGTCATCTTCTTTCTTTTGTTCTAAAACTGCAATAACATGAGCTTCGCGCCAAGCGCCGCCGACAGGAAAAAAATCAGCAGCGCCAGCAGCGCGGTGAGATAGCCGCGCGCAAGATTGCGCAGGGTGCGGTTGCGCGTGCCGCCGAGCGCCCAAAAACCGCCCACAAGCCATCCGGCAACCGGAATGAGGAACAGCAGAAAAATCATGGTGCTGCCCCACACGGACAGCGCAGGGCGCGCAAGCGCGCGCGCTTGCGCCGCAGGCAGCGGGGCTTCCCCGGCGGCGACACGGTCGCACGCGTCATTACACATGCTGCACGCCCTTGCGACAGGTTAACGATACCACAACTTTCCTGGTATGGCAACGGATGTACTGATTATATAAAAAGCGCCGGAAAAAGTCTGTAAACAAATTATCAAATTTCCATGAAAATCCGGCGCGCGCAGCCCATGCACCCCAGCCATGTGTATGGGGTTTGGATGCAACGCGGCGGGCGTTGCGGGGTGCCGGATTGTGGACGATTCGCGCGAACGCGCCATCGCGATACTGACCAATGCGCTGGTACCCTGCAACGGACGATTTCCGGCCATCATTGCGCTCATCTCTATCTTTTTTGTGGGGGACGGCCCAATGGGCGCGCTGGCTGCGGCGGGACTGCTGACGGGGTTTGTGCTGCTTGGAATCGGGATGACCTTTTTCACCAGCTTCCTGCTCAGCCGCACGGCCTGCCGCGGCGAGGGTTCGTCCTTTGCGCTGGAGCTGCCGCCATACCGAAAGCCGCGCATTGGGCAGGTCATTGTGCGCTCTCTGCTGGACAGAACCATTTTTGTGTTGGGCAGAGCCGTCACGGTGGCGGCGCCTGCCGGGGTGCTCATCTGGTGCCTTGCGAACATTTCCATGGAGGGGCAGACGCTTTTGGAAATGGCAGCTGCGGCGCTTGATCCGATTGCAATGGTGTTTGGGATGAACGGCGTGATTTTTCTGGCCTTTATTTTGGGCTTTCCGGCCAACGAACTGGTGCTGCCGATTGTGATGATGACGCTGCTTTCCAGCGGGACGCTGGCGGGCGTGGCCGGCGTGACGGACATGGGCGCGGTGCTTCTCGGCGCGGGCTGGACGCCGCTTACGGCACTTTGCACCATCGTTTTTGTGCTGTTTCACTGGCCGTGCAGCACAACCTGCCTCACCATCGCCAAGGAAACCGGCAGCTATCGCATGGCGCTGGGCGCAATCGCCCTGCCAACGGCGGTGGGACTCGGCCTGTGCCTGCTGATTCATCT
This sequence comes from Oscillospiraceae bacterium, assembly GCA_028691385.1. Lineage (GTDB taxonomy): Bacteria > Bacillota > Clostridia > Oscillospirales > Oscillospiraceae > JAQUZL01. The sequence goes on from JAQUZL010000005.1 coordinate 24,093, forward strand.
GGCGGCACTTGCATTTTGAATTGCGCGCCGCAGAAAAATCGGATATAATGGAGGAAAGCACAAAGGAGAATACCATGTATTTTGGATGTCATCTGTCCTCTGCGGCGGGGTTTGCGGCGATGGGCAGGCAGGCGCTGGCACTGCAGGCGGACACCTTTCAGTTTTTTACCCGAAATCCGCGGGGCGGCAACGCCAAGGCGCTTGACCCTGCCGACTGCGCGGCGCTGCGGGAAATCCTGAAAGAGAACCGCTTCGGCCCCATCGTGGCGCACGCCCCGTATACTGTCAATCCCTGCTCGGCCAACCCGGAAATCAGGGATTTCGCCCTGCGCACCATGCGCGATGACCTTGACCGACTTTCCCATCTGCCGGAGGCATATTATAATTTCCATCCGGGCAGTCACACGGGGCAGGGGCTGCAGGTGGGCGTTGCACAAATCACGGCTGCGCTCAACGCGGTGCTGACGCCGGAGCAGCGCACGGTGGTGCTGCTGGAAACCATGGCGGGTAAGGGTACCGAGGTGGGAAGTCAGTTTTCGCAGCTGCGCGCAATACTGGACGGCGTGCATATGCCAGAGCGTGTGGGCGTATGTCTGGATACGTGCCATATTTACGACGCGGGATATGATCTTGTCAATTCTCTGGAGGACGTTCTTGCTTCGTTTGACCGGGAGATTGGCCTTGACCGCCTGAAGGCGCTGCATTTGAACGACAGCAAGAATCCCATGGCCAGTCACAAGGATCGCCATGAAAAGCTTGGCTGCGGCAGCATGGGGTTTGCGGCCTTTTCCGCGATGGTGCGGCACCCGGCGCTTGGCGCGCTGCCGGCCATTTTGGAAACGCCCAACGACCTGCCCGGCTATGCCGCAGAGATCGCGCGGCTGCGAGATGCAAATAAATTGTAAAATGCGACAAACCGCGCGCAGCTTTCCTTGACGGCGCGCGCGGTTTGTGATACCTTTAGCGCAAGGGAACGCGGAGGAGGATTTGCCATGCGGGACGATAAACGGTATCTGTACTGGGGCATTACCATTGTGGTGAGCGCGGCGGCGTGCATCATGATTGCCGCAATCATTTTTCACCTGCCCAGCGTGCTGGCACTTGGTTTTTCCATTTTGAAAACGGTGCGCGCGGCACTGTATGGGATCGCCATTGCATATCTGATTAATCCGCTGGTACATATGGTGGACGACTGCGTTGCACCGGCGCTGCTCAAGCGGGCAAAAATGAAGCAGCACACAGCGAAAAAGCTGAGCCGCAGCTTGGGCATTTTGTTTGCTTATGTGGTGCTGGCGCTGATTATCTATCTGCTCATTAAAATGATTTTCCCGCAGCTGACGCAAAGTGTGCAGAATTTTGCGACCAATCTGCCGGGATATTATCGCCGCGCGGAGACTTGGGCGCTGAACCTGCTGGAGGATCACCCGGAGCTCAGCAGCTATGCCAACCAGGTCTTTGAGGATGTGTACAGCAAGTCAATGGTGTGGCTACAGACCGATTTGCCCAGCAAGGCGCAGTCGTTTGTGACCACGGTGACCAGCTCGGCGGTACTGGTGGTCAAGACGCTGCTGAACCTGCTCATCGGCCTGATTGTTTCGGTCTATGTGCTGTTTGACCGCGACCAGTTTCTGGCGCAGTCCAAAAAGATTACCATCGCGCTGCTGAAGCCCAAGCAGGCCAACCGCCTGATGGACGTGGCGCGGCGTGCCCACAAGATTTTTGGCGGCTTCATCACCGGCAAGATTCTCGATTCGCTGATTATTGGCGTGCTGTGCTACATCGGCATGCAGCTGCTGCGAATGCCGTATCCGGTGCTGGTTGCGACCATCATCGGCGTGACCAATGTGATTCCTTTTTTTGGCCCCTACCTTGGCGCAATTCCATGTTCGCTGCTGATTTTGCTGATTGACCCCATGCAGTGTCTGTATTTTGTCATCTTCATTTTGATCCTTCAGCAGATTGACGGCAATATCATAGGCCCGCGCATTTTGGGCGAGGCGACGGGAATTTCTTCGTTTTGGGTGGTGGTATCCATCACTGCGTTTGGCGGAATGTTCGGCGTGCTGGGCATGATCATCGGCGTGCCGCTGTTTGCCGTGCTCTATATGCTCATCGGCGATTTGATCAACGATGCACTGCACAAGCGGAATTTGACCACCGACACCGGCGAATATTACGCGGTGCAGACAGTGGATCAGCTGCCGGAGCAAAAGGATGTCGTAAAAAATGATGCGAAATAATGAATATAAACCTTGCACTTTTTCGATATGTGTGTATAATAAGCAATAAGTTCCCAACATGGAGAGATGTTTTATGAAAACAATCCACGCTTCGCGATTTTATTTTGGCTTTACCCGCTTCTTTTTTGCAGCGGGCATTTGTCATGCATAAAATCGGGTCGGAACCATGAGTGTGTCGCTCTCATTGAATTCTGATTCAATGAGAGCGTTTTTTATTTTGAAAAGGAGTGCTGATTATGGTTGTTATTATGCGTCCGGGCACGGAAAAGAAATATATTGAGCAGTTGGCCGAGCAGCTGCGGCAGGAGGGCGTGGAGGTCGGCGTTACCAACGGCGTAGGCTGCACCATCCTTGGCCTTGTGGGCGACACCACTGCCATTGATCAGGGTAAGATTGAACTCAACGCCCATGTCGAGCGCGTGATGCGCGTGTCAGAGCCTTACAAGCGCGCGAACCGGAAGTTCCATCCGGCCGACACGGTGGTGGACGTCGGCGGAGTCAAGATCGGCGGCGGCAACTTCGCCGTGATCGCGGGGCCGTGCTCGGTGGAGTCCAAAGAGCAGATCGTTGAGGTTGCCAAGGATGTGAAGGCGTCCGGCGCCAAGCTGCTGCGCGGCGGCGCATACAAGCCGCGCACCTCGCCGTATTCGTTCCAGGGGCTTGGTCTGGATGGGCTGGAGCTGCTGGTGGAAGCCAAAAAGGCTACGGGACTGCCAATCGTGACAGAGATCATCAGCCCGAACCTCTGCGATGAATTTGAGCAAAAGGTGGATGTGGTGCAGGTAGGCGCGCGCAATATGCAAAACTTTGACCTGCTGAAGGAGGTCGGCAAGCTTTCCAAGCCGATCCTGCTCAAGCGCGGCCTATCGAGCACTTATGAGGAGTGGATTATGGCGGCGGAGTACATTATGAACGCCGGCAATGCCAACGTCATCCTCTGCGAGCGCGGCATCCGTACCTTCGAAACCTTCACGCGCAATACCCTCGACATCAGCGCAATCCCCAGCGTCAAGGAGATGACCCATCTGCCGGTCATCGTAGATCCGAGCCACTCCGGCGGCATGCGCAGGCTGGTGGAGCCGCTGACGCTGGCCGCCATCGCCGCAGGCGCGGACGGCGTCATTGTGGAGGTGCACAACGACCCGGCAAAGGCGCTGTGCGATGGACAGCAGTCCCTCGACCCGGCACAGTTTGGCCAGCTGATGGCCAAGGCGGAGCACCTTGCCCGGTTCATGGGCAAGCGCCCGTAAAGGCGCGGCTATGGCAACATTGACGGTTTCCCTGCCGGAGCGGGAATATGACATTGAGATCGAGCGCGGTATTCTTTCGGCATGTGGGCAGTTGAGCCGCCCGCTGCTGCGCGGCAGAAAAATTGTGATTGTCACAGATTCCACGGTGGGGCCGCTTTATGGCGCGCAGGTCGCACAAAGCTATCGGGACGTGGGCTTTGAGGTGGTGACGTGCACGGTGCCGGCGGGAGAAAAGAGCAAATCCGCCGCCATGCTCGCCCGGCTCTGGGAGCAAATGGCGGGCGCGGGAATTACGCGTACAGACTGCGTGGTGGCGCTTGGCGGCGGCGTGGTGGGCGATCTTGCGGGCTTTGCCGCAGCGACCATTCTGCGGGGCGTGGATTTTATTCAGATCCCAACGACCCTGTTGGCGCAGGTGGATTCGTCCGTCGGCGGCAAGGTCGCAATTGATTTGGAGGCGGGAAAAAATCTCGCCGGTGCATTTTATCAGCCGAAGCTTGTGATGATGGATCCCAATGTGCTGGATTCACTGCCGGATCGCGTATTTTCTGACGGGATGGCGGAGGTCATCAAGTATGGCTGCATCTGCGACGGTCGGTTTTTTGACCTGCTGGGGCAGCTTGGCAGCCGCGCGGCGGTCATGGAGCAGATTGACGATGTGCTGACGTGCTGCTGCGCCTGCAAGCGGCAGGTGGTGGAGCAGGATGAGCACGACACCGGCATGCGGATGATTCTCAATTTCGGCCATACGGCCGGGCATGTGTATGAGCAGGCCTATCACTATGAAACCTATACCCACGGCGAGGGCGTCGCCGCCGGAATGGTCATTGCGGCAACGCTGGGGGAACGACTGCACCAAACGCCGGCGGGCACGGCGATGCGGATTTGCACCATTTTGAAGCAGTTTGGCCTGCCAACGCAGATTTCCTGCCCGATGGAAGCGTTCGAACAGACGCTGAAATTGGATAAAAAAAGCGACGGCAGTCAGATCGCTGTGATTTTGCTGGCGGCAATGGGACAGGCTGTGACGCACAAGATGGAAAAAACGGCGCTGCTTGCGCAGTTGGAGAAGATACAGAAATGAACATAACCATTACACCCACGCCCTTGCGGGGGACGCTGCAGGTCCCGCCATCGAAAAGTCAGGCGCATCGGCTTTTGATCGGTGCGGCGCTGGCGTCAGGTACGAGCAGCATCGCGGGCATTGCGCGCTCGCAGGATATTTTGGCTACTGCGCGGTGCATGCGCGCGCTGGGCGCGGAAATTTCCGAGCGCTGCGAAACGGTGACCGGGACGCGCGGCGCGGAAAAGCCGCTTCCGCTGCTGGACTGCGGCGAATCCGGCTCGACGCTGCGCTTTCTCATCCCGGTGGCGCTGGCGATTAGCGGCGGCGGCAGGTTTTGCGGGCAGGGTCGGCTTTTGCAGCGCCCGCAGACGCCGTATGCGGCGCTTTTTGCGGAGAAAGGCATCAAGTTTGTCCAAACGGCGGAGGAAATCCGCGTGGAAGGACGCTTGACGCCGGGACAGTACTGCTTGCCCGGCGATGTGTCGAGCCAGTTTATCACAGGGCTGTTATATGCGCTGCCGCTTTTGCCGGGCGATTCGGAGCTTGTGCTGACCACGAAGCTGGAGTCAGAGGGCTATGTGGACATGACGCGCGAAGCGCTCGCCGCGTTTGGCGTGCACGTTTCGCGTACCGAAACCGGCTACCGCGTGCCGGGTGGGCAGCGCTATCGGGCGGCCAAGGTGTGCGTGGAGGGCGATTACTCCCAGGCGGCATTTTTTCTGGCTGCCAACGGTCTTGGCGCGGCGGTGACCCTGCGTGGACTGCGCGCGCAGTCCACGCAGGGCGACCGGGTGGCTGTGCCGCTCATGCAGGCGCTTGGCGGCGCGGGTGAGGTGACCATTGACGTGTCGCAGTGCCCGGATCTTGTGCCGGCGCTGGCGGCGCGGGCAGCGCTGCGAGATGGACAAATCACCCATATTGTGGGCGCGGCGCGGCTGCGCATCAAGGAAAGCGACCGCCTGCAGACCGTGACCGCGCAGCTGCGTGGGCTTGGCGCGCAGCTCACGGAGCAGCCCGATGCGCTGACGATTT
>JAQUZL010000108.1 GCA_028691385.1 Oscillospiraceae bacterium
TATTTGGAGTGCGCATAAGATTCGGTTCCTGATTGTGCTGCTGATGATTTTGGTATCCGCGCTTGCCACGGCGGCATCCTCTTTGTTTCTCGGTACGCTGATTGACCGCTTCATTACGCCGATGATTGCACTGGAGCATCCGGTGTTTTCGGGGCTTTTGAAAGCGCTTGGCATTATGGCCTGCATCTATCTTTGCGGCATTCTGGCCTCTCTGTTTCAAAATCGGCTCATGGTCACCATCGCTCAGGGGGTTCTGCAAACCATTCGCCAGGAAATGTTTGATCACATGGAGTCGCTTCCCATCCGCTATTTTGATTCCCATACCCACGGCGATGTCATGAGTCACTATACCAACGACGCCGACACGCTGCGCCAGATGCTCGCGCAGAGCGTGCCGCAGCTGGTTGCGTCCATCGCCACCATTGTCGTGGTATTCGTATCCATGCTGACCATCAGCGTTTGGCTGACCATCGTTGTCATTGCGTTCGTTTTTCTCATTATGCAGATTGTGAAACGGATTGGCGGACAAAGCGCAAAGTACTTTACCGCGCAGCAGCGTTCGCTCGGCGCAGTCAACGGCTTTATTGAGGAAATGATCAACGGACAAAAGGTCATCAAGGTTTTCAATCACGAAGAAAACGCAAAACGGGAATTTGACCGGGTCAACGAAGGGCTTTGCGATAACGCCATGCGCGCCAATGCCTATTCCAGCGTTTTGATGCCGGTCATGATGAACCTCGGTAACCTGCAATATGTGGTGCTTGCCATCATCGGCGCGGCGCTGGCCGTTACCAATGTGCCCAACCTCTCCATTTCCGGCATTTCCCTGCTGACGCTTGGCAGCATTGTTTCGTTCCTCCAGCTGAGCAAAAATTTCAACCAGCCCATCGCGCAGATTTCTCAGCAGTTCAACTTTATCGTGATGGCGCTGGCCGGCGCAGAACGTATTTTTGACCTGCTGGATGAAAAGCCGGAATCGGATCACGGAACAGTCACGCTGGTCAATGCAAAATACACACGGGATGGAACGTTGACGGAAACGAACCAGCGCACAGAAATGTGGGCATGGAAAACGCCGTCGCCAGATGGCGCGCACTATACGCTTTTGCGTGGTGATGTACGGTTTGACCACGTGGATTTCGGCTATCAGCCGGAAAAACAGATTTTGTATGATATTTCCCTCTTTGCAAAACCGGGTCAGAAGCTGGCATTTGTCGGCGCGACGGGCGCGGGAAAAACGACCATTACCAATCTGATTAACCAATTTTATGACATTCAGCACGGCGTCATCACCTATGACGGCATTGACATCCGCACCATCTGCAAAAACGATCTGCGCCGCTCGCTGGGTATGGTGCTGCAGGACGTGAACCTGTTTACCGACACAGTCATGGAAAACATCCGTTACGGCAGACTTGACGCCTCTGACGAGGAATGTATCGCCGCAGCAAAGCTCGCCAACGCGCACGATTTTATCATGCTGTTGCCCAAGGGCTATGACACGGTTCTGTCCGGCGACGGCGCAGGTCTCAGTCAGGGACAGCGGCAGCTGCTTTCCATCGCGCGTGCGGCCGTTTCTGACCCGCCGGTCATGATTCTCGACGAAGCCACCTCCTCCATCGACACCCGCACAGAGGCCATCGTACAAAAGGGCATGGACAGCCTGATGGAGAACCGCACCGTCTTTGTCATTGCGCATCGGCTCTCCACCATTCACAACTCCAATGCAATTCTGGTGCTGGAAAACGGGCACATCATTGAGCGCGGCGATCACGCCGAGCTGATTGCCCAGCACGGCAAGTATTATCAGCTTTATACCGGCGCTTTTGAGTTGGATTGAGTCTTTACGGTTTCGAAAAATTCTGCTATACTTGATTGAATAAAGGAGATGGGACAAATGGAAAAATATTTCCCTTTGAATCAAACTGTCGTCCGGGGTGACGTTGGCTCTTTTGTCATTGCGTTGGTGATCTATCTGTTTGCGCCAAGCATTGTGGGCATCGTTGTTGCTCTGTTGCATTGGCTTCCGCTGGTCGGTTGGCTGCTGGGAATTACTTCCAGCTTGTTCAGCCTGTACTGTCTGGTGGGACTGATTCTTGTCGTGATAAAATATTTCAAAAAATGAGTAAGCAAGCGCGTCCCTTCATAGAAAAGGGACGCGCTTGTTTTATATGATGGAGCGGATGGGCACCAGATGCTCCTTTGGTAAATGCACCATAAACCGCTCGCCGGGCATCCACCGATCTCCGGCATACTGCACCGTAAGACGGCCGTTGCCGGCGCTGCCGATGACGCAGAGCCGGTGCGCTTCCATGATGGACGATACCGTTGTGCAGGCAATGCAGTTCTCCCCCGCGCCGGCCACCGGCTCCACCAGATCCGGACGAATGGCAATCCACTGGGCTGAATCCGGAACAACGTCCGCTTCCAGCGTTGCGCCCCATTCCTTTGCGTAAAAATGAGTACCATCCATTTTCAGAATGGGACTCAGGTTGGAAAATCCACCGATTTGACACAGCTCCAGCGTATCGGGGCGTTCAAACACGGCGGCCGTATCAAAAACCCCCTGGGATTTTCCATCCTGCAGCAGGCACAACCGCTGGCAATATTTCTGCAGTAGCGCTCTGGACTGCGTAAACAGCAGCGTGGTGCCGTCGTCAATATCCGGCGGAACGGAAAAATCCGTATCGCGCAGCAGTCGCACCGGCGGCTGCTTGCCCTGCAGCAGCGCCTTCCATTTTTTCTTCTTTCGAACGCCCATTGCGGAATCAAGCACAATTTCCCCATCCAGGGCAATGTGTCCGCGATCTGTGCGCATGCAGCCGGAAAGGCAGGCAATAATGGACGCATAGTCATCGTCACTGCCGCCCAAGAAGCCGTAAATGCCGTCCGGAAAGGAAAACGAGAGATCAAGATGCGCCCGTTCGCAGCAAAAATCAGCACTGATAGCCATTGTATCCACAGCCCGAACCCACGCCGGGCCTGTCCCTCCCCACAATATTTTCTGGTTTCATTTATATGCTGCAAAACAGAAATCCATGCCTACTGATGCATAAATTTCGAAGAACCGCCCATACTGTCCGTAGGGGTGAAAAACATGATTCAAGACTGTGAGATGCTTAATTCCATTCGCAACGGCACGCAGATGGGGAAAAGCGGAATTGAAACCGTGATGAAAAACGCAGCAGATGGAAGCTTTTCCATGGCGCTACAGGGACAGCTGGCGGAGTACACACAAATTCAGCAAAAAGCCGACGAACTGCTCAACACGCTGGGCGGCAAAGAGAAAAACATTTCGCCAATGGTGCTGTCCTGCGCAAAGATGGGCGCAAAAATGAAGCTGATGAAAAACGGCACGACCTCGAAAATTGCGGAAATGATGATTGAGGGCAATACGAAAGGCATGATCAAAAGCTTGCAAACACAGCGCGATTTTTCCGGTCATGACAGCCGTGTCAGCACGCTGAGCCAAAAGCTGCTGGATACCGAGCTGCACAATATTGAGCAAATGAAGGCCTATTTATAACGAAAGACGCGCCGTAAGGCGCGTCTTTTATGCTTTCGGATGATATTTGTTATAAATTTGTTTGAGGTGCTGGTTGGCCAGCAATGTATAGATTTGCGTGGAAGAAATATCACTATGTCCCAGCATCTCTTGAATGGAGCGCAGATCCGCGCCATTTTCAAGCAGGTGCGTCGCAAAGCTGTGGCGCAGCGTGTGCGGCGTGATGTCTTTGGTGATATGGGCTTTCTCCTGATAAAACTTGATGATCTTCCAGAAGCCCTGCCGACTCATCCGTTCACCACTGACATTGACAAACAGCGCCGGATCATCGAAATCTGCAATCATGTTTGGCCGGATATGATTGATGTATTCCGAGAGTGCGTGCACAGCCGCGGGATACAGCGGAATGATGCGTTCCTTGCCTTTGCTGCTGCAATGAATAAATCCGGCGGACAAATTCACATCGTTCACATTGAGGGAAATCAGCTCCGTCACGCGGATACCTGTGGCATAGAGCAGCTCGAGCATGGCCTTGTCGCGATAGCCCTTCATATCCGTACATTTTGGCTGGGACAACAGAAGCTCCACTTCCTGCCCGGTCAAAATTTCCGGCAGCTTTTTTTCCATTTTGGCCGTTCAAATATCATGCACCGGCGACTGCGTCACATCGCCCCGGATAATCAGAAAACCGTAAAAATTTTTCAGCGAAGCCAGGCATCTGGAAACAGTTGCCGCAGACTTTCCCTGACCGGTCAGCCAGTCAAGGAACACGCAAATTGTTTCGCGCGACGCATCGCAGATCGATACAATCTGAAAACGGTCCAGGTATGATGCATACTGACGAATGTCCCGCAGATAGGAGCTAAGGGTATTCGCAGCGGCATGTTTTTCCTTGGTCAGATACTCTTCAAACAGAGCAACATAGTCGGCCATTTTCAATATCCTTCAATCCGTTATACTTCCGCATGCAGGGCACAACATTCAGTGGAATGCATTTTTTGAAACACAACATCTTGAATTATTCATTCAGATGCCATCATTCTCAAACAAAAATCCCATTGAACTGCATTTTGTCTTGCACGCATATGGCGTGATCCGGCGGCATGATTGCCGCATAGTCACATCGCATAAAGTTAATATAATGCATTTTTATGAAAATATCAAGAAAAATTCGCAAAAAAGTTTTTATTCGCCGATATTATGTAAATAGCATTATGTAAACCCATGAACGATGCAATTATTTTATGCATTTTCCATGCATAAAGCACAAGATGCTGTGCCTTGCGACTGCCAAGGCACAGCATCTTGAAAATGCAATATTTGCTTTCAAAACTTGCAAAACAACGTCATTCCGGCAGACATCCATCCGCCATCCCGGCTTCAATCGCTTTCATGGCAATTGCGCACTCCAGGCGCTTGCGTTCCATTTCACAGCCCACAAAATGCGGCTTGGCAATATCGCCGTTCACCAGCAGGTTGGAAGCCGAGCAGCCACCGGAGCAGTAGAATCTTGCCCAGCAGGTTTTGCAGTCCTCACGCGTATAGATGTTCAGCGCCGAGAACCGGTCGGAGATCGACATATCAAACGTACCATCAGAAATGTTGCCCATCAAATAGTCTGGATTGCCCACAAACTGGTGGCAGGGATAGATGTCCCCTTCTGGGGTGACGGCCACATACTCGCAGCCCGCACCGCAGCCGCGCATGCGCTTGATGACGCAGGGTCCCTGGCTGAGATCCACATTAAAATGGAAGAAATTGAAATCTTTACGCCGGAGCATCTCAGCGGCAAGCTTTTCATACTCGGCAAAAATTTTCGGCAAATCCTCTTTGCGTAGTTCATAGTCCGTTCCGGGCGCAGAAACCACCGGCTCTACCGAAATGCTGTCAAAGCCGAGATCCGCCATATGGATCACGTCCTCGGAAAAATCCAGATTGGCCTGCGTGAAGGTGCCGCGGACATAATAGTCCTTGTCCCCGCGCGTTTCAAGCAGCTTTTTGAACTTCGGCACAATGATGTCATAGCTGCCGGCGCCCGTTCTGGTCAGACGGGTGCGGTCGTTGATCTGCTTTCTGCCGTCAAGGGACAGCACGCAGTTGCCCATTTCCTTGTTGATGTAGGCGTCGATCTCCTCGTTCAGGCCAACGCCATTGGTCGTGATGGTGAAGCGAAAATGCTTGTGATGCGCCTGCTCGATGCTGCGGGCATATTCGACCGTCTGCCGCACGGTTTCCATCGCCATGAGTGGCTCACCGCCAAAGAAATCGACCTCAATATTTTCGCGTCCCGCCGACTTTTCAATGACAAAGTCGATGGCTTTTTTGGCAATCTCCGGCGGCATGGTCTTTCTGCCGGTTCCAAAATCGCCGGTTGATGCAAAGCAATAGGTGCAGCGCAGATTACAATCGTGGCTGACGTGCAGGCAAAGCGCCTTGACCGGTGCGTTTTTTACGATTGCCATGGACGGATCCACATAATCATCGGACGAAAACAGCAGGCCTTGCGCCTTGAGCGTCATCAGCTCGGCCCACGCCGACTTACACTGCTCGTCAGAATAGCCATCTGGCATCGGCATGGC
>JAQUZL010000109.1 GCA_028691385.1 Oscillospiraceae bacterium
GTTTATTGAAGGCGGCAACGATCTGGACGATGGCGTGGAGATGGCAAAAATGTGGGACGCGATGGGCGTGGATTATATCAACGTCAACTGCGGCCTGCAGGAAACCTCCTATACCAACCGCGAGCCACCGTCGTATCAGCAGGGATGGAAGCGTGGCCTTGCCACCGCAGTCAAGGCGGCAGTGCATTGCCCGGTTTTGGCGGTCAACACCATTAAAAAGCCGGAATTTGCCGAGTCCCTGCTGGAGAGCGGCGTTTCCGACTTTGTGGGTCTGACCCGCGGCCATCTGGCCGACCCCTATTGGACGCGCAAGATTCTGGACGGCCGGGAGGATGAAATCCGCACCTGCATCAGCTGCCTGAATTGCATGCAGACCAATGTGCAGGGCATTCAGCCGACCTGCACGGTGAATCCGCGCTTTGGCCGCGAATATGAATTCAAGTGCATGAAGAAAAACGGAAACGGTCGTCCGGTGGCAGTCATCGGCGGCGGCCCTGCTGGTATGCAGGCGGCCATCGTGCTGCAGCAGCGCGGTTTTCGGGTGACCCTGTTTGAAAAGAACAGCGCCCTTGGCGGCCAGCTGGAGCTGGCGCACAGACCGCCCAACAAGGAAAAGATTCTCTGGCTCAAGCAGGGCATGATTGCCCAGGTCAAGCATGCGGGCATCGACGTGCGGCTGAACACCGAGGCCACCGTGGACGCAGTGCGCGCGCTTGCGCCCTGTGCGGTGTTTGTCTGCTGCGGCTCCGATCCCATCCGCCCCCAGCGCATCCCCGGCGTGAATCAGGCCAATGTCTATTCCGTGCCGCAGATTCTCTCCGGCGCGGTCACGGTGGAAAATCAGAACGTCTGCATCGTAGGTTCCGGCCTTGCGGGCATGGAAACCGGCGTATTTCTGGGCGAGAAGGGCTGCAAAATTACCATCCTCGAGATGGCGCCGCAGATCGGCGCAGGCCTGTTCCCACAGGTGCTGGACGATGTGAAAAACGAGCTTGCACCCTATGGCACCGAAATCCATGCCGGTACGGCGCTGAAGGCCATCAATCCCGACGGCACGGTGACCGCCGCGACGGCCGACGGCAGCGAGGTGCGTTTTGCCGCCGATGCGGTGGTGCTGGCCATGGGCGTGAAGCCGAAAACCGATACCGTGGACGCCATGCGCGCCGCGTTTGACCACGTGATTGCCATGGGCGACGCGGTGAAATCCGGCCGTGCGCTGGAAGCCATCACCGACGGCTATACCAAGGCGTGGGTTTTTGACACCTGCGAATACTAAACAAAATCGGCAATCACAGATGTGATTGCCGATTTTTCTGTTTTCTTATCCGATGCGGTAAGGGTTTTCCTGCCCACGGTCGTGCCACTGGCAGCTGAGCAGGGAATTGCGGCACATGTCGGCAACCGACTGGTCGGTGTAGAACGCCATGTGGGGCGTGACGACCGCGTTTGGCATGTCGCGCAGAATGGACAGCGCGTGGTTGCCCACGATGTCGGCGCGGCGATCATAATAGTACAGATCAAATTCGTCCTCGATGACGTCCAGTGCGCACGCGCCCACCTTGCCCGCTTCCAGCGCCTCGATGAGGGCGGCGGTGTCGATGAGTCCGCCGCGCGCGGTGTTCACCACCACCGCGCCGTCCGGCAGCAGCGCAAGCTGCGCGCGGCCGATCATGTGCACGTCCTCCGGCGCGAGCGGCGCGTGCAGCGTGATGAGATCACACCGCCGCAGAAGCTCCGGCAGCGGCAGATAGTCAATCCCCGCGTCCCTGCGGGGATATTTGTCATAGGCATAGATTTTGCAGCCGAAGCCCTGCAGATCGCGGATGACCGCCTGCCCGATGCGCCCTGTGCCGATCACGCCCACCGTGCGGCTGCCCAGCAGTCCCCCCAGCAGCCCCTTGAGGGTGAAATCGTTGCTGTCTGCCCGCTGTAGGATGCGCTTGACCTTGCGCAGCGCCATGAGCATCATCATCACGGTGTAGTCCGCGACGGCGTCCGGCGTATAGGTGACGTTGCTCACCTGCACGCCGAGGCGCTTTGCGTCGACAAGATTCACGTGGTCAAAGCCAATGGTGCGGGTGGAGATCATCCGGATCCCGAGATCACAAAACCGCTCCATCAGCGCCCCGGCGACGGGTGTGGTGGTGATGGACAGGTACTGGCTGCCGGCGGCCAGCGCGGCATTTTCCAGCGTGGGCGGCGCGCTGGTACAGGCAAATTCAATGCCAAGCGCTGCGGCGGCGGTTTCAAAGGCTGCTTTTTCGTCATATGGACGGCAGCTGTATGCAAAAACTTTCATATTTGACCCTCTTTCGCCGGGATTTTCCATTGGAAAATCCCCATCTTTCTGTTATCGTACGGATCAGTACCCGCTTTAACGATCATTCCACCTGATTGTAGCACAGGAATTGCGGAAATTCATCCTGTGTTTTTCAGTAGGGGAATTGCGAAAATTGTCGAAGCGTGATATGATAAACTACAAATGTTTTTATTTCTGATATTGGAGCGGATTTCATTGGCACAGTCAAAACGAACAATTAAATTATATGGAAACGGCGGCAGTCGGGTACGCGTTGCCGAGCGGCGCAAGCCGGTTGCACTGAAAACCATCTGCATTACCCTTGCGGTGCTGCTGACCGGTTACCTGCTGTTTTGCTATGCCAGCTTTCAACCGTTTAGCAAGCTGCGGAAGATCTACATACAAACCGCAATGTCCACGATGAATCACCAGTGGCTGGCCACTGCGCTGATTCCGGCAGGCGTGATCGACAAGGTGATGGCCGAGGTCGACGCGGCGCACGATGCGCAGGCCGGCATCAACAGCGAGTGGGGCTCGTCCGGCAAACCCTCCGGCGATGCGTCCGGCACGATCACCATTGGCGGGGAAGAGGTTCCGGCGGACGAGGCGGCGTTTTATGAGCTGTTCTGGGAGCTGGACAGGGACACCGTGACGGCTTATCTCAATGCGCACCCTGACGTGATGGATGGCGGCTGGGGCAATCTGTATATTAACGAGTCTGGGCTTGACGATGAGGGCACCAGCATCTATACCACCCAGGGCGAGCAGGTTTTGGCCATCGACGTGCCAAACGAATTGCTGCTTGTGCGCGTGAAGGGCGCGACGTTCCGCGGCGTGCTGGCCGTTGCAAAAGACCCGTCCCGGCTTGTGCTGCAGGCGGCGCGCGGCCTTGGCACGGGGGATGTCGGCCAATTCGCGGGCAAGTTGGCGCAGGACGCCGGCGGCGTGCTGGCCATGACCGGCAGCGGCTTCATTGACAACGACGGCGCGGGCCTTGGCGGCATTTTGGCGGGCTATGCGATGTGCAATGGCGAAGCGTACGGCTCAAGCCACATGGGCTATGGCTATAAGCGGCTGGAGCTGCGCGAGGACAACCTCATGTATATTGTGGACGCGCAAAGCCCGGTGTCCGCCGCCGCGACCGACGCGGTGGAGTTCAGCCCCGCCATGATCGTTGACGGCAAAACCGTCATCGGCGCAAATTCCGGCTGGGACGCACTCAATCCGCGCGTCTGCATCGGTCAGTCGGACAAATATGAAATCCTGATGCTGATGACCGAGGGGCGGCTTGCAACATCGCTCGGCTCTACGGTCATGGATTGTGCGGACATTCTGGAAAAGCACAATTGCATGCAGGCACTCAATATGGACGGCGGCACCAGCGCAGTGATGTATTATGACGGAGCGTACATTACGCGCTGCTCCAATACGGCGCTGCCGGAAGGCCGCTACCTGCCCGACGCCTGGGTCTATGGCGTTGCGGCGGAGCAATGACGTTGAAACGGCGCAACTGCGCAGGGAGGTTCGAAATATGGAAAAGAATATTGTTGTAATCAAGGGTGACGGCATCGGCCCGGAAATCGTGACCGAAGCGGTGAAGGTGATGCGGAAGGTCGCGGCGGTCTATGGCCACGCATTCCGCTTTGAAGAGGTCGCAGCCGGCGGCTGCGCCATTGATCAGTTTGGACAGTGCCTGCCCCAGGAAAGTCTGGACAAGTGCCTTGCAGCGGACAGCGTGCTCCTTGGCGCGGTGGGCGGCCCGAAATGGGACGGTGTGGACAAAAACAACCGCCCGGAAAAGGCACTGCTTCGCATTCGCAGCGCCATGGGGCTTTATGCGAACCTGCGCCCGGCGAAAATCTTCCCCCAGCTTTCCTCGGCGTCGCCGCTGAAAAAGGAGATCGTCGATGCCGGCATCGACTTCGTCATGGCGCGTGAGCTGATCGGCGGCATCTACTTTGGCGAGCACAAGACCGTGGAAGTCGGCGGCGAGGAACAGGCCACCGACATCATGGCCTATTCCACCCACGAGATCGAGCGCATTGCCCGCGTGGCTTTTGAAACGGCACGCAAGCGCGGCAAAAAAGTGGTTTCTGTGGAAAAATCCAACGTGCTGGACTGCTCCCGCCTTTGGAAAAAGGTGGTCGCCGCGGTGGCGGCGCAATACCCGGATGTGGCCTATTCCACCATGCTGGTGGATAACTGCGCCATGCAGATTGTCAAAAATCCGGCGCAGTTTGACGTCATTGTCACGGAAAATATGTTCGGCGACATCCTCTCCGACGAGGCCAGCATGATCACCGGCTCTATCGGCATGATTCCCTCGTCCAGCCTTGGCGACGGTACCAACGGCATGTATGAGCCGATTCACGGCTCTGCGCCGGACATTGCCGGGCAGAACATCGCAAATCCGGTGGGCACAATCCTGTCCGGCGCGATGATGCTCAAATATTCCTTTGATATGGCGGCGGAGTCCGACGCCATCGAGCGCGCGGTGAGTCAGGTGCTCGACGAGGGTTACCGCACCACCGACATTTTCTCTGCGGGTATGAAGCTGGTTTCCTGCTCTGAAATGGGCGATCTGGTGGCGGCGCGAATCCGCTGATACAGACGATCAAAGCCGGAAAGGAAACCCCTTTCCGGCTTTTTTGTGGAGGAATTGCATTTGGAAATTTTGTATCAGGATCGCCGGGTGCTGGTGTGCGTGAAGCCGGTGGGCGTGCTGTCCACGGACGAACCGGGCGGCGTGCCGGAGCTGGCACGTGCGGCGCTGGGCGATGAACATGCGTGCGTGCGGACGGTGCACCGGCTTGACCGCGTGGTGGGTGGGCTGATGTTGCTGGCGCGTTCGCGCATGGCCGCGTCCATTCTTGGCGCGCAGGTGCGCGCGGGGACGTTTGAAAAGGAATATCTGGCCGTCCTTCACGGCGCGCCCGACGCGCCGCAGGGTACGCTGCGGGACTTTTTGCACCGGGACATGGCTGCGCGCAAGAGCTATGTGGTGGCGGAAAATGCCGAGCAGGCACAGCTTGCACTGCTGCACTATCAGGTGCTTTGCAGCGCGGATGGCCTTTCTCTGGTGAAAATTCGCTTGCAAACCGGCAGAACCCACCAGATTCGCGTGCAGTTTTCCGCCCGGGGCATGCCGCTGGTGGGCGACCGGAAGTATGGCGCGGACGATGGGGTGGAAATCGCTCTGTGGTCGTGCGCGCTGCGCTTTGCGCACCCGGAAACGGGCGAGAACATGACCTTTTATCAAGCGCCGCCGCGCATCGCGCCGTGGACGGCGTTTGAAGCGGAACAGATGGAGCAGCGCGCTGCGGGGCAAAGAAAAGACGCGCAATGTGGAATCGATTGATCGGACTTTTTTTGGCAGCGGCAACCTTCTGCGTGTGCGTGCGGCGCTGACCTGCGCGGAGGCGGCAGTGCTTTTGAACCGCTTCACCGCACGGTCTTGAACGCAAGATTCCCCGGAGAAAATTCTCCGGGGAATCTTTGTTTCATTCGAGGTTCAGCTTGCGGCGCAGCAGAAAGGTGGTTGCAAAGAAGAACGCTGCAGCCAGCGCCGCTGTTTCGGCAAGGGTGACCCAAAGCAGACCATAGATCTGATTGTAGGCGGCCAGCGCGGTGGTCATGGAGCCGTCAAAGAACAGCTCTGTGGTGATATTGCTGCCAATGATGCCGGTGACGATCATGATGACCACAAAGGCGGTCACCGCGCACAATGAGCGGTGACGATTGCTCAGCTGGCCG
>JAQUZL010000006.1:0-11997 GCA_028691385.1 Oscillospiraceae bacterium
AACCGGTAAGTCCATTGACGCCGCCGTTGCTTCTGCACTGGAACAGCTGACCCTGGACAGGGACAGCGTATCCGTTGAGGTTCTGGACAATCCGAAAAAGGGCGTGTTTGGTCTCGGCGCGCAGCCTGCGCGCATCAAGGTGACCTATGAAGGCCCGGACGAAGCGCCTAAGGCCCCGGAAGCTCCCGCCGCGCCCAAGGCAGCGCTCAGCGCCGCCTCCCGCACAAGCCCCAAGGCAGAGCGTCCCACGCCTGCGACCAAGGCAGAGCGTCCCGCGCCCGCGCCCAAGGCAGAGCGTCCCGCGCCCGCGCCCAAGGCAGAGCGTCCCGCGCCCGCGCCCAAGGCAGAGCGTCCCGCGCCTGCGCCCAAGACAGAGCGTCCCGCGCCTGCGCCCAAGGCAGAACCCCTCACGCCCTATACTGCCCCGGAAGTCGGCAGCTTTGCCGCCAACGCGGAAACCTTTTTGAAGGGACTGCTGGAGCACATGGGTTCCGACGCGGTTCCGCAGGGCGTCATGACCGACAAAAGCACCTGCTCGGTTGAGCTGGTGGGCGAGAATCTCGGCATGCTGATCGGTCGCCGCGGCGAAACCCTTGACGCCATTCAGCATCTGGCCAATTACGCCGTGAACCACACCACCGGCGACCGGATTCACATCAATGTGGATGCGGAGAACTACCGCCTCAAGCGGGAGCAGTCCCTGGAGCGACTGGCGGAAAAGGTGGCCTCCAAGGTGGTTAAGTACCGCCGCAACGTCACGCTGGAACCGATGAATGCCTATGAGCGGCACGTCATCCACGCCACGCTGCAGGATGTGCCCAGCATTTCCACCTACTCCACCGGCACCGAGCCGAACCGTCGGGTCGTGGTGGCCTATAACCGCTATCAGAACAACGCGCAGAAATAACCCCATTGCCCCTAACGGGCAAACCAGTAAGCAAAAGCCTCGGAAACCAGTGGTTTCCGAGGCTTTCTTTTGTCTTGCGCGCATCTATGTCCGGCCGGGCTGGCCGAATGAACGGGGGTTTGCCGGGCTTGTTGGGGCTGCTGCGTATGCGTGCTTTTGGGGGCTGTCGGGCTGACCGGACGAATTGTTTCCTGCCGTCAGTGCAAGTCCTGCATATTCATTTTCTCAAGCGGTGCACGGCGCTTCTGCCTGCATCCGAAATAAATAGCCAGCAGAACCAGCGTCGGAAGATTGCCGATCAGGAGAACCGATCCCACCAGCAGCAGAAGTTCCCCGCCCGTCATTGCTTGAAAAGCAGCAATGTTCAGCACCATGAGCAGCGAATAGGCCGCTGACAGCATCGGCAGAATCAGTCCAAGCCATTTGCTCTTCCTTTTGGACAGGAAAATCTGGAGAAGCACCACGCCCACCAGCATCGCAAGTCCGAGCAGTATCAAGATTGCCGTATTTCTCATGTTATTGCGCCCCCTCAAGCATATTGATGATATTTTTCAAGATCAAGCGTGATAAAGCAGAAACCGCCTTGGTTCTATGGCAAAAATCCGCAAGGAACGCAACATTCCTCGCCGGGTTGCCGTCACGCTTTCCTAGAACGGCAATGCGATCACGCAAGGCACTGCCGGATTTCTTCCGCTGTCAGCGCGGAAAACGGAACGACCGGTTTCGGCGCGCCCGTGTGCGGCGAGAGCTGCTTTTCCATCCAAACCATGTCGTACCAGGTGGAAAATTTGAAGCCGCAGCGGTGAAATTTCCCCACCGTTTGATACCCAAGCTGCGCATGAAACGCCACGCTGTCGTTTGTCAGGTGCTCATCCGCCGAATCGGTGCAGGCAATGCAGGCGTTGAGGGTCAGCAGGTTTTGCCGCCGCGCGAGCTGCTCCAGCGCGGCATACAGCCGCTGCCCGATTCCCTGCCGCCGACAATCCCGGTGCACATAGATGGAGGGTTCGGCGCACCAACCATAGGCCGCCCGCGCATGAAACGCCGACAGGTACGCGTAGCCACAGACCACGCCGTCCCGCTCCGCTGCAAGCCACGGATAGCGCGGCAGCGTGGCGCGCAACCGCGCCCCAAACGCGGCGGCGTCCGGTACGTCATATTCAAAGCTGATGGCCGTTTCCCGCACATAGGGCGCGTAGATTTCCAGCATCGCCGACACATCCTGCGCCGTGGCGACGCGCAAGTTTCGTTCCATGGCTTCTCCTCCGCCAAAAATGCCCACGGCAAATTCGCCGTGGGCCGTTTTTTCAGTTTAGCCGCTCACGCAGCCTGGCATAGGCCACGATGGCCTCCGCAGTACCCTCCACACCCAATACGCTGGAATCCAGGCACAGATGATAGCTCTGTGACGCGCCCCACTTCTTCTGGGTGAAGAAATTATAGTAGTCCGCGCGCTTGCGGTCATGCTTTTTCATGGTCTTATCGGTCAGCTGCCGCGGCACGCCGTAATAGGCCTCAAGCCGCGCCGCACGGAACTCGCCCGGCGCGTGAATGAACACCGTGACAAGATCCGGATGGTTGCGCAAAATATAGTCCGCGCACCGCCCCACAATCACGCAGTTGCCGCTGCGCGCGAGCTGCTCGATGATTTCAAACTGTGCCATGGCCAGCTTCTGATTGAGCGGCAGATTGTCCGTTGTCACCGCCGAGTTCACAAACGTGCTGTAAAGCAAGCTGTTGCCCGGTTTTTCATCAAACTGACGAATCATTTCTTCGCTGAATCCGGCCTTTTGGCAAGCGAGCTTCAGCAGCTCATCATCAAAAAACGCATAGTTCAGCTGGTCAGCAACCATTTTCGCAATATAACGGCCACCAGAGCCGTACTGTCTGCCAATCGTAATAATCACTGCTGCATCCCCCTTTTTTTGGATTATACCACACTTTTGCACAACTGACAAGCAATTCCCCCGGCAGAAATCGGAAGATTTGGCGTTGACTGCCTCCAAAATTCGCTATATACTATGATAAGTAGGCTGGAGTCAGTATGTGCTCCGGTACTGCTGATGAAACGAATTTTTGGAGGTTTAGCACATGAGAGAACTCTATGTTGTCAATTGCTGCCGTACTGCCGTTGGCTCTTTCGGCGGTAGTCTGAAGGATGTCCCCGCAACCGAAATGGGCGGCGCGGTCATTAAAGAAGCACTGAAGCGCGCAAATGTTGCACCGGAAACCGTTGACGAGGTCATGTTCGGCTGCGTCGTTTCCGCCGCACTGGGTCAGAACCCGGCTCGTCAGGCTGCTGTCAAGGCCGGCATCCCGTTCAGCGTTCCGGCTTATACCGTTTCCATGGTCTGCGGCTCTGGCATGAAGTCCCTGATCGAGGCCGGCCGCGCCATCCTCGCCGGCGACGCCGAGATCATTGTTGCCGGCGGCACGGAGAACATGTCCGCCGCGCCGTACGCCGTTCCGGCCGCCCGCTGGGGCGCTCGCATGGGCGACAACAAGATCGTCGACACCATGATTAAAGACGGCCTGTGGGACGCTTTCAACGGCTACCATATGGGCACCACCGCAGAGAACATCTGCGACGTCTGGGGCATCACCCGCGAGGAACTGGACGCGTTCGCGCTGTCCTCTCAGCAGAAAACCGCCGCTGCGCAGGCATCCGGTCGCTTTGACGACGAGATTGTCCCGATCATGGTCAAGCAGAAGAAGCAGATGGTCGAGTTTAAGGTGGACGAGTTCCCCCGCGCACAGACCACCGCTGAGGCGCTGGCAAAGCTGAAGGGCGCATTCCCGGAGAGCGCCGACAAGCAGCTCACCACCGAGGGCGGCACTGTTGTTCCGACCTTTGAAGCAACCGAGCGTACCCCGGGCGCTTCCTCCTACGGCATTGGCCGCGTCACCGCCGGCAATGCTTCCGGCATCAACGACGGCGCTGCCGCCATCATTCTTGCTTCCGGCGAAGCCGTTGCCAAGTACGGCCTGAAGCCGATGGCTAAGCTGATCTCCTGGGGTCAGGGCGGCGTCGATCCCAAGGTCATGGGTCTTGGCCCGATTCCGGCTTCCAAGCAGGCCATGAACAAGATTGGTCTTGGCATTGACGAGATTGATCTGGTCGAAGCCAACGAGGCATTTGCCGCACAGTCCGTCGCGGTTGCCCGCGAGCTGCATTTTGACATGAGCAAGGTCAACGTCAACGGCGGCGCAATCTCCATCGGCCATCCGGTCGGCGCATCCGGCGCGCGCATCATCGTCACGCTGCTGCACGAAATGCAGAAGCGCGATGGCGTCAAGAAGGGTCTTGCCACCCTGTGCATCGGCGGCGGCCTCGGCGTTGCCACCATCTTTGAAAAGTGCTAACTCTCCAACATCCATAAATTTTGCCCCCGGTTCGTGTGAACCGGGGGCATTTTTTAACCGATTGGCAGCTGCGCGCCGCCGGGCGTATCATAGCGGATCGCGCCGTTCGCCTGATCCATGACGCAAAGCAGACCGTTTGCTGCCGCGCCCAGATACCCCGGTTCCGGCAGGGTAATCTGCGATATGGTTTCGCCATAGCCGTCAAACACGGTGATCTGGGTATCCGTATTCTGCACGGCATAAAGTCCATCGCCCAAATCCAGAAGCTGCGCGGCAAACCGGAAGGTTTCCGTGCGCAGCACCCTTGCCTGTGAAGCGCCGTCGCACTGCAGCACGTCATAGGTGCTGGGCGCATCGCTTTTCCAGCCCAAATACAGATTGTCCGCCGCTGGGAGCAGCGCATTGGGATACTCGTCGCTCAAGCGATTTCCATCCGCATCCGCAAGAAAATAGTACCCCGTGGATTGCGACTGCACCGCCGCGCTTTGCGCCACGGCTGCGGTCGGCCATTCCGGATTTTCCACAATTTCGCCGGTTTCCGCATCCACGGCGACGGCATACAGCGGCAGGCCATCCTTGCCCGTGGCAGGCTCACGCAACACCAGCAGCACCGTGTCGCCGCTGCATTTCGCATCGGCATAAAATCCGTTTGATCCATACAGCCCCGCAAACTGCGTCTGTCCCGCCCGATCAATTACGTGGCCATAGGTTGCGCCGACGCCCACGTTGTCGGTCACAAATCCATATTTCGCGTCAGGGTCTGCAAGATACCCGAGTTCCTCGCAGGTATGCGTTGTCAGGGTGGAATCCACCCAGAAAGCCACCTGATCGCACAGGCCGTCCGCCACATAGATCGGATAGACGTCTGCAGGCGGCTTGTCCAGCTCGTCGGTCTTGCCATAGGCGTAATACAGCCGCCGCGCGGTTAAAATTGCCTGCTCGCGGGTATAGCCGCCGTTAAAATCGAACCGATTATCGCCCACGCCCTGCATGACGCCAGCCCGATAGCACCACATGACGCCCTTGCGCGCCCAGGCACGCAGCGCCGCGCCGTCGTCCCAGCGATGGGGCAGGTCGGAGGACGCAATGCCCCGAAAATTGGTGGTGATCATCCCGTCCTCAAAAATCAGCTCAGTAAACGCGTCCGCCGCCAAATAGAGCATTTTTGCCGCCTGCTGGCGCGTGATGGGCGCGTCCGGCATGAAATGGCCGTTACCGTCGCCCTCCACAATCCCAAATGCCGCGCAAAGAAGCGCATTGCGGTCTGTGGTGTCGGAGAACGGATTCTCATCAAGGTGAATATTCTGCGCGTTCATGCGAAACGCCAGCAAATCAGTATCCCACGCGTTCACAACGCCCACCACCAGCGCGCAAAATTCGCTGCGCGTGATGGCCTTTTTATAATCCTGCTGTAATGCGGCAGGCACGATGCCAAGCTGCATCGCGTCATCTACCTCCGCAGTCGCCCACGTTGACGGCGCGGCAGCCGCCGGAGTCGCAAGCGCCGCCAGAAGTGCCAGCGTTACAAGAAGAGATCTCCATTTATTCATTGGACGCATCTCCATTTTCCTGTATTTCCGCGCGCGGCGTTTTCCTGCCAAACAGAACAAACACATATGGAGAAAGCCACTGCAAAATAGCGCTCGGCCATGGGCCAAGGCCGTTTGTGAGCTGGCCGACAGCGCTGCACCATTCACTTGCTACGCAGTACCACATGGAAATGGTGCCGTTGGTTGCCTGACTCACAACGCCGAGCAGCACGTACATTGCAGCCGCGATTGTCGCGGAAGCAAGCAGCGCGCGCCTTGTCATTTTCCTGCAAAACCAGACGCCGCCGATCAAAACTGCCGCGACAAACTCAATGAGCGACAGCACAATCGAGATCGCCGAATTGATGGTGATTACGCCATCCGGCAACGTGACCATCGCAAAACGGCCGAGCACGCGCACCATCAGCCAGAAGCACACAAACCCCGCCACCAGGCAGTAGGCAGGGATTTTCCACCATCCGTTTTTCATCCTGATCCCTCCGATTTGGCGTTTCGCGCCTTTTATTCATGATATTTTCAGCGCGTCGTCTTACAGCGACGACATGCGCGGATGATAGCCGCTTTGTAGCTATCATAGCACAGTCTGACGGGGCGCGCAAGCCGCCCAAAATAGCAAAAAGGCGGCACGCCCCATATGGGACGTGCCGCCTTTGAACGGTTATGCGTTTTTAAGACCCATCAGCTCATCTTTGAAGATGCGGCTGTCCATCAGCTTCAGATCGTCTGCAATCTTCGGCACAAAGTCCATCTGATCCAGAACATCCTTCTGCAGATCGACGCCCGGCGCAATTTCAATCAGCGTGACGCCCTCCGGACGCAGCGCAAAGACCGCGCGCTCGGTGATATACAGCACCGGCTGCTTGACCTTAACCGCGTATTTGCCCGAGAAGGTGATGTGCTCCACTTCCTTGACAAACTTTTTCTTGCTGCCTTCCTGCGTAATGACCAGTTTGCCGTCCACACAGTCGGTTTCCAGACCCTTGGCGGTAAAGGTGCCGCAATAGCAGACCTTTTTCGCGTTCTGGGTGATGTCGATGAAGCCGCCCGCACCGGCAAGGCGCGTGCCGAACTTGGACACGTTCAAATCACCGTTGGGCGCGGTTTCCGCAAGACCCAGGAAGGCAATATCCAGACCGCCGCCCTGATAGAAGTCGAACTGGACATTGTGCGGCAGGATGGCCATGGAGTTGGCGGCCGCGCCGAACTGGGTGCCGCCATAGGGCACGCCTGCGATGGAGCCGGCCTCAACGGTCAAGGTCATCTTATCGGAAATGCCCTCTTCCGCGGCAACGTTTGCAATTTTCTCCGGTGCGCCGGTGCCGAGGTTGACAATTGCATCCTGCGGCAGCTCCATGGCTGCGCGGCGGGCAATGATCTTCTTGGCGTCCAGCGGGATTGCCGGGATGGCGTCCACCGGAATACGGAACTCGCCGGTCAGCGCGCCGTCATACGGCATGCCGAGGCACTGCATATTATCGTCAATGGAGCCGACCACGATGGAATCCACGTAAATACCCGGAATGGCGACCAGCTTCGGATCGAGCGTGCCGCCCTGCACGATCTTCTCGACCTGAACGATGACCTTGCCGCCGCTGTTTTTACAGGCCTGCGCCATGGCGGTGACGTCGATCGGGCCAATCTCGCGATGCACTGTGCAGTTGCCGTACTCATCGGCATAGCTCGCGCGGATAAAGACCACATTGATCGGGAAGGACTTGTAAAGCAGCAGCTCTTCGCCCTCAATGTTGATGACCTTGACCAAATCCTCCTTGGTGCAGGCGTTCAGCTTGCCGCCGCCGTTACGCGGGTCGGCAAAGGTATAAAGACCAACGGTGGTGATGGTGCCGATGTTATGCGCCGCAATATCGCGGTACATATGAGAAATAACGCCCTGCGGGAGGTTATAGGCTTCAATCTTGTTGGCAAGCGCCAAATCGCCCAGCTTCGGTGCGCGATCCCAGTGGCCGCCGACCACGCGCTTCACCATGCCCTCATGGCCATAGTGATCGCCGCCGGTGCCGTCGCGATGACCCTGACCGGCTGCAAAGAACAGGGTCAGATCCTTCGGATGGCCGGTTTCCACAAAGCGCTGCTCCAGCGCTTTGGAAAGCGCTTCCGGGCATGCGCAGCTGACAAAGCCGCCGGTTGCAATGGTATCGCCGTCGCGAACCAACAAAGCTGCCTCTTCGGCAGAAATTACTTTCACTTTTTTCATTGCTACTATCCCTTTCGCTATGTATGCTTTTATTGGTGTCTGGCAGAAACAGAGACCCATGCCCCAAAGTAACATGGGAGAATGGGCCTCTGTTGTGCTTATGCAATATCGATTAGTTTGCAACCATGTTGGGCAGGCCAACAATCAGGTTCGGGAATACAACCGTCAGAACGGTGACAATCAGAACGATTGCAATAAACGGGATAACGCCCTTATAGATGTCTTTGATGTCAAAGTCTTCCGGCACGATACCCTTGATGTAGAACAGTGCAAAGCCGAAAGGCGGCGTCATGAAGCAGGTCTGCAGCAGAACTGCCAGCATGCCGACCAGCCACAGGCGGTCAAAGCCGAAGTTATCCATGATGGGCAGGAAGATCGGCAGGACAATCATGATGATACCGGTCCAGTCGATGAACATACCCATAAGGAACACGATCAGCATCATGATGGCCAGTGCGCCCCACTTGCCAATACCAAGACCCATGACAAAGTCGGTGATGATGACATCGCCGTCCAGGGACAGGAAGATACCGGTAAATGCAGCAGCGCCGAACAGGATGATAAAGACCATGGAGGTGGTCTTTGCGGTGTCAATCAGGGAGTCCATGAACATTCTCCAGCTGAACTGCTTATAGAGAATGGCGAGGATCAGGGCGAACAGTGCGCCAACGCCGGCAGCCTCAGTCGGGGTTGCGATACCGGTGAAGATGGAGCCCAGAACGCCAAGGATCAGAATCAGCGGCGGAATGAGGTTGACGAGGGAGCCGGTGATCCGCTTCTGCAGCGGCATCTCGGCGAGCTCTTCCTTGCTCATTGCGGGGCCGTAGTTCGGATGAATGTGGCAGGTAACGAGGATGTAGATACAATAGCCGGCGGACAGCATCAGGCCCGGAACCAGAGCGGCAAAGAACAGCTTGCCGACGGAAACTTCCGCGTAGGATGCCATGGAAACCAGCATGATGGACGGGGGGATCAGGATGCCCAGCGTACCGCCGGCGCAAACCATACCAGCTGCCAACGGCTTATTGTAGCCGCACTTCATCAGAATCGGGATGGACAGCATGCCCATGGTAACGACGGAAGCACCGACGATACCGGTGGTTGCAGCAAAAATGGTGGAAACCAAGATGACTGCAAGGCCAAGGCCGCCTTTCAGCGGGCCAAGCAGGTAGCGGATGGACAGGAACAGACCGTCCGCAACCTTGGAATGGGTTAAGAAGTTTGCCATCAAGACAAACATCGGGATTGCGACCATGGAATAGCTCTGCATCTGATCGTACATTTTGGTCATGCTGATCGTCAGTGCGGAATTACCCCATGCAATTACGCCGATGATAACGCCGGCGCCGCCGAGAACAAATGCCAACTCCTGGCCCAAAACCAGGCCGATAATCATCAGGATGAACAGGGAGCCGATTAGGAAAGCACAGAACTGCTCCGTGCTCATACCGGCAGAGGTGGCGAAATTGCCCACAAGACCTGCAAGCAGATTAATCATACGTTACACCTCTTCCTTCTTGTCCGTTGCCTGCGCGCGCTGCGCGTCAAGCTGAGCCTGCGCTTCTGCAGCACCGCTCTCACCGAGAACGCTCTCCAGAACGCTGGGCGCATCGTCCTCTTCCGGTGCCTTGCGGCCATTGCGGAAGTAGTAGATGATCCAGTTCAGGTTCTTGAGAATCTCGGAAACACCCTGAACACTCAGCAGGAACAGACCCAAAAACAGGCAGAACTTGATCGGCCACGTAGGCGGCTGCCAAACGGAGTAGCCCAGCTCATGGATGTTGTATGCCTTCAGCCAGAATCTCCAGCAAACCGGAAGCAGCTTGAACGTAAAGGGAACAAAGAAAATCAGATAAGTGATAATGTGCAGAATCTTCTGTGCAATCGGCTTCAGCTTTGCAAAAAACACGTCGACGCAAACGAAGGACTTATGCAGGAAACCAAATGCACTGATCAAAATGACATAGCAGCCGAAGGACATACAGATCATATCGTTTGTCCAAATCTGCGGCTTGTTCATCAGACGGCGAAGCACAACTTCGCACAGGATTACGACAAGCGTAATCAAAGTGACAAAGGAAAAAACGCGGCCCAGCCATTCGTTGACTGTGTCGATTCCTTTGGTAATGCCTTTAATAATTTTCATCGAAAAACCTCTCAAACTACGCGTCCTCACGAACTGCGTTAGCGTAGCAGCGCAAAAAACACTGCTTTACCAGTTCCCGCCGCTCCCGAAGGAGCGGCGGGAAAACATTCGGGCAAAATTAGTGATTCAGTGATGTGTTGAGATTCTTATTTGTAGTACTCGTTGACCCAAGTGGAGCCCCAGCCGAAGCCGCCGTAGCCCAGCATCTCACGATACGGATCAACCACGTCACGGTAAGACATCATGGAATCAAAGACGGTCTTGAAGTTTGCGTTGGATGCGCACTCTGCGGTGTAAACTTCAGCAATGGTCTTCTCGATGGTATCAAAATCAGCGTCGTTCATCTGGGTGACGGTGATGCCATCATCGAGCATCTTGTTGGCTGCGTTGCAGTCAAGCCAGGTGTAACGAGCAAAGCTCTCGTTCAAGCAGGTAGTAGAAGCAAGCTTGATTGCATCCTGATACTCGGTGGGCAGTTCGTTCCATGCATCCTGGTTGATCATGACGCCGTTGTTGCCGGAGGACTGATACCAGCACGGCTCGCACCAGTAGGTGGTAACTTCGTCAAGCTTCAGGGAAGCGTCAGCGTTCGGGCCGGAGAACTCGCCTGCGTCGATAACGCCGCGCATCAGAGCCTCGTACAGCTCGGAGCCGGAAACGGTGGTGATGTTGATGCCAAGCTTCTGGCCGACCTTACCAGCGATAACGCCGCCAAGACGGATCTTCAGCTTCTGCATGTCAGCAATCGAGGTGATCGGGGAGTTGGAACGAATGCCGGACTCGGACATGTGGCAAACGATCGGGAACCAGGTCATGTTGTACTGGCCATACAGGTTCTGTGCAACTTCGACGCCGTCAGCCTGGTTGAACCACAGGTAGTAGTCGAGGCCGGAGAACAGGCTCAGAGTGGTGGACAGCAGCTCGAAAGCGGTGTCCTTACCTGCCCAGTAGCCAGCCCAGTCGCCGCCGCACTGAATGGTGCCTTCCTGAACGTAGTCGAACAGCTGAGAAGCGCTGCACAGCTCGCCTTCGGCGTAGTTGGTGATCTGGAACTTGCCGCCGGTCAGCTGGCTAACCAGTTCAGTGAAACGGTTATCAACAGTGAAGTGGACGTTGCCGGAGCCCCAGGTGGAGCCCATCTTCCAGGTGACGGTCGGCAGATTGTCGGAACCGTCGTCGGTCGTTGCCGCTGCGGAGCCAACGGTGCTCATTGCGCCGCTGGAAGCGTTCGTGGAGTTAGACGGGGTCGTGGTGGTGCCGGCATTGGAACTGCTTCCGCCGCAAGCTGCCAGGGAAAAGACCATGGCCAGTGCGAGGATCAGTGCCGCCAATTTGGTGAACTTTTTCATGATTACTTCCTCCTAAAATTTCTCTTCTTTCATAACCCGTTTCAAGCCAATCCCATCAGCTCTTCGCGGAATATGCGCGCATCCATGCGTTTCAGATCTTCTGCGATGATCGGTGTGAAGCCCATCTGATCCAAAACGTCTTTTTGCAGATCAACGCCCGGTGCAATTTCGGTCAACATCATTCCATCCTTTGTCAGGCGGAACACCGCGCGCTCGGTAATGTACAAAACCGTCTGTTCGGTTTCGTTAGCGAAGCGGCCGGAGAAGGTGATCTGCTGAACCGTATTCACCAGCTTCTTCACTTTGCCCTCTTCCAGGATCGACAGTTTGCCGTCCTTCACTTCCACCTTCAGGCCGCCAGCGGTCATGGTGCCGCAGAAAATGACGTGCTTGGTTGCCTGTGTGATATTAATGAAGCCGCCGGCGCCGGCGATCTTAGGGCCAAATTTTGAAACATTGACGTTGCC
>JAQUZL010000006.1:12007-28392 GCA_028691385.1 Oscillospiraceae bacterium
ATCCGGGTTCAGCGAAGCGCCGAAGCCGATGCCGGACACGGGGATGCCGCCGACCGGGCCGGACTCAATGGAAAGGGTCAGCCCGCCGCGCAGGCCTTCCTCTTCTGCCACAACGCCCACGCCTTCCGGAACGCCGATGCCAAGGTTGATCACGGAATCCGGAATCAGCTCCATGGCTGCGCGTCTGGAAATCACTTTCTTGGCGTCCAGCTTCATTTTCCCGGTTTTCGGTGGGACGATGGCGCGGCAGTTGCCGCAATAGGCCGGGTTAAACGGCTCGTCAAAGGTCATCATATGATTGCCGATGTCGGTCACCGGCACAACATAATCGACCAGCGTACCGGGGATGCGCACCTTGCGCATGTCCAGCGTGCCGTAGGGAACAACTTTTTTGACCTGCACAAAGACGATGCCGCCGCTGTTCTTGACAGCCTGCGCCGCCTGCAGCGACTCAAGGTAGCACGGTTCTTCCTCCAGGGAGATATTGCCCTGCTCGTCGGCATAGGTGCCGCGCAGGAACGCATAATCCAGATGATCCGGATGTAAGTAATGCAAATATTCTTTGCCGTCGATCTCAATGACCTTGACGATGTCCTTCGTGGTGACGTCATTGAGCTTGCCGCCCTCGACGCGCGGATCGGCGAAGGTGTACATGCCGATGCGGCTGATGGTGGGCCGGTGGCCGGCAATGTCGCGGAACATGTGGGAAATGACGCCCTGCGGCAGGTTATAGCCGCGCGTCTTGTTCTGCGCGATCAGATCCTGAATCTTGGGCGCCGGGCCAAAGTGACCGCCGATAATTTCATCGAGCAGACCCTCGTGCGCCATATGGTTGAGGCCCTTGCTGCCCTTGTCGCCCTGACCGGAAGAGTGCATCCACTTCAGATGCTTCGGCTCGCCGGTTTCCAGAAAGCGTTTTTCCAACTCGAGCATCAGTTCCTCGGCAACATCGTTGCCGCCCATCCCCTGCGAGCACAACCTAGATCCGGATTGAATCATGGCTGCGGCTTGGGCAGATGTAATTACTTTCACACTCATTTTCTCAATCTCGCTTTTCTCGTATTATCGGCACCCAAAGGAAGCTGACTGCCCGCCAATCGGGGCTGTGTAAAAATGCAGGATTTCCTGCATTTTTCTCATTTTACGGTCACGCGCTTCCGAAATTACTTCTTCCCTTCGCGACCACGTTCATTGTAACGCATTTTTTCACCAAAAACAATCAATAATTTACACTGATTTTTTGGCGGAAATTGTCTAAAAAGACAAAATTATAAAATTGTCTCTTTGGTTTGATTTAACAAAATTTATAGTTATCTATGGATTGTAAAATGGTGGAAATTTGTCATTTTTTGTTTATGCAGCATTTGTTCCCAGAATTATCAGGATCTGTCATCTTGTGGCAAATTTTGGCTGATATGTTCATACAGCGTTTCGCAGGCCTTGGAAAAATACCGGTTTTTATTCCAGATGATCTCCAGATCCCAGTGCTTCATCTCGTCGGTCAGCGGAATGGCCACCACATCGGTGTGCCGACTGTTTTCATAGATCGGCTTGGGCAAAATTGAAATACACTGATTTTGCGCCACCATTTCCATAATAAAGTCCCACTGTGAGGTCAGCAGGGCAAATTTGGGGGAAAAGCCCGCCTCGCGGCAGGTGTCCAGAAAGCGCTGGTGCAGCACAAAGTCCTCATTAAAGAACGCAAACTGCTCCTCCTTCAGCTCCTCCACCGTCAGAGACTGACGGTCAGCCAGCGGATGCGCATAATTGAGCAGCACCACATTGCGCTGGGTCGTAAAGTGGTGGCGCTCAAAATCCGCGGTGCGCTCCGACTTCAGGGAAATGGCCATATCCAGCGTACCATCGGCAATCAGTTCGTTGATGCGGATGGCGCCTTCTTCAATGATCGAGAGATTAATGTTGGGATATTCCTTTCGGAAGCTCGGAAAGAGCCTGCCGAAAAAGCATGCGCCGATGAGCGGCGGCATCCCGATGCGGATGTTGCCCTTGGAGCTGCGGTTGACGTGCTTGACGTCATCGAGCGTGCGCTGGTAGACCGTCATCAGATCGCGGGCGTCGCACAGCAGGCTATTGCCCTCGTCGGTCAACTCCCGCTTTCTTCCAAATGCAAAAAACAGCGGCGCGCCAATCTCCGCCTCCAGATTTTTGATTGCGATTGACAGCGTGGGCTGCGAAACATTGAGCCGTTTCGCCGCGCGCAGGAAGCTGCCCTCTTCGGCAACCGTGATAAAGTATGTCAACTGTTTAATGTCCATTGCTTTCCCCGTTTCCGCAGGCAGTGGCGCGCTGCATATTTTACGTATCCTTTTTGCTTCTCCTATACTATAGCACTAAGTAGGCCCTTATGTCACCCATTCTTTTTTGTGCAAAAAAAATCCCACACGGCGCAGCCGTGTGGGATTCCAAAATTGAGATCAGCCCAGATATGCTTTTTTAACCTCTTCGTTGACCAGCAGTTCTTTGCCGGGGCCGGACATGGTGATGCGGCCGGTTTCCAGCACATAGCCCATGTGCGCCGTGCGCAGCGCCATGTTTGCGTTCTGCTCGATGAGCAGCACCGTGACGCCCTGGCGGTTAATCTCCTTGATGATGTCGAAAATGCCCTTGACAATCAGCGGCGCAAGACCCAGCGACGGCTCATCCATCATGATGACCTTGGGCTTGGCCATCAGCGCGCGGCCGACCGCCAGCATCTGCTGCTCGCCGCCGGAAAGCGTGCCGGCCGCCTGCCAGCTGCGCTCTTTGAGCCGCGGAAACAGGTCATAGACCCAATGGAGGTCGTCAGTCAGAGAATCCTTGCGCATGTACGCGCCGATTTTCAGATTTTCCTGCACCGTCATATCCGGGAACACGTGCCGTCCCTCCGGCACCAGTGTGATACCGCGGCGGACGATTTCGTTGATGGGCAGTCCCACCAGCTCCTCATCATGAAACTTGACAGAGCCGGATTTCGGCTTCTGAATGCCGATGATGGTGCGCAGTGTGGTGGATTTTCCCGCGCCGTTGGCGCCGATCAGGGTGACAATCTCGCCATCCGGCACCGAAAAGGTGACGTCGCGGACCGCCTGAATGCCGCCAAAGCTGACGGACAGGTGTTCAACTTTCAGCATCTTCGTCCACCCCCAGGTAAGCCTCGATGACACGAGGATCGTTGCTGACCGCTTCCGGCTTACCGGCGGCAATCAGCTTGCCAAAGTCCAAAACATAGATATGGTCGGAAATCTGCATCACCAGATCCATGTGGTGCTCGATCATAAACACGGTCAGATGATACCGGTTCTTGATCTCCACAATGAATTCCGTCAACTCCTGCGTTTCCTGCGGGTTCATACCGGCAGCCGGTTCATCGAGCAGCAGCAGCTTCGGCTCGGTCGCCAGCGCGCGGGCAATTTCCAGCCGCCGCTGCAGGCCATAGGGCAGGCTGGAAGCGACGTCTGCGGCATACTGCGCGAGATTTTGCTCTTCCAGCAGCGCCATGGTTTCCTCGCGCATGCGGCGCTCCTCTTTGTAGTTCAGCCGGAACATTGCGGTGAGGGGATTCTGCTTGGCGCGCATATGCTTGGCAATCAGGACATTGTCAAAGACCGTCTGGGATGAGAACAGGCGGATATTCTGGAACGTGCGCGCGATGCCGCCCCGGGTGATGGCGTCCGGAGTGGGCGAAACCGGCTTTTCCAAAAACTGATTCGCGCATTCGCCCAGATACTGTTTTTTCATTTTGCCCTGTGGATGGTTGCGCACCATCGGCTTGCCGTCGAAGCAGACAAGGCCGTTGGTCGGCTCATAGACGCCGGTGATGCAGTTGAACGCGGTGGTTTTACCCGCGCCGTTCGGGCCGATCAGCGCAACGATCTCGCCCTCATTCACGTCGAGGGACAGATTGTTAACCGCGACCACGCCGCCGAACTGCATGGTGATATTTTCCACGTGCAGCATATTAGCCATTGTCCGCGCCCCCCTTCTTCCTGCCGCCGGTGAACAGACGTTTCACGCCCCGACCCAGCTTTTTCAGCAGCCCAAGCAGGCCGTCCCAGCTGAACTCGTTTGCGCCCATCAGGCCGCGATTCCAGAACAGCACCACCACCATCAGCAAGATGGAGAAAATGACCATGCGGAAGCCGGTGCGCAGCAGCGGAACCTCCACACCGGCAAAGCCGGTATTGCGGAAAATGCCGCCAAACAGGTCGCCAAAGACATAGGTGGAGTCCAGAAAGCGCAGCCACTCCTGCGAGCAGGTCACAAGGAACGAGCCGACG
Organism: Oscillospiraceae bacterium; assembly: GCA_028691385.1. GTDB lineage: Bacteria > Bacillota > Clostridia > Oscillospirales > Oscillospiraceae > JAQUZL01. Next base: position 16,285 of record JAQUZL010000006.1, read on the forward strand.
ATAGAGCCGGTGACCGAGCCGATGCCGCCCAGAACGACCATCAAAAGAATATTATAGGTCAGCGAAACCATAAAAGTGGAGGTGACGGCCGAGCGCATGAACACCGCCAGCAGACCGCCCGCGACGGCGGCAAACGCGCTCGACACCACAAATGCCAGCTGCTTGGTGCGGAACAGGTTGATGCCCATGGCCTCGGCGGCCACCTCGTTGTCGCGGATGGCGATGAACGTTCGCCCATAGCTTGAGCGCAGCAGCAGCACCATCAGTCCGATGCAGGCCGCGCAGATGGCGACACACTCAAAAATGCTGGAAAACGCCGGGATATTGGAAAGGCCATAGGACGCGTTGGTGATAGAGCCAAGCCCGTCCCAGCCCAGCACCGCGCGGACGATCTCCGAAAAGCCCAGCGTAGCGATGGCCAGATAGTCGCTCTTCAGGCGCAGCACCGGCCAGCCCACGAGAAATGCCAGCACCGCAGCGATGGCGGCGGCGATAAGCAGTGCCGCCACCAGCGGCAGACGCACATCATGCAGCCAGGACGCCATACCATAGAGGTAATAGACCTGATCGCGGATGGCCACCGGCATGGTGAGAATGCCGGTGATGTAAGCGCCAAGGCACATGAAGCCCGCCGTGCCAAGGCTGAACAGGCCGGAAAAGCCGATCATCAGGTTCATGGTGACGGCGGCCACCGCATAAATGCAGGAGCGCTCGATGATGGTGATGGCATAGGAATGGGTCACGCTGGTTGCCTGCAGCCATGCAAGCAGGCCGATGATGGCCAGCAGCAAAATGGCGGTCAGCGCCAGATTGCGCTTTCGATTCGTTTTTTGATTCAACATAGCCGTCACCTCAAACCTTATCCGTTGCTTTTTCGCCCAAAAGACCGGACGGGCGAGCCAGCAAAATGATGATGAGCAGGACGAAGGTGAACGCGTCGGAGAATACCGAATAGCCCGCCGCCGTGATGGCGATCTGGCAGATGCCGACGATAAAGCCGCCGATGACCGCGCCCGGAATCGAGCCGATGCCGCCGAGCACCGCCGCAACGAAGCACTTCAGCCCCGGCAGGCTGCCGGAATAGGGCTGCACGGTGGATCGATCTGTGAAATAGAGAATCGAGCCGATGGCCGCCAGGCCACAGCCAATGATAAACGTCATCGTGACGATGGTATCGACCTGAATGCCCATGATGCGGGCGGTATCCTGATCCTTGGCGCAGGCGCGCATGGCCATGCCAAGCTTTGTGTGATTGATGAGCTGCACAAGGGCAACTGCCAGAATGATGGTGAGAATCGGCGCGAGCAGCGTCACGCGGGACACGGTGACAGCGCCGTCGGCAAAGGAATAGACCCGCTTGAGGATGTCGATCTGCGGATAGCTTTTCGGCATCGCGGTAAACAGGTAGTTCGCCAGATTTTCCAATAAGTACGCCACGCCGATGGCGGAAATCATAACGGACATCCGCGGCGCGGCGCGCAGCGGCTTATAGGCGACGCGCTCGATGACGACGCCCAGAATGATGGTGGAAATCACGACCACCGGCAGCGCCACGTACCATGGCATCACCGCGACCGCATAAATCGCAAAATAGGCAGACATCATGAACACATCGCCGTGGGCGAAGTTTATCATGCGCAAAATGCCATAAACCATGGTGTAGCCGATGGCGATCAGCGCATAGGCGCCGCCCAGGGACAGGCCGTTCAAGAGCTGCTGGAGAAAATAAGCGACTGACATTCGCAGTACCTCCCAGTTGGGGTTTTTTTCTTCTTCCCAATACCAAAAGGTGGGGTGAGTGCAAAGCTGCCCCACCCCTCCCTTTCGGAATTGTTATCAGATTGCGGGATTATTCCTCGACCTTGACGGCCTCCATAAAGACCCATGCGCCGTCGGTGATCTGGCAGACATAGGAAGTATCCTTGTTGGCGTCGCCGTTTTCATCGAAGGTCACAGCGCCGGCAACGACGTCATCCTTGGTGTCCATGGCGACCAGCGCCTTCTGAATGTCCTCGCCGTTCAGGGAATTGGCGTTTTCGATGGCGTCGCACATGACCATGTAGGCGTCATAGCAGACTGCGTGGTTGCCAACGATGTCGTCGGAGTCGAGGTTGGTGGCCAGGCGCTTTTCATCCTCGTTCAGCCAGGCCTTGAAGCCGGCGTCGAACTCGGGATGGCCGCCCTCGGCATAGAAGGTGTCGGCCACAACGCCGTTGGCATTTGCGCCGGCGTCCTGAATCAGGACGTTGGAGTACCAGGTGTCGCTGGAAATCCACTGCACATCCAGACCCAGATCCACAGCCTGATTCAGCAGCAGCGGGGCATAGACGTAATCGGTCGGCGCAAAAATGGCCTTGACGCCGGTGCTCTTGATGTTGGTGAGAATGGCCTTGAAGTCGGACTCGTTGGTCTGGAAGGTTTCCGAGGCCACGATGGTGCCGCCCAGCGCTTCGTAAGCAGAGGTAAAGGTGCTCACAAGGCCCGAGGTGTACTCATTGCCGATGTTGTCGATGGTTGCAATCTCGTTGTAGCCGTTCTCGATTGCCCAGTTGGCCATGACCTTACCCTGGAACGGATCGAGGTAGGCAATGCGGAAGTAGTAATCATTGCCGAGGGTGACGTTGGTATTGGTGCAGGAGGTGCCGATGGCCGGGATCTTTGCGTCGGCAAAGTAGCTGCCGGCCGCGATGCAGGTGCCCGAGCCATAGCCGCCGATGATGCCCACGCAGCCGTCGGCAATCAGCTTCTGCGCGGCAGTGACTGCAACGGTCTTGTCGGACTGGTTATCCTGCCAGTCGAGCTTGACCGTATACTCCACACCGTCCACGGTGACGGTCGGACGGACATCGTTTGCATACTCGATGCCAAGCTCTTCCTGTGCGCCGCCGCCGCCGTTTTCGCCGGTCTTTGGCTCAAAAACGCCGATGGTGACTGTGTTCTCCGCGGAGGAACCGGCTGCATTGCCGGACGTGTTGGAGCTGCTGCCACAGGCTGCCAGTGACAGGACCATGGCAATCGCCATCAGAAGTGCGATCATTCTCTTCATAAAATGTTCTCCCTTTCAGTTTGCTGCTTTGGAAAAGGTTTTTGTCCGCCACAGGCGGACAATCCCGCTTCACCAGTGATATTTTCATTATAAAAGATCGCTTTTTCAAAGGCAAGGGATGAATCTGTACAAATTCACAACAGGTTTTCATTCTTTTTGCATCGAATTTTCCAATAACGTGGCTTATTATTCTGAATACATGCCGCTTTTCCCAATATATGGGTGCTATTTTGCTGAAAATTGTGTTCTCCGGGAAAGACAATTTTCCATATTCTATTCATGCGTTTCTCTTTTCGTCCGTCAGACAGGGGCATCTGTGGTATAATAGCCACAAAGCGGCTTATCTGCGCCTTTGGCGCGCCGCTTCTGACGAAAGGACTGACTGCTATGTGCCCTTGCCCACGCGTTTCCGTTCTCGGCGACTCCATCAGCACGCTGGAGGGCGTCAGCATCCCGGCCGGGATGCACTTTTATACCCCCGCGCTGCAGCGGCTGAGCGGTGTGGCTGCGCCGGCGGACACCTGGTGGGGCATGGTCATCCATGCGCTGGGCGGCGTCCGGGGCGCGGTTTGTGCCCAAAACGGACTGACCCTCTCCGGCAGATTCGGTGCGGGCGACCCGCAGCGGATTGCCGCACTGGCTGCGGGCGGCATGCCGGACTGCATTTGGGTGGCCGCCGGACTGAACGACTGGGCGCTGGGCGTCCCGCCGGAGCAGGTTTTGATCGGGTGCCAAACGCTGCTGCAGCGGCTGCGCGCGGCCTACCCGGACGCGGCAATTGTCATCGGCACGCTGCCGCAGGGGATGCCCGTGCCGGAAGAAGCAGCATTTTTCAGCGCGGAAGCCGTCGCGCCCCAAACACCTTATAATAATAGCATCCGCGCAGCCGCAGAAATCGCCCAATGCCGCGTGGCGGAGCTTGCCGCCGCGTCCTATGAAACCATGGACGGCGTGCACCCCACCCGGCGCGGCATGGCGCAGCTGGCGGCGGCATGGCTTGCTGCGCTGGAGAAGCGTTGGCACGGCTGTCCTATGGAGTTTCTTTGAAAAGATGACCAATTCCGGCTGGCTTCCTTTGCGATTTTGCTAAAGATTGGGAAAGTAAAATCCATGTATTGACAACTGAAAATGCCTGTGCTATCCTGTTTGTAGTAAAGTTTCAAGCTCGCTTTGCGGATTGTAGCTTACAAACACGCCGCAAAGTTTGTCGTTTTCAAACGAATCAAAATTATTGGAGGAATTTACCATGGCTGAAATCAAAGGTACGCTTGTCCCGAACATTACTTTCTTTACGAAAGACAACAAGGTCGACTTCGATCTGTGCCGCAAGCACATGAACTGGATGCTGGACAACGGCGTGCACGGCATGTTCGTCACCGGCTCTTACGGCGCAGGCCCGCTGATGACCAACGAAGAGCGCATCGCCGTGTTCAAGCTGGCGCGCGAGTGCTGCGACGCCCATCCCGGCACCTATGTCATCGCCCATGTGGGCTGCGCGGACACCGCCTCTTCCGTGGCGCTGGCCAAGGCCGCCGAGGAAATCGGCTGCGACGCAGTGGGCGCAGTTCCCCCGTTCTATTACTCCTACACCGAGGATGAAGTGATTGAGTACTACCGCGCGCTCGCTTCCGCCGTCAAGCTCCCGGTCTACGCCTACAATAACCCCACCACCACCCGCGTTTCCATGAACTTCGGCACTGTGCAGAAGCTCCAGGCCGCAGGCGCCAAGGGCGTCAAGGACAGCTCCATGAACGTCACCTGCCCCACCCGCGTCTACTATGACGCCAAGCTGAGCGGCAAGGACTTCAAGGTCATCATCGGCGCCTCCACCGGTTGGCTGCCGTTCTGCACCATGGGCATTGACACCATGATCGCCGGCATGAGCAACTACGCCCCGGAGATCGTCACCGCCATGTACGGCTACACCGCCAAGGGCGACATGGAAAAGGCCGAGAAGGCCTACCTCATCATGATGAACTATCTGGCCAAGTGCCGGTTTGCCGACAGCACGCTGGTTTCCCACGCCATTCTGGCCGCCCGCGGCTTTGAGGCAGGCTTCCCGCGCGCACCGATGGCGCCGCTAAACTATGACGAAGCCAAGCTTGCGCAGCTGAAGGCCGATTTTGAAGATACGCTTGCCAAGATGAAGGCGCTGGAGGCATAAAAATGATGGATCGCAGACATGTAATCGTCGGCTTTGACATTGGCACAAGCTCTACCAAAGCCGCGATCGCCGATACCGATACTGGTACGATCATTGACACCCGCACTTTTCACTATGAAAATGCCCGGGAGGCTGCTCCCGGCGTCATGCCGATTGCTGTCTACGAAACCGCCCTTTTAAGCGCAATTACCTCTCTCATGGGCGATTATGAGATCGACAGCATCGGTCTTACCGTCCAAATGTACTCCATTCTCCGCAAAACGGAGGACGGCCTGATGGCCTATCAGTGGAACTCGCTCTGGGCGCGCGACAAGCAGATCGAAGTGGAGATGAAAGATCCGCTGGTGCGCTCCGGCTGCCGCCCCGACACCATTTACCCCGGCTACAAGCTGGGCACTATGACGCCGGAGATGCGCAAAGAGTTTTTGCCCTACGGCATCAAGGAACACCTCATCTGCCTGCTTACGGGCAAGCTGGTCACGGACTATACCATTGCGTCCCCGTTCGGCCTGTTTGACGCCGTCAAGTGGGAATGGAATCTGCCGCTCATCCGGTCGCTGGGCATTGACGAAAGTCTGCTGCCCAAGGCCGTGCCGTACTCCGTGCCGGTCGGCCCCATTGACACCGAGCTGCTGCCCGGCTTCCACGCGATTTTGACCCCCGGCCTCGGCGACGGCCCGTCGGCCAGCTTTGCCTGCCGCGACGTCAGCTGTCTGTGCGCCAACCTCGGCACCTCCATGGCCGTGCGCGTCATCACCGACAAGCCGGATTTTTCCGATGAGAACGGCCTTTGGAACTACGCCTTCGACGACACGCTCTATACCACCGGCGGCATTTCGTCCAACTCCTGCTCCGTGTTCCACTGGGGCGACCAGTTCGACCTGCGCACCGAAGCGCCGGAGGATCTGGTGGACACCCACGACGTGATGTTCTTCCCGTGGCTGCACGGCGAGCGCATGCCCTATTGGTCGAGCGATCTGCGCGGCACGTTTATCGGCCTGCAGGTCTTTGACGATCAGAAGGTGCTGCGCAGCGCAGTGCTCAAGGCCGTGGCGTTCACCTTCTGCCGCATCGCCCGCACGCTTGAGAAGGTTTCCGCGCCCGATCAGCCCCTGGTGATGGCCGGCGGCGGCACGAAAAACCGCGCTGTGCTCTCCGTCATCGCAGGCTGCGTCCATCGCGATCTGTACTTACAGGAAAATGAAGCGTTTCTCGGCAGCATCGGCGCAGCCATTGCGTCCGGCATTGCCACAGGTCATGCGGTGCATCCGGATACGAAGATCGCGGAGATCATCCATCCCACCGGCGCTTATGAGGCGGAATACGAGCGCTGGCTGAAGATGGCCGAAAAGATGACCCAGTTTTATAACTAAGGGAGATCTGGAACCATGAAACATCGTGTTGCAATTCTTTCCCGCTCGTTCGGCTCTGCCAGCGGCAGACCGTTCGAGATTTTGGAGGAAAACGGCATCGAATATACCATTGCGCATAACACCGAACCGGAAAACCGGGACAAAATTATTTCGTTCATCGGCGACGCCGATGCGGTCATTCCCGGCTCGGACATCATCGACCGCTATGTGCTCGATCACTGCCCAAACCTCAAGTGCGTGTCCAAGCACGGCGTGGGGCTTGACGCCATCGACCTGCCCCTTGCCAAGGCGCGCGGCGTGGAGGTGTGCTGCACCCCCGGCGCGAACAACGACGCAGTGGCCGACATGGCGCTGCTGCTGATGCTGGCCGTCCAGCGCAATCTGCGCAAGGACATGATCACCACCGCAAGCCCCAGCTGGAAGAACAAAAAGCTCTCCGCCGATCTGTTCCACGCCACCGTCGGCCTGGTCGGCTACGGCAAGATCGGTTCCGGCGTGGCGCAGCGGCTGTCCGGCTTCGACTGTACCATTTTGGTCTATGACCCGTACATCGACCCCGCGCACATCACCACGCCCAACACCCACATCGTGACGCTGGACGAACTTTTGGAGCGCAGCGACATGGTTTCGCTGCATTTGCCGCTGAACGATTCCACCCGCAACATCATTGACGCGACCGCCATTGCCAAAATGAAAGACGGCGCGGCCATCGTCAACACCTCCCGCGGCGGCACCATGGACTATGAAGCCCTGCGCGCCGCGCTGGAATCCGGCCATCTGAGCGGCGCAGGCCTTGACGTGTTCCCGGTAGAACCGCCGGTGAACGAGCCGCTTCTGGAACTGCCGAACGTGGTCGCCATGCCCCATATGGCCACCTACACCCGCGACGCCAACACCCGCATGGGGACGATGGCGGCGCAGAATATCGTGGATTACTTCGCGCGTACGGACGCAACTTAACTTACTTCCATCCCTTTCGTATCAGGCAGAGCCGCCCTAATCCCAGGCGGCTCTGCCCATTTCCCACAGGAGGTCACGCATGGATCAAGCGGAAATTCGGGTGCTGCTGCGCCTGCAAGCCAATCTCACCACGCTGCGCAAAAGCGAGCGGAAGGTTGCCGAGTACATTCTCTCTGATCCAACCCAGGCGATCTACCAGAGCATTACCACGCTGGCGGAAAACGCACAGGTTTCAGAGGCCTCTGTCATCCGTCTGTGCAAGGCGGTGGGCTACTCCGGTTTTCAGGATTTGAAAATCAATCTGGCGCGGGAAATTGTCGGCTCCGGCGAGCAGATTCATGAGGATATTTCCGCCGACGACGACGCCGCCGCCATCATGCAAAAGGTCATGAGCGCGAACATCAAGGCCATTGAGGATACGCTGAACTTCGTCAATCCCACCGAAATGCAGCGCGCGGTGGACGCCATCGCAAAAACCCATCGGCTGGAGTTTTATGGGGTCGGTGGCTCCGGCATGATTGCAGCCGACGCCCAGCACGCCTTTTTTAAGTATGTTTACGGCAGCTGCATTTCCTACTGCGACCCGCATATGCAGGCCATGAGCGCCGCCACCATGCGCCCCGGCGACGTGGCCGTGGGCATCAGTCACACCGGCGCGACCAAGGACATTGTGGACTCGCTGCGCATCGCAAAGGCTGCCGGCGCGACGGTCATCGCCATCACCGGCGGACTGAAAAGTCCCGCCGCCAACGTATGCGACATCGTGCTGACCGTGGTGGCGCGGGAGCAGCACTTCAAGCCCGAGCCGATGTCCTCGCGCATTGCGGCGCTCAGCATCATCGACGCGCTGGCCACCTCGGTGGCCTTTACCCGCCCGAACGAGGTGCTCGGCACGCTGGATAAAACCCGCGCCGCACTGGCCGACAAGCGGTACTAATCGGATCATCCGTCCGTCCAACCTTTGGTTGGACGGATTTTTTCATGACGCCGCAAAACCGGTCAATCTGTCAAAGCCGTCCGGCATATTGCAGAAGGTTGGTTGTCGATTTTTGACAATCTGGTAGAAATTTCGGTGCGACCTTGCAAACGCAAACCGCGTGTGCTACTATCGCCTTGAAGCTATAAAGGAGGCATTCCTATGAATATTACCGAAAAACTGGCCGCATCCGGCGTTGTGCCTGTGGTCGTCATCAAAAACGCGGCGGACGCCGTTCCCACTGCCAAGGCCATGGTCGCAGGCGGCGTCTGCTGCATGGAAATCACCATGCGTACCCCCGCTGCGCTGGACTGCATCCGCGCCGTGACGGCCGAATGCCCGGACATGCTGGTGGGCGCAGGCACCGTCATCACCCTCGAGCAGTGCAAGCAGGCCGTTGCCGCCGGGGCAAAGTTCATCGTCGCACCGGGCTTTTGCCGTGAGGTGGTCGCATGGTGCGTGGAAAACAACATTTCCGTCACACCGGGCTGCGTCACCCCCACGGAAATCATGATGGCACTGGAATTTGGCATCAAGGTCATTAAATTCTTCCCGTCCAACGTCTATGGCGGCCTGAAAGCGATGAAGGCGCTGTCCGGTCCGTTCGGCGACGTGAAATTTTTGCCCACCGGCGGCGTCAGCGGCGAAAACATGGCGGAGTACCTGAAAGAGCCGTATATTTTTGCCGTGGGCGGCAGCTGGATCTGCACCAAGGACGACATTTCGGCCGGTAATCTGGACAAAATCACCGCACTTTGCCGCGCGGCGTCCGACATCGTCAAGGCCGTCCGCGGCTGACGCCTATGCTGGTATTGGCGCTTGAATCGAGCACCAGCTCCTCCAAAGCCCTGCTCTACGACACGGAGCAGGGCGTTGTGGGTTTGGCGCAGGAGCCATATGACCCCAGTTTTTGCAGCGGCGGCAAAACCGATACCCATGCGGCCTTTGCCCACACCATGGCCATGGGTCGCAAGGTCGCGGCGGGCAAGCCGGTCGCGGCCATCGCCCTTTGCAGCACCTGGCACAGCATCGGCGTGTGCGACAAGGACTTTTCCCCCATCACGCCCACCTTCGCCTGGAACTACATGGCGCCTGCCGCTCAGTGCCGCGCCATGCGCGCAGACCCCGCGCTTTGCAGGCTTCTCTACCAAAAAACCGGCTGCATGCCCCACGTGACGTACCCCCGCCATGCGCTGCTCTACGAGCAGTCCCAGGGCCTTGATCTCAGCGGCAAGCTGCTGCTGTCCCAAGGCGCTTACAACCTGTATCAGCTGACCGGCGAATTTGCCGAAAGCATCAACGTCATGTCCGGCTCCGGCCTCATGGACGTGGCGGCGCTGCGCTATGACGCGCTGCCCATGGATCTGCTGGGTATCCGGCCTTCTCAGCTGGGCGCGCTGGTCACCTACCGTGACACGTTCCCGCTGCATGCGGCGGGCGCGAAGCTGCTGGGCATTTCCGCCGGGATTCCGGTAGTCCCCGCCCACTCTGACGGCGCGCTCAATCAGATTGCCAACGGCGCAGGCCAGCCCGGCCGCATGACCTTCTCGGTGGGCACGAGCGGCGCAATCCGCATGTCCACCAAAGCGCCCGTGCTGCCCGAAGGGCAGCAGCTGTGGTCGTATTACGGCGTGGACAACTACATTTCCGGCGGCGCTGTCGCCGGCGCATGCAGCTGCGTCAACTGGTTCAAGGACGCCGTCCTTGGCGGCGCGCTCTCATTTGGCCAGCTGGAAGCCATGCCGCTGCACCTTGCGCGGCCGCCTGTGTTTTTGCCGTTCACCTTTGGCGAGCGCTGCCCCGGCTGGCGCGATGACCGCGTGGGCGGTCTTGTGGATCTCATGCCGGAGCACACCGTTGCCGACTGGTATTACGCGGTGCAGGCAGGGCCGCTGTTCAACCTTTTGCAGTGCTACAAGGTGCTGCAGCAGGCGGTCGGCACGCCCTCGGACGTGATTGTTTCCGGCGGCGTGCTGAACTCCAGACGCTGGACGCAGATGATCGCCGACATTTTCCAGACCCGTATCCTCTGCGTGCAGAACATTCACGCCTCCGCCGTCGGCGCGGCGGTGCTGGCCATGCACGCCTGCGGCGCGATGCCGCGTATTTCCGATTTCACCCGCGACTTCGACGAAGCATCTGCGGTGCTGCCCGACCCGTCGCGCTATCCGTTTTATGAGGCGTGGTACGCGGCCTATCTCTGCGCCTACAACGCCGGAATCTGATTGGAGGAATTCACATGAAAAAAGTGCTTGTCACGCCGCGCTCGTTCGCCAAAACCGACGACGCGCCGGTGCGGCTTTTGCAGGAGGCGGGCTATACGATTGTCCGCAATCCCGCCGGAAAAATCATGACCAAGGAAGAAATGCAGACCTGCATTGCCGATGTGGACGGCGTGATCATCGGCGTGGATCCACTGGACGCGGACGTGCTTGCCTGCGCAAAAAATCTCCGCGCCATCGCAAAATACGGCGTTGGCACGGATAATATTGATAAAAATTACGCAGCGAGCCATCATATCCCTGTTTCCATCACCGCAGGCGCAAACTCCAACGCGGTGGCGGACTACGCCTTCGCCCTGATGATGGGCTGCGCCCGCCGCGTGGTGAAGATTGACGCCATGTGCCACGAAAAGCAGTGGACAAAGGTCATGGGCGCGGACGTCTATGGCAAAACGGTGGGCATTTTCGGCCTTGGCGCCATCGGCAAGGGCGTTGCCAAACGCGCCGCCGGCTTTGACATGCAGGTGCTGGCCTATGATGTGTTCTGGGACGACGCCTACGCCGCCGCCCACGGCATTACCCGCGCCACCCCGGCGGAAATTTTCCGGCAGGCGGACTTCATCTCCCTGCACCTGCCGCTGACGGACGAAACCCGCGGCATTATCGGTGCGGCGGAGCTTGCAACCATGAAGCCCAATGTGGTGCTGGTGAACACCGCCCGCGGCGGCCTGATTGACGAACCGGCTCTCATTGCCGCGCTGCAGCAGGGCCGCATTTGGGGCGCAGGAATCGACGTGTTTGAGCAAGAGCCGCCGGCCAATCCCGAACTGTACACGCTGGATAACCTGATCATGGGTTCGCACTGCGCCGCCTCCACCAATGGCGCATCGGAAACCATGAGCATGATGGCCGCGCAAAATCTGCTGCGGGATCTGCAGTGAAGGGTTCCTTTTCGTACCATCCCTGAAAATGATCAAAATATCGGATATAGGAAGTGAGCGTATGCGTTTTATTGTGACCACCGACTCCGGCTGCGACCTGCCCTTGGCGCTGCTTCAGCAGCGGCAGATTATCCCCATCATGCTCAGCTACACCATCGACGCAGTGCCTTTCCGCGATGAAATGCGCGACGACGGCATCAAGGAATTCTATGACAAGATGCGCGCCGGCGCCGTGCCCAAAACCAGCCAGCTCAACCCCCAGGAGTTTGTGGAGTTTTGGCGGCCGCTGCTGTCGCAGGGGCTTCCCATTGTCCACATCGCCCTCGGAAGCGGTGTTTCCGGTACCTGGCACAACGGCGTCACCGCAGCGAGATGCTCCGGGAGGAGTTTCCGGACGCGCAAATTTTCGTGATTGACTCCACGCTG
>JAQUZL010000007.1 GCA_028691385.1 Oscillospiraceae bacterium
AATGAACCTGATTTTATCGAGCACCTTTTGGGAAAGCCTATTTGATTTCCCGAAGGGTGCTGATTTCATTGCCGCCGATTCAATAAAATTTCGCTCAAAAAGGGCGCTGATTTACCGACTGCATTTGGTCGGATGAATCAGCGCCCTTCGTTGTCATTCTGCGAAGCGGTGTCCCCGCTCGTTTCTTTCCACTATGTTCATGCGACGCTTTTCACGCCAAACAGCGAAAATGAAACAGCGATTGGCGGTTCAAAAAGTTGGATGCACCAAGCATTCCGGTAGAAGCCGCACCACGGCATTACCCCCGAATTTTGCTTAGAATTGCTTTCACTTCATCCTTTTTAAGCACTTTACCAAAGGAAACCACCTTGCCGTCTACCACGAGGGCAGGTGTGGTCATCACGCCATAAGCGGCAATTTGCGTAAAGTCTGTCACATGGTCAACGGTGGCGTCCATGTTTAGCTCGTTCAGCGCCTCCAAGGTGGCGGCCTCAAGCGCATTGCACTTGGCGCAGCCGGAACCCAGCACCTTTACGGACGCACCGCTGCGCTTGGCTTTTTCGGCATCCTCCATGGTTTGGGCATTGCAGTTACCGCCACAGCAGCAGGGCGTTGTTTCTTCTTTTTTCCTTCCAAACAGTCCCATGATCAAATCCTCCTAAAAAATTTTTTACACCAGCAAGTACTGAAAAATATTGAACAAATATCCAACAAGGATCATGCCAATGGTGCAGATTGCTACGAACAAACCAAGCAGTTTTGGCTTCACGGCCTTGCGCAGCATAATGATTGACGGTAGGGAAAGTGTGGTCACCGCCATCATAAAGCAGAGCACTGTGCCAAGCCTTGCGCCCTTATAAAGCAGCGCTTCGGCTACCGGAATTGTGCCAAAAATGTCGGCATACATGGGAACGCCCAGTAAAGCTGCCAGCACAACGCCAAAGGGATTGCTGCTGCCAAGCACCATCTCAATCCAGTGTTCGGGAATCCAGTTGTGTATGATGGCGCCGATGCCAACGCCGATAAGAATATATGGCAGCACCTTTTTGAAGGTGGATACCACCTGCTCCTTTGCATAAAGCGCACGCTCTTTGCGGGTCAAGTTCGGACAGGTAATATCCACGCTGCCGGCAGCGCGGATCAACGCTTCCACCTGCGCTTCCATGTGCAGTTTTTCGATCAATGTACCGCCGACAACGGCGATGATCAGTCCCGCGATCACATATACAATTGCCACCTTCGCACCAAAAATGCTCATCAGCAGAACAAGCGAGCCGAGGTCTATCATCGGGGAGGAAATCAGAAAAGAAAAAGTCACGCCCAGCGGCAGACCCGCGCTGGTAAAGCCGATGAACAGCGGGATGGAGGAACAGGAGCAAAAGGGCGTCACCGTACCCAATAGCGCCGCTATCATAGTTGCCCACAGGCCGTGAAAACGTCCCATAATTTTTTTGCTCCGCTCCGGCGGGAAGTAACTTTGAATATAGGAAATGATAAAAATCAGCACGCAAAGCAGCACTGTGATTTTGAGAACATCGTAGATGAAAAATTGAATACTGGCGCCAACTTGCCCGGTCACATCAAGACCGAGGAGCATAAGCAAATTGCCGATGCGGGTGCTTAGCCACTTCATTCCAAGCACTTGGTCTTGGAAGAACAGCCACACAGCTTGAAGAATGTGCATTTGAAAGCCCTCTCGTTCCCAAATCAGATTATTACATCAAGAAATATTGATATGATGCGCCGAATAAAAGCCATCTGCTGCGAGATGGCCTTTATTCTTTACAGCCGCAACAGGACAGCTGCGCGGTGTCCGGTGCGGTGATTTGCTGCAACAGAGCAAGTGCATACGCACGCCCTGTTTCGCTGAGTCGATAATGCGTCCACTTGCCTTGCTGCCGGCTGTCCACGATGCCGGATTCGCATAAAATTTTCATGTGATAGGACAGTCCGGACTGCCCAATGTCCAGTTTATCCAGCAGAACGCAGGCGCACTTTTCACCGCTGCGAAGCTGCTCCAATACAGCCAGCCGTTTCGGATCGCAGAACGCCTTAAACACCTTGGCGTTTTTCTCATGAACTGTTTCCAAGCCTGCCCACCTCACATCAACTTATTTTGATGTGATTATATACGTTAAATCAAATTTTGTCAATGCGTTATCATGGCAGGCTTCGGTATCGTGGGCAATTCCTTTCAGCTCAAATGCGGCAATGTCAAGTTCAACGCTGTTCGGATGGATTGCACGGGCTTACCCTTTGCGCAGCTTTTTTACAAGCTTTACAAGCTCATACCAGAACACGGCGACGGCTGCGATCCCTACGGATTTCAAAAGCAGCGGCGCAGACAGCGGCGCAAGCTTCAACAGAGCATTCATTGGCGAGTAGAGGATGACGCCCAGCATCGCAAGCGTTCCGAAGTTCACCGCCCACATCACCTTGTCTTTGGCAAGGCGAAAAACCGATTGCACCGCAAAATCATGATCGGAGCTGTTCACCTGCACCAAAAATAAGTTGGAAAGCATTATGATGGAAAGCCCCATGGCACGTGCAACCGGCGCGTTGCCTGCGTTGCCGGAGAGCGTCATATAGTAAGCGCCAAAGGATGCGGCAAAGATGACAAGACCCTGCAGAACGCTTTTTACCAGAATGCGCGCAGTCAGAAGCTTTTCCTTGGGATCACGCGGCGTTCGCTCCATAATATCTGTTTCGGCAGGCTGCCGCTCCAGGACAATGGAGCAGGTGGGGTCAATGAGCAGCTCCAAAAGCACAACGTGCAGCGGCAGCAAAAGCAATGCCGCCGGCGCGATGCCGAGAACGGGCGCAAGCAGGGATGCAAATGCAATCGGGATGTGAATGGTGAACACATAGCCCACGGCTTTGCGAATATTATCATAGATCCGTCTGCCGTCCTTGACGGTTTCCACGATGGTGGTAAAGTTGTCATCCATTAAAATCAGGTCGGCGGCCTCGCGGGATACCTCGCTGCCGCGCTTGCCCATGGCGATGCCGATGTCGGCATACTTGAGGGCGGGCGCGTCGTTGACGCCGTCGCCGGTCATGGCAACAATCTCGCCGTTGTTCTGAAACGCTTTTACAATGCGCATCTTATGTTCCGGGATCACGCGGGAGAAAATACTGACATCCCGAACGCTTTCTCGAAGCGCCTCGTCGGTCATTCCATTGAGCATATCGCCGGTAATAATATGGTCACTGTTGGGCATGCCGATTTTCTTGGCAATAGAGGATGCGGTCATGCCGTTGTCGCCAGTAATCATGACCACACGAATGCCCGCCTTACCGCAGCGTGCGATGTCTGCTTTCACGCTTTCACGCGGGGGATCGGCAAGGCCGATGAGCCCGCAGAGTTTCAAACGGCAATCCGTAATTTGTGCCGGAATTTCCGATTCGCTCCGGGCTATGGCAGTGGCGACCGCAATCACGCGCAAGCCTTGCTGCGACATTTCGGTAACTTTATGCTGGGCAGCTTCTTTTTCGTTTTTCGTCAGTTCACAGATGCTCAAAATACGTTCGGGCGAGCCTTTTGCGGCAATGACCAGTTTACCGCTCCGCCGCCAGATGTGCCCCATCATTTTCAGCTCATTGGTAAAGGCATATTCGTGCACCAGTTCACCGCCGAATAACGATTCTTTGGTGATGCCAAGGCTGTCACAGTGGCGGAGCATGGCTTGTTCCATAGGGTCATAGGCGTCGGTTTCACATCCAAGCCCCATGGTTTGGCACAGGGTGTGGGCGTCGCCATCCATTGCCCAGGTATCCTGTACGGTCATCTGGTTCATGGTGATGGTGCCTGTTTTGTCTACGCACAGGACAGAAACAGCGCCCAGTGTTTCCACGGAGGGCAGCTTGCGAACCAAAGACTGCTTTTTGGCAAGCCGCCATGCACCCATAGAAAGAAACACCGTGAGTATGACCGGAAATTCTTCCGGAATCATGGCCATGGCAAGGGTAACGCCGGATAAAATGCTTTCAATCAGCCGGTCGCCAACGGCATGATCCGGTATGTTCAGCCAAGTGAACACGCCCACCAGGGCAAAAAGAACGCCCGCAATACCGGCGCACAGCTTCACAAGGCTGCCGGTCTGCTTTTGAAGCGGCGTATCCTCATCCGGCGCTGCGGCGACATGCGCGCCGATTTTGCCATATTCGGTGGCAGAGCCGATCTTGTCAACCAGTATGGTTGCGGTACCCTGGGTAACCAAGGTGCCGGCATAGCAGTAATCGCGCCGCCAGTAATCCTGCGAGGGCGCGGCGTTTTCCGTTGGGACTTTCCACACCCCTTCCGCCTCGCCGGTCAACGAGGATTCGTCCACGCAAAGGTCATTGCATTTCACAACGATTCCGTCGGCTGGCGTTTTGACGCCCTCATAGATCATCATGAAATCGCCGGGAACGAGGTCACTGCTGGCGATCGTTTGTTCCTTGCCGTCACGAATGACCGTGACATGAGGGGCGGATAAATCCTTCAGTGCGCGCAGAGTTTTGTCGGTTTTCCACTCCTGAATCACGTCTATGCTGATGATGCCAATCACGAAAATGAGCATAATGGCGCCATCTCTCGGCTCGCCGAGAATAAAATAGATGATTGCAGCCACAATCAGCAGCAAAAACATCGGCTCACACAGTATGTGCAGAACTTTTCTCGGAAAGCTCTCTTTTTTCTGTGCGGTCAATTCATTTTTGCCGTATTGCGCCTGCAATCGCTTTGCTTCGGCGGCGGTTAGGCCTGCCGGGTTGTTGCTTGTCATAAAAGTTACCTCCGTTTTAGCCTTTCGGCAGTCGTTTGATAGCTCTATGGCACTCCATTTTCGGGGTCGTTGTTCCATTTGGATATAAAAATAGCACACCGATGGAACATACCACTGTCCCACAGATGTGCATAATATGCAATCTGTTGCCGCTCATGCTGCGGCCCGGCCCCATGACCTTTCTCGGAAAGGTTCATCGCCTGCTCAGTTTGTACTGTTGATCTCGCATTCGTGTTGAATGTAATGCAGTGCAAAGAGATTTCTGGATATTATATGCGCCGGTAACGCAATTGTCAACAGAAATGTGCCGCTTGACCGTTTGCGAACAGGAGGCGGTTCGGTGCTGGATGCCGCAATGGCGATGCATTCACCGTATATCAATAGACTGGTGCGCATATCCACGATGCATTACGATAGAATAGGGCGTCATTGTGCACTTGACAAAAAGGCTCTAACCCGTTAGACTTGTTAATAACTCTAACGGGTTAGACTGGAGGGCGTATCATGGAAACAGCCAAGGTGTTTGAAAGCGAGTACCGTTTTTGTTTGATTCTCTGGGAGCATGAGCCGATCAAGAGCACGGAGCTGGTCAGGCTCTGTCAGCAGCAGCTTGGGTGGAAATCCACCACCACTTATACTGTGATTAAGCGGCTGTCCGAGCGGGGCGTGGTGAAGAATGAACGCACCGTGGTCACCTCACTGGTGTCCAAAGATGCGGTGCAGGCGGCCGAAATCGACGAGCTGGTGGAAAAAAAGTTCGACGGCTCACTTCCGGCATTTCTGGCAGCGTTTACCAGACGCCAAAAGCTGTCGCAGGCGGATGTGGACGCCATGCAGAGAATGATTGACCGGTACAGGGAGAGCTGAGCATGGAAATGATATTTCTTAAAGTGCTGAACATGAGCATTGCGGCAGGGTGGCTGGTGCTGGCGGTGGTCGTGCTGCGCATTGTGCTGAAGAAAGCGCCCAAGTGGGGGAGCTGCCTGCTATGGGCGTTGGTGGCGATTCGGCTGGTATGTCCCGTTTCCCTTGAAAGCGCACTGAGCCTGATTCCCAGCGGTGAAACGGTCAGCCCGGACATTCTGTACGCCCAGACGCCCACCATCCAAACCGGCATTTCGGCGCTGAACAGCGTGGTCAATCCCATCATCGCGCAGTCCTTTGCGCCGGATCCGTCCGCCAGCGCGAACCCACTGCAGATATGGGTGTTCGTTGCGGCTGTCGTGTGGCTCGCCGGTATTGCGTTCCTGCTTCTGTATACGCTGATCAGTTACCTTCGCCTGCGGCGCAGAGTTAGTACAGCGGTGCTGCTGCGGGAGAATATCTGGCAGAGCGAAAACGTGATGTCCCCCTTTGTGCTGGGGCTGGCGCGTCCTCGCATCTACCTGCCATTCGGCATGCGCGCAGCAGAGATGACCCACGTCATCTCCCATGAGCAAACGCATATTTGTCGTCGCGACCACTGGTGGAAGCCGCTGGGCTTTCTGCTGCTTACGATTGATTGGTTCAATCCGCTGCTATGGCTGGCCTATGTGCTGCTGTGTCGGGATATTGAGCTGGCCTGCGATGAGCGAACCGTCAAGACACTGAACCGTTCGCAGCGGGCGGACTACTCGGCGGCGCTCTTGAGCTGCAGCGTCAGCTGCCGCAGCATTGCCGCCTGCCCGCTGGCCTTTGGCGAGGTGGATGTGAAGGGTCGGGTAAAAAATGTGCTGAACTACAAGAAGCCTGCGTTTGGGATCGTCGTTGGAACGATCATTGCTTGCATCGTTGCGGCAGTGTGCTTTTTGACAAATCCCAGCCGGCATGATACACAGGACTGGGTACGAAGCTTGACGGCACAAGACGGCAGCGGTATAGAACGTGTCGTGATGCCGCAACGAAAGGACAAGCAATACCGGCAGCGTTGGGAAGCGGAATATACCGATGCTGTTTATTCATGCGGAGCGCGAACAAATCGTTTGCGCGCGCCCCGCGCTGATGGACAGATCTTTACGCAAAGACAAATGGATTGAAATCAGACCGCTGCGATGCTATCATATAAAATAACGTATTATACCGCAAAGTGGAAAATCCTATGCAAAATGAGGGCCTGTGGATGCATGGGAGCGGTAAAAACCACACGGCCGGGGAGGTGCAGCCCATGCTGCAAATTGCGATTTGTGATGATCAGCCGAAGGAGCTGGCAGCGCTGGAAGCGCTCACAAAAGTATTCACCGCGTCCCATTGCCCGAACGCGTCGATCACGGCCTTTTCCCACCCGGACGCGCTGGCCAGCGCCTGTGAAAGCCAACCCTTCCACATTTATCTTTTGGATATGGTGATGCCCATGCTCAGTGGGCTTGATTTGGGGCGGAGCATCCGCCGCGTCAGCACTGACGCGCAGATTATCTATATTACCACCGAGCCGGGCTATGCGCTGGACGCCTACGCGGTGAATCCGCTGCACTATTTACTCAAGCCCGTAAAGCGGGAGGCGCTGTTTGCGGCGCTGGCGCTGGCGGTGGAAAAAGCCGATTTTGCCAACGAATGTTTGTTGACGCTGAAAACCCATGACGGGGTGCGGACGATCGCAACAGAGAAAGTGGTCTGCTGCGAATGCCGCCGCCACACGGCGGTCTACACCCTGATCGGCGGCGAAACGGTGCAAACCGCCACCCTCTCGGGCAGCTTTGCCGATCACATCGCGCCGCTGCTGGCTGACCGTCGCTTCCTTTCCCCACACGTGTCCTTCGCGGTGAACATGAGTCAGGTGGAGCGGCTGGTAAAGGAGGGCTTTTTCTTGCGGGGTGGGGCGTTTGTGCCGGTGTCCGGCAAGCAGTATACGGCGGTGCGAAACGCCTATTTGCGCTACCGCTTGGGGGAGGCGGACAAATGACAGAGCATGCCTATGCGCTCATTCAAGCGCTTCGTTTTTTTATTCCGGCTCTGTTTTCCATGTTGTTTCGTGTGATCGGTCTTGGGCAGCGCAGCACAAGGCGCACCGTGGTGTGCCTGTCTGCATTCACCCTGTATATGCTGCTGACGCCGTACGTGCTGATTCCGCTCATGGGTTATATGGCGTACACAAAAATTGCTCCGCTTATCATGATATTTGGCAATTTTGCGGTCTTTTTCATCTCATCTGACCCCATTGTGAAAACTGCGTTCATGCACTTCACCCAGGCGAACGTGATTATGCTGATTTCCATTTCGTGCAATGCCCTGCGTCATATTTTGGGACTTTCAGAGGTCGCGATGCTGCTGGTGCTGCCCTGTGTCTATTTTCCGGTATTGCTGCTCGCCTTACGATATTGCGCGAAGCCCCTGCGGTTTATTGCAGACCACATTAAAACCGGGTGGGGCACGCTGTTGATGACGCCCGCCCTGACAATGGTCGCGACGCTTGTCGTATCGGTGTACAGCGAAATTTATTTTGGCGACCAACCCTTCTTTGCAGCCGGCGTCGTGCTGCTTGTGCAGCTGTGCTTCTTGTTCAATGTTGCGACATTGTACCGCAGTCTGAAGGAAATTACGGTGCTTTCTCAGCAGACAGAGCGTCGTAATTTGCTGGAAATTCAAGCCAACGCAATGGCGCATCGGCTTGCACTGATGGATGAGGCAATGAGCCAGATGAGCACGGCGCGGCATGATCAGCGGCACTTCAACCACACCATTGCCACGCTGCTGCGGCAGGGGGAAACGGCGCAGGCTACGGCGCTTTTGGAACGCGGCAGCCAGCTGCTGCCGCCCAAGCCGCAAACCTATTGCCAGAATGTGTCGGTGAACGCTGCAGTGTCCTATTATGCCGAGCAGGCCAAGCGACAGGGCATCCGCTGCGAAATCCGCCTGATCATTCCGAAACTGCTGCGGGTGGATGAGCTTTCCCTTGCCATGGCGGTGTCGAACCTTATGGAAAACGCAATCACGGCCTGCGCTGCGGTTTCAGAGGGCGCGCGCTTTCTGCGCTTCACTGCGGTGGACACCGGGCAGCTGCTGCTGGAGCTCGCAAATCCCTATATGGGAACGGTCGATCTGGATGAAGCCGGCGTGCCCATTGCCCGGGACAAGGGGCACGGGCGGGGCAGTCAAAGCGTGGCGGCATTTGTCAAAAGCTGCGGCGGCGAGCTGGTGTATACGGCGGCGGACGGCCTTTTCCGGGTGCAGCTGATGGTCTAAGGGGGGAACTCGCACACCCCGTTGTCAAGTGAAAATTTTCAAAAATTGACAACATTGTGCATAAAAATCGGCTTTTTTTGCAAAAAATGGGCGCTCCCTTCCGTTTTGTGTTATTCTGTAGATAGGAAATCACAAAAAAGAAGGGAGCGCTTTTCTATGTCTGAAACAGCAAGGCGAAAAACGGATCAGTCGCTTTCCGCCCCCAATGCAGAGGGAAATGTCTGGCCCAGACAGGTTTGCCCGGCCTTTACACCGAGAGTCGGCATCATAGCGCCCATACCGGAGTGCTGGTATTGCCAATATGCGGACTTCCATCTGGACAGACCCCGCGCGCTGGAGGTTGGCGTGTGCGAATGGCCAAAAAAGGTTCTGGGATGAACGGAAAATCGGAGATTTGACAATCCCTTTTGAATGGAGAAACCATGAAACAAACCGATAGATTTTCTTACTTAACGATTGCCATTGCCGTATTGGCGCTTTTTCTGACCCTGACCGGCTGCGGCGGGACGAAAAAAAACGTGCGGCAAGCCGACATTGCCGTGCTCTATACCGGCGACGTGCACTGCGCGGTGGATGAGAACATCGGCTATGCGGGACTGGCAGCCTTCAAAAAAGAGTTGGAAGCGCAGGGCGCGCAGGTGCTGCTGGTGGACACAGGCGACGCAATTCAAGGCGCGCCCATCGGTTCACTGTCAAAGGGCGCGGTACCGATTGCGATCATGAACCGGCTGGGCTACTGCGCCATGACGCTGGGCAACCACGAGTTTGACTATGGGCAAGCGACGCTGCGCACGCTGTCGGAACAGGCCACGTTTCCGTTTCTGTCCCTGAATTTTGAGGATCAGGCGAGCGGCGAGTCGGTTTATCAGCCCTATACCACGGTGGAGCGCGACGGGGTTCAGATTGCCTTTGTGGGCGTCACTACGCCGCAAACGCTCACCGCGAGCAGACCTGCTTATTTTATGGATGAAACAGGAAACTACCAATACACGTTCCTGCAGGATGCAACCGGAGCGGCGCTGTGGGACGCGACCCAGCAGGCAGTGGACGCCGCGAGAAAAGACGGCGCGGACTATGTGATCGCTCTGACCCATCTGGGCATTGACGCCGCCACGGCGCCCTATCTCTCCACCGAGCTGATTGCCCACACAACCGGGATCGATGCGGTGCTCGATGGTCATTCGCACAGCGTTGTGGAGTGCGAGCGCGTGCAGAATCGGGAGGGTAAGCGCATTTTGCTCTCCGCCACCGGAACGGGCCTTACGCATATCGGCTATTTGCTGATTGACCGGGACGGCAACCTGTCCACCGGCCTTGTGACGGACGATGTGCCCAAGGATGCGGATACCGCCGCGTACATTGACGAGCAGAAGGCTGCGTTTGCCCAGCAGCTGCAGCAGCCCGTTGCCACGGTCAAGGACGCGCTGGTGACGGACGA
Organism: Oscillospiraceae bacterium; assembly: GCA_028691385.1. Classification (GTDB taxonomy): domain Bacteria; phylum Bacillota; class Clostridia; order Oscillospirales; family Oscillospiraceae; genus JAQUZL01. Next base: position 10,363 of record JAQUZL010000007.1, read on the forward strand.
CCCGGTGACCGGTGTGCGCATTGTGCGCAATGCGGAAACCAATTTGGGCAATCTCTGTGCCGACGCAATTCGCGCCGCGACGGGCGCTGACGTGGCCGTGATGAATGGCGGCGGCATCCGGGCAGGCCTCCGAGCAGGCACAATCACAAGCGGCGATGTGCTGGGCGTGTTTCCCTTCGGCAATCATCTGCGGATCATCGAGGTGACGGGGCAGCAGCTTCTGGATGCACTGGAATTTGCTGTTTCTGCCGTGCCGGAAGAAAATGGCGGCTTTCTGCAGGTTTCGGGGCTGACCGTTACCTTCCTCGCCGACGTACCTACGCCGGTCTCGCTGGACGACGCGGGAATGTTCAACGGCGTGGAGGGCGAACGGCGCGTGCAGCGCGTGCTGGTGAATGGCAAGCCCCTTCAGACGGATCAAACCTACCGTCTGGCGGGAACTGACTTCACCTTGCAGGGCGGCGATGGCTATGGCATGTTTGCGAACTGCCCTGTGCTGGAAGCGGATGCGGGGTTGGATTTCGACGCCCTGCTGCAGTTTTTGACCGGCGACTACCTGGAAAACGCATCCGACTATGCGCCAGCTTATGGCGATGGGCGTATTGCGGCAATTTCGTAGCGGAGAAAAACGACGGTACCCGTGGTTGACCCCACGGCAACTATAGCAAAATGTAAAAAAATAACAGGAGGCAAATGAACATGGACGAAATGAAAGAGGAGATTTTCAGCAAAGAACTGGCGGAAAAAATCAAAAAATGCCTGTCTGCCGACGAGATTATTGCAGTTGGGAAGGAATTCAATATCCCGCTGACACAGGAGCAGGCCGAGGTACAGATGCAGCACTTGACGGAGTTTCGAGCAAGACGTTCCAAATAGAGAATTGTCACCGCAGCGCCCGAGCGGCAAAGCGGACCTTGATCGGTGTTGCAAAACTGGCTTCGCGGGCGCCAAACAGAGAGGAAATCAACCATGAAAGAAATCAAGATTATGGAAAGCTCCATGCGTGAGGCATTGGCGCAGATCGACGCGCTGGAGTCACTCAGTCCCAAAGACAGCGGCTGCCTGCGGCTTCTCACAGAGGAGATGTTTTCCCTGTGCGGTGCGCTTTTGGACGTGGACGCGCTGGATTATTCGGTGAAGCGGGAAGGGAAAAGGTACGCCCTGCGCGTGAGCACCGAAACCGGAGTGAACGAGCAGGCACGGGAGCAACTGCTGTCTTTGAGCAGCAGCGGTAAAAACGCCGCAAATAAAGGCATCAAAGGCCTGCTGGGCGCGGTTTTGGAAGTGATGTCCATTGGGTACGCGCCGGAGCTGTGCAGCCCGGCGTGGACCTGCGGAATGCTCACGCCGGACGATGGATATGCCTATCAGTGGACGCTCTCACAGTACATGGAGCTGGCACCGAAGGAAAATGTCAAAAGCGAGTGGGACGGCATGGAGAAATCCATCATCGCAAACTTTGCCGACGATGTGTCCATCGGTGTGCGCAGCGGCAAGCTTGAAATGACAGTCACAAAAACATTTTAATTTTGGAGGAAACGAAAATGACAATCAATCAGACGATGAATGAAAAGGAACTGACCGTGGCTTTGGCTGGACGCCTGGATACCAGCACTGCACCGCAGCTGGAACAAGAGCTGAAGGCATCCTTGACCAATGTAGAAGCCCTTGTGATGGACTTTGCAGCGCTGGAGTACATCTCCTCCGCCGGCCTGCGCGTGCTGCTCTCGGCACAAAAGATCATGAACAAACAGGGAAAAATGGTGATTCGCAACGCCAACGAAACCATTATGGAAGTGTTCGAGGTGACGGGATTTTCCGACATTCTGACGATCGAATAATCGCAAAACCCATGGAATTCAAACAAGTCACGCTGGACGACCGCGCAGCAATCGAGCGGTATCTGCACGCCTACGGCGAAAACTCCTGCCAACATACCTTCCCAGCCATGTTTTGTTTGGCTGGCAAATACGGCGACGCCATCTGTGAGCGGGAGGATTGGCTGTTTACGCTGCGCACGCAGCGCGGCGGCGCGGGATACCGCACCTACCTTTTCCCGATGGGCGGCGGGAACCTGACGCGCGCCATGGAATTGCTCACGGCGGACGCCAGAGCCAATCACGCGCGCATCCGCTTTGAAACGGTGACGGCCAATGCGAAGGCCCAGCTGGAAGCGCGCTATCCCGGACGCTTTCTTGCGCAGGAGAATCGGGATATGGCGGAGTATCTTTATGCGCAGGAGCGGATCGCCGCACTGTCAGGTCACGGCCTGACGACCAAGCGCTACGAGTGCCGCGCCTTTTGGCGGAACCTCGGGTCACGGGCATCCATTGATCCCATCACGCCGGCGGACATGGACGACATTCGCGCATTTCAGTGCGCGTGGCTTTTATCAAAACAGGCCGATCCCAACTGGGTGCACCTGGAAAGCGAAAATGACATCATCCACACAGCCCTTGCCAACTTTGATGCGCTGGGGCTGTGTGGTTTGGTGCTGCGTGTGGACGGCGAGGTGCGCGGCTTTGTGTATGGCAGCCGCATCTCGCCGGATTGTCTGGATATGATTGCGGAAAAGGGCGACCGGGCGATTCTGGGGATTTATAGCGTGCTCAATCAGGAATTTGCCGCCCGATGTGGCGCGGAATGCCGCTATCTGAACTGGGAAGAGGACGTGGCCGTGCCGGGACTGCGGCAGGCAAAGCTGTCCTATAAGCCGGATATTTTGCTGCAAAAGTATGTGCTGAGCGAGGTGGCGGCAGATTGAATAAGCTGGAGGCGAATCTGTCGCTGCTGGCCATTACGTTTTTTGCGGCCATTCAATATGTATTTTTGGCCAATATTCCCCCGTCAGTATCCAATTTCGCATTTATCTGCGTGACGAATCTCATAGGATTTTTGATTGCATTGGCGTTCTTTTTTCGTGAATTGTATCGTTTGGAGAAAAAACAGCTGCTGCAAAGCCTGCTGCTGGCGGCCGAGCTGTTCGGCTTTAATCTATTTTTACTGCTTGGCTCGAGCGGGATGGACGCGTCGGTGGTCTCCTGCGTGATTGCGGCGTATTTTGTGTTTGTGCCGCTACTCCTGCTTTTGATGCGACAAAAGGTGGGAAAAAACAGCTGCATTGGCGTTGCATTGGCTTTGGCAGGCGTTTTCCTTGTCATGGATGCGGATTTGGGAAAACTTGCGGACGTACGCATCTTTTATCTGTTGCTGGCGGACGTCATGTTTGCCCTGTACCTTGTCACGGTGGAGCGGCTTTGCGCGCGATCGAACCCATCCATTCTGGCCATGGGGCAGATGCTGTTCGGCTTTCTGTTTTCGCTGCTTGCATGGTGCATCGAGGCGCGGTTGACGGGTCAGACCATGGCGCTGCCCGCAGAGCGGAGCTTCTGGTTCAGCGTCCTGTTTATCAGCTTTTTTATCCGCGGACTGTATGGCGTGGTGCAGATTTATGCGCAGCGCTATATCAGCGCGTTGAACACTTCGCTCATTTTTTCTACGGAGGTGGTCATGACGCTGCTGGCCGCCCCGCTGTTGTCACGATTCATTGGCGCAGAGGCGTCAACCATCACACCGCTGAAAGTGGCGGGCTGCATCGTCATTGTGCTTGGCGTGCTGCTGTCAAACGGCGTGATGACGCAGCTGTGGAAACGGAGGCGAAGTCGTGGGATTTAAGGAACCATCTCGAAAGCTTTCTATCTTTTTTGCTGCGGCAGGCCTGTATTTCCTGCTGGATCTTCCAGCCAGACTGATGGGCTTTCTGGGGCTGCAATCCTTTTCCGGCCCCAAAAATTTTTTGCCGCTGCTGATGGGTGTTCTGCTGGGGCCATGGAGCGTCCCGGGAATGTGTTTCAGCGCAATAATTTGCGCTTGTCTTTGCGGCAGCGCGACCGCCGATATTGCGGCGGAGGTACTCGGCATCCCGCTGCTGGCGCTGGGAAGCCGACTTCTATGGTATTGCAAAAATTCCGAACCGCCTCGTTTGAAGCATGGCCGCGACTGCGTGCGGTTTTTCACGATCACGGCGGTAACGGCGCCGCTCGCGTCGGTGCCGGCCGGAATGCTTTTGGGCATGAAGGCTTGGCGGGAGCTGACGGTGTGTTACGGTGTTTTTACGGTTTTTCTGGGGATTCCCGTCATGATTTTGATCTCGTCGATTCTCTGCATTCTGCCGGTATGCCCGAAAGGCAAGACGCCGGCGGCAGATGTTGACGGCTGTGTTTATTCCGAAGCGGAAGGCTTGGACGGATTAAACGAGCAAATGGAAGCGGTGTGCGCCGCCAATGGGTTTCCTGTCAAAAAAGCATTTGCCGTGGAGAACTGTCTGGAGGAGTTAGTGCTGCGCATTCAATGCCAATCCGTCGGCGCGCCGATTCATGTGCGAATCTATCTCAGCGACAGCGCGTCCGTATTTCTGAACTATTCAGGCGCGCGCTACAATCCGCTGCGCCGCCAGGCGATGGAAAAAAGTGAAGATTTCTGGGGGCTTTCTTTAATCCGCGCGCGTGCGCTGCAGGCCTCCTACCGATATGTGGGCGGAGAAAACCGCCTGCATATTGTGATATAGAAAAGGGCGGGATGGATTATGACGAACACACATAAAAAAGGCTCTATCCGTAAAAAGACGCAAAGGGTCGTGTTTCTGATTTCGGTAACGGCGCTGCTCATTACCGCCACGGTGGGCATTGTCAGCATGCTGCGCCTGCGCGGCGAGGTGATTGCCTCCGGCGTCAATCTGGGCGAAACGGCGGCAGCTGGCAGCGGACAGGCACTGCTGGATCAAACCGAGCAAAATTTGCTGGATCTTGTTGCCAGCAAAGCTAGCCTTGCAGATGCGAAGCTGGAGAAATTTTCAAAATACACCGCCACGTTTGCAGCCTACATTGACGGGCTGTACCAGCAGCCGGAACGCGTGCGCCCCGCAGAAGTGCTGCCGCCCGACAAGAAAAATGAGAACATTTTGGCGATGCAGCGCAATCTGGCCAACACGGACATTTCCTTCGGCGACGTGGCGGAGGAAGTCGCGCTGCTTGGCAACGTGTATCAGGTGTTTGATCCTGTTATCCGCGCAGAACAGGCGATGATTTCCACAATTTATCTTGGAACAGAAAGCGGCGTCTTGCTGAGCTATGACGCGTATTCCCACACGGCCGACACCGGCGGCGAGGAGGAGTATTTCAACTTTTTTGATTCCACGTGGTATTGCAGCGCAAAAAAGGCAGGCACGCTGATTTTTACGGACACCTATCAGGACGGCTACGGCAGGGGACTGACCATCAGCTGCGCCGCCCCGTTCTTTCACGCCAACGGCGCGTTTGCCGGCGTAGTTTGCATGGATATTTTAATCTCTGATCTCAACCAAAATATTATTGATATTGACCTTGGGCAAGGGGCTTATGCCTTCCTGCTGGGACGCACGGGCGATATTATCGCCTCGCCGCACATGGAGAAGAATGCCGACAGCTTTCAAAATATCACAGACCCCGCGTCCGAGGCGTATGCCGTTCGCGCGCAGCTGATGAGTGGCAAAACGGGCTTTATTCAGGGCGAGAAAGACGTCTATTACGCCTATACGCCCATTACCGCTTCGGACTGGACGCTGGCAATTCATGTACCGGCGCAGCGGATTACCGCTCCGGCGGATATTACCAAAGCCACCATTGAGGGCAGCACCGATGCCATGGTGCAAGATATGAACCGGCAGATTCGGCAGACAATCGCCATCTTTGCCACGGCATTTTTGTGCATTGTGTGTGCAATTATGGCGCTTTCCAGGCGTTTTGCGCTGCGGCTTACCCAGCCACTGGTGGCACTGGAGCAGGATGCGGCGCAAATCAGTGCGGGCAACCTCGATCATCAGGCTACGGCTGCCACGGATGATGAGATTGGCGATCTGGCAAACGCGTTCAATGCCATGACGGGCAGTCTGCGGCAATACATTTTCGATCTCACCGCTGTTACCGCCGAGAAAGAGCGCATCGGCGCGGAGCTGGACGTGGCAAAGCATATTCAGGCCAGCATGCTGCCGTGCATTTTCCCGGCGTTCCCTGAACGGCCGGAGCTGGATATTTATGCCACTATGACCCCTGCCAAGGAGGTGGGCGGCGATTTCTACGACTTCTTCCTCACCGACGACGACCATCTGGCCATGGTGATGGCAGACGTGTCCGGCAAGGGCGTGCCGGCGGCGCTGTTTATGGTGATCGCCAAGACGCTGCTGAAAAACTGCGCCCAGACGGGGCTGGCGCCCAAGGCGATTTTGGAAAAGGTCAACAATCAGCTTTGCGAAAATAATGACGCAGAATTGTTCGTCACCGTTTGGCTTGGAATTTTGGAAATTTCCACTGGCAAGCTGACTGCCGCCAATGCCGGGCACGAGTATCCGGTGCTGAAAAGAGCAGGCGGCGATTATACACTGGTGAAGGATAAGCACGGCTTCGTGCTGGCCGGCATGGAGGGCGCGCGATATAAGGAGTATGAGCTGACTCTGGAGCCGGGCGATCAGCTGTATCTCTACACAGACGGTGTGGCGGAGGCAACCAATGCAAGCAATGAACTATATGGAACGGATCGGATGCTTGCCGCACTCAACCGCTGCAAGGATGCAGATTGCGAAGCGCTGCTGCACAGCATGAAAGCCGATATTGACGCGTTTGTCGGAAAAGCGCCCCAGTTTGACGACATCACCATGCTGGGCATCGAGTTGAAACCGCGGAACGACGGCTTTCGGAAAATGCAGCTAAGTCCCACGCTGGAAGCAATGGATACGGTCACAGCCTTTGTGGAGGGCGAGCTGGAAAGCGCCGAAGTTCCCATGAAAACGATTGCCCAAATGAACATAGCGGTGGATGAAATTTTCTCCAATATTGCCCGCTATTCCGCCGCCACCGCCGCCACCATCGGCGTGGGGGTGAAAAACGGAATCGTGACGCTGCGCTTTGCCGATAACGGCCGTCCATACGATCCCACAGAGAAGCCGGATCCGGACACCACCCTCTCTGCCGAGGAGCGGGATGTTGGAGGTCTTGGCATTTTTATGGTGAAGAAATTCATGGATGCCGTGGAATATGAATATCACAACAGCCTGAATGTTCTGACGCTGACAAAGCGGATCTGAGCGGAGAAATCAAAGAAACAGGTCAAACAATGCAGAAGGAGTGGGCGCAATGCCTTTCATTCAACATACCTATCAAGTGAAACAAAGACACGCGCTTACCAAGGAAGAATTTGAGCCGCTTTTGTCGCTTTTATCAACCGCATTTGCCGATGATCCGCTGTTTGGATTTTTGTTTCATGACAGCATGGAGCTGCGCCGCTTCCTCTGCGTCTGCTTGCACTACTATCTGAAAATGGGGCGGTGCTATACCGCTTCCGATGAAACCGGCAAGGTGTGCGGAGCGGCGCTCTGGAATGAACCGGGCGGGCGCTTGATTACTCCGTACAACGTAATCAAAAGCGGAATGCTCGGGGCGTACCTCGGGCTGCTTTTGACCCTGTCGCCCCGATCTACTTATAAAATGCTGAAAATGTCCAACCTGACGCAGGCGCATCATATTGCAGAACGGCACTGGTATCTGTTTTTACTGGCGTCCATTCAGCCGGGCGCCGGTTCGGCGCTGGTGGAAGGCATGACCGCACAGCTTGGGGAAAGCGTGGTTTATCTTGAAAACTCCAAGCCTGAAAAAAACGCGCATTTTTATCACAAGCTGGGCTTTGAGAACCTGCTGACCATCTCTTGGCGAGAGGGTACGGTTGTGCCCATGGCACGCATGGTGACGACAGCCCACGCAAAGAAAGGTGATTACCGATTAAACAGAAACAGATAAGGGCGGTCGCGCTTGCGCTGACCGTGCTCACGCTGATCGGCCTGCTGGCAGGCTGCGGCGCTAAGACAAAGCCGGCCGTCACCGAGGCCGCACAAATGAATGATGCGGCGTTTACCATTGGCGTGCCATCCGGTGCGACTGCCGTGAACGCTGTGGAAAGCGCCCTGCCGCAGGCGAAAATGCAGTATTACAACAGCCTGTCAGACGCCTATCTGGCCGTCCAGCAAGGCAAGGTGGACGCCTTTGCCTTTGACCGGAATCTGCTGGGCTTTGCCATTGCAAACGGCCTTGACGGCGTGCAGGTGCTCCCTGGCGACGTGGGGGCGAGCGATGAAGTAGCCATCGGCATCTCGGGAAATTCCGATATTGTCGACCTGCAGCAGAAAATCAACGACGCGCTTTCCCAACTGGATGCCGACGGTACGTTGGACGAGATGTTTACGCGCTGGGTGGTGGATGCGGACGATACCATGCCGGAGATCCCCAAGCCCGAACATCCCGCGCTTACGCTGACGGTGGGTACATCGGGAGAGGTGCAGCCGTTCAGCTATTTTAAGGGCAATGCGCTGACCGGTTATGATTTGGAGCTTGCGGCGCGACTGGCGCTGTATCTGAACGCGGCGCTGGAGGTGAAGCTCTACAGCTATGACGGCTTCGCCGCAGCGCTGGAAAGCGGCACCATCGACTGCGTTCTGGCCAATCTCAACGCCACAGCGGAGCGCCGGGAAACGATGGATTTTTCCACGCCGCTCTATCATACCCAGACAGCGCTGCTGGTCAGAGCAGACGGCGCGGCGACCGACAATCAAACGCAGTCCGCCCAAAGCAATGCGCCGCGCGTCCCTGTGGAAACCGCGCGCGTTGGCGTGATGGATGGTTCTACCAACGCGGTGTATGCGGCCGAGCACTATCCCAACGCAAACATCATGAGCTTTAAGAATTACGTGGACAGCACCGCCGCGCTGGACGCAGGCAAGCTCGATTACGCCATGATGGACTACACCAGCGCCCTGCGGTTCATCCGCAGTAATCGGAATTTGCGCATTGCTTCCGACGCATTGACGGACGAAAAGCTCTGCCTTGGAATCAGCAAAAGCCAACCTGCGCTGGCGCAGGCTGTCAGCGCAGTGGTGGATCAGTATCTCGCTGACGGCACGATGGATGAGATCATCGCCCATTGGATGAAACCGGACGGCAGCGAATACGACGACGTAGCAACGCCAAAGCTGGATGGCGCGCCCAAGCTTAAGGTGGCGATTATTTCCTCCCGAGAACCCACCACCTTTCTGCAAAACGGTGCGTATGCCGGAATGGATGTGGAACTGATCGACCGCGTGCTCTATGATCTGGGGTATCAGGCGGAGTACATCGACATGGACTTGGCCGCTGTGATCGCCTCGCTGGAAAGCGGGAAAGCGGATCTGTCGCTTGGGATGTACAGTACCCCGGAGCGTTTGGAAAAAGTGTTTCTCACCGCGCCCTATTTTGAAAATCCCCAAGTGCTGCTGGCAAAGGACACCGGCGCTGCGGACGCATCCCATTCCGCGCTGGAAACCGCCCATTATGGCGTGATGACCGGTTCGACGGGGGAAAGCTACCTGCTGGAAACATATCCGAACGCCGCAATCAGCACCTTCCCCTCCAATGCGGACTCCTTTGCGGCGCTGGCGGCCAACAAAGTGGACTACGTGGTGACGGCCTATACCATCTGCCAAAACGCGGTGCAAACCAACAGCGCCCTTGCCATTTATCAGGAAGGGCTGCGTGATCAGCAGGTTGCAATGGCCGTATCCAAGGACAACCCGCAGCTGCTGGAAAAGCTGAACGCCGTCCTCCGGCAATACCAGTCTGATGGAATTTTGGATGAAATTTCCCAGCGCTGGCTGAACGCCGATGGCAACTATGCGCCGGTGGACATTCCTGTGGCGGAGGGAAAAAATGGCACGCTTAAGGTGGCCATGACCGGCAATCAGGAGCCGTTTGGCTTCATGCTGGACGGCAAGTACCAAGGCGCTGACTGCGAGCTGATCGAGCGCATCGCCTATGATCTGGATATGAAGGTGGACTATCAGACCATGCAGTTTGCGGGGCTGATTGCGGCGCTGTCCTCCGGCAAGGCGGATGTCATCTGTTCGGCCATGGCGGTGACGCAGGAGCGCGCGCAAAGCGTGGATTTCACCATCCCGTATTTCAATAATCCCCTGAGCATCGCGTGTCGGGCGGAGGATGTCGGAACAAATTCCCATCAGACGCTGGGCTTTTGGGACGGCTTGAAAGCCAGCTTTATCCGCACCTTTGTCACAGAAAGCCGCTGGAAGCTGGTGCTGGACGGACTGCGGGTTACGGTGCTCATTTCTATCTGCGCGGGTCTGCTTGGCACCATATTGGGCTTTGGCATCTGTATGCTCAGGCGCAGCAAAAAACGCTTGGCGTCTGTTTTTGCAGCGGTGTTGATTCGGGTGATACAAGGAACGCCCATCGTGGTGCTGCTGATGATTCTCTACTACATTATCTTCGGCAAGGTGGATATTTCAGCGATTTTAGTGGCGATTATCGGCTTTGCGGTCAATTTCGGCGTCTATGTATCCGAGATGATGCGTACCGGCATTGATGCGGTGGACGTCGGGCAGATTGAAGCGGCGCGCGCGCTGGGCTTCACCAAGATGAGAGCCTTTTGGAAAATTACCTTTCCCCAGGCCGCCCGCCATTTTCTGCCGGTATTCAAGGGGGAATTTATCTCCATGGTCAAGATGACCTCGGTGGTGGGCTATATCGCCATTCAGGATCTTACAAAGGTCAGCGATATCATCCGCAGCCGCACGCTGGAGGCGTTCTTTCCCCTGATTGCCACGGCAGTCATTTACTTCCTGGTTGCAAACGTGCTGACCATGCTGTTATCACGTCTGGAAATCAGGCTGGACCCCAAGCGCCGCAAACGTACCGTGAAAGCAGTGGTGATGAAATGATTTCCATCCGACATTTGAAAAAAATATTTCCCAATGTGACGCCGTTTTTAGACGTGAACCTGGAAATTAAAAAGGGCGAGGTCATCTCCATTATCGGGCCATCCGGCACGGGCAAGTCGACGCTGCTGCGCTGCTTAAACCTGCTTGAAACGCCCACTGCGGGAGAAATCATCGTGGATGGGGAAACCATCACGGCGAAGGGCGTGGATATTTCCGCTGTTCGGCGCAAGATGGGCATGGTTTTCCAGTCCTTCAACCTGTTCTCTCATCTGACGGTGATTGAGAACCTCATGCTGGGACCGGTGGACCTCTTGAAGCTGTCCCGGCAGGCGGCCTACGACGAGGGGATGCGGCTGCTTGCGACGGTGGGGCTTGCCGAAAAGGCGCTGAGCTATCCGGATGAGCTGTCCGGCGGGCAGAAGCAGCGCGTGGCCATTGCGCGGGCGCTTGCCATGAAGCCGGAAATCATCCTCTTCGACGAGCCGACATCCGCGCTGGATCCCACCATGGTGGGCGAGGTACTATCTGTGATTCGTACGCTTGCCCAAGCGGGACTCACGATGATGATTGTCACCCACGAGATGAAATTCGCCCGGGACGTGTCCACCCGCGTGATTTATATGGACGAGGGCGGCATTTACGAGGATGGCCCCCCGGAGCAGATTTTCGATGCGCCGCAGCGCGCACGCACCAGAGCCTTTGTGAAACGGCTCAAAACCTTTGAGCAGGAGATTGCGTCGGCCACCTTTGATTTTATTGCGGTGCGCACCGGCATCGAGGCGTTTGGACGCAAACAGCTGCTAAGCCAGCGGCAGATCAACAACCTGCAATTGGTCTTTGAGGAGTTGTGCGTCCAGACGCTGCTGGAGCGGGGCGACGAGGTGTTCCCCCTGCGATTTGCGGCCTCGGTTTCTGAGCTGGACGGCGCCTGCGAAGCAGTGATTACCTATGGCGGGTCGGCGTTTGACCCGTTTACCCAACAGGCCGACGAGCTGTCAATCCGGCTGGTGACCGGCATTGCCAAAGCATGTGCCTGGAGTGGGGACGAGGGAAATCAGATCACCCTTGTTTTGTAATGAGGAGGAAAAAGAATGAAGAAAAGAATTTTGGGCTTGCTGCTCTGCTTTGTAATCCTGACAGGGCTGCTTCCCACCATGGCAGCTGGGTATGACGCTGCCAATGCAGTACAATCGTCCCAAGCGTGGGTCAGCCGGGGAACATTCCTGACGGAGCTAGCCCATTTGGCGGGCGCTGCTGCGGAAGATAGCGACGCCGGATTTTCCGACGTGGACGCCGCCGCTGTCTGCGCGCCGTATCTTTCCTGGGCGGCGAAAAATGGGATCGTAAGCGGCTATGACGATGGAACATTTCGTCCCGATGCGGCGCTGACACGGCAGCAGGCGGCTGTGCTGACAGCCAACTATCTGACCTTTGCCGGATATTCCCGCGGGACGGGGGAGCGCACCGCAAATGTCTATACTGACAGCGCTGAAATTTCCGCTTGGGCGGAAACCAGCGCGGCCATGGTTACACGCCTTGGCATTATGCAGGGCACTGCTGACGGCACATTTTCACCCAAAGCAGCGCTGACGCAGGCGCAGAGTGCGCAGATTCTTGCCAATCTGACCTCTTTTCTCTCGGAGGATGGCGCGCGAAACCAAAAGGCGCAGCAGCTTTGCGCGGATATGACACTGGATGAGAAAATAGGGCAGGTCTTGTTTGTCAACTTCCGCTACTGGAAAAATGCGGGTGAGGAAACCGCTTCCGGCATGGAGGTGCTCAGCAGCGAAGTGGAAGAGGTGATTCAGAAATATCATCTGGGTAACATCATCCTGTTTTCTGAAAACACGAAAACCACAGCCGGCACGGCACGCCTGACCGCAGACCTGCAAAGCGCCGCAAAAGCAGCGGGCGATCTTCCGCTGCTGATTGGGATTGATCAGGAGGGGGGCATTGTCACCCGTCTGGGGCAAGGAACCTGCATGCCCGGCAATATGGCGCTGGGCGCAACGGGAAATCCGCAATATGCCTATCAGGCCGCGCAAGTCATCGGGGAGGAATTGGCGGCGCTGGGCGTCAACTGTAACCTCGCCCCGGATAGCGATGTCAACGACAATCCGGAAAACCCGGTCATTGGTCTGCGCGCATTCGGCGCTGACCCCCTTCTGGTGTCGGCCATGGCGCGGCAGTATCTGGCCGGGCTGAAAAGCACCGGAACAATCGGCTGCGCGAAGCATTTTCCGGGTCACGGCAACACCGCCACCGATACCCATACCGGCCTTGCGCTGGTCGACAAGACCAAGTCAGAGTGGGAAGCGGTGGAGGCCGTTCCTTTTCAGACGCTGATTGCATCCGGTATTGACATGGTAATGACTGCACATATTCAATATCCCAATCTGGATCGTACGCAGGCGATTTCCAAGTCCTCCGGCGAGCCAATTTACCTGCCCGCCACGCTCTCGCACACGATTCTGACCGATATCCTCAGAGGGCAGCTTGGCTTTGACGGGGTAATTTGCACCGATGCCATGGAGATGGCTGCGATTACCAGCAACTTTGGCGAAACCCAAGCGGTGGTGATGGCGTTGCAGGCCGGTTCGGAGCTTTTGTGCAATCCAACAGGACTGGCAAGTCTTAACGATGTTTCCAAGCTGGAGGCCATTTACCAAGCCATTAAAACTTCGGTTGCGAGCGGGGAGCTGCCACAGGCGCAGCTGGATGCGGCGGTTACCCGCATTTTGAAGCTAAAGCTGAAAAATGGGATCATCGGTAAAGAATATTCGACCGCCGATGCGCAGGTACAGCGCGCCGCTGCGGTAGTGGGCAATGCAGCACATCGCGCCACAGAGCGAACCATCGCAGAAGCAGCCGTGACGCTGTATGGCGGAAGCGACGCGCCCATCGTGATGAAACCCGGAGAAACCGTTCTGTTCGCAGTTCCCTATGAGAATGAGTGCGGCAGCGTCCGCTTTGCGGTCAATCGCCTTGCAGCGGAAGACGCCATTCCCAATATCACCTTAAAGATTGCCTGCTATTACAAGGCGGAGCAGCTTTCCGATGAGCTGGCGGCTGAAATCAGGGAAGCAGACCATGTTGTAGTGCTCTCCGAGCAGACCGCTTCCACGCTGATGAACCCCGCGCACTGGCTCTATGCCAGACCACAGGAAATTCTATCGGTTGCCGCAGCCAGTGGGAAAAGCGACAGCGCCGTGGTTAGCCTTGGGCTTCCCTATGATGCGCCAAATTATGCGGGCGTGCCGGTATATCTGGCTTACGGCTATATCGGTATGACCGAAGAGGATGCCCAGCGGGGCGAAATTACCGGCAAATACGGGCCGAATATTGCTGCGGGGATCGGCTGCGCGCTGGGCGCATTTGCGCCGACGGGCAAGCTGCCGGTCAGCTGAAAAAAGCGAAAAAGGCGTGCCGTTCTGATCATCAGAACGGCACGTCTTTTCTTGGAGAAAATTTGACGTATTCAAACAAAAATCAATGATTGTATTGCTGCTGCCCGCTGCATTGCTGCGCGCAGGGCGCGCCTACGAGGGCGCAATCAGCTGTAAAATCTGCGCGGGATCGTCAATGAGATAGTCGGGGCGAAGGCATTCGAGCTGCGCACGTGCCCGAAATCCCCAGCTTACCAGCGCACAATCCAGACCGGCGCTGCGCGCAGTCTGAAAGTCGACCTCAGAGTCACCCACGTAGAGCGTGCGCGCCGGGTTTGCGTGGAGCTGCGCCATGAGTTGCAGTACGCCGTCCGGCGCGGGCTTACGGGGAATTCCGGCGCGCTCCCCATAAGCGACCGGGATCAGCGCAGAGAAAAAATGGCGATAGAGCAGCTGCGTCGCGCCATCTGGTTTGTTTGAAAGAATGCCGGTGGCAATTTTCTGCGTTTTGAGCGCTTGCAGCATGGAAACAATTCCGGGATACGGCGCGGTGTCCAGCATGCAATGTTCGGCATAGTATTGGCGAAAACCTTGCAAAACTTGCGCAAATGCTGGATGCTCTGCGCCGCCCGGCAGGCTGCCGGCGAGCAGTTGGGTCGCGCCGTTTCCAAGGCTGCGTTTGATATGCTCCAAGGATTGCGGGGGACGGCCATATCGACCGATTGCATCATTGACGGCGCCGGCAATGTCTGAGAGCGTATCGAGCAGGGTGCCGTCCAAATCGAATAGAATGGTAGAATAGTTCATAGAAAAAAGCTGCGGCGCAGCTTGAATGTCACTCCTTTTGTGTGTTTTGATCATAGTTTAGCACATCATTGCGTGCGCCGCAATCATTGGCACATAGAAGAATTTGCCGAACAGGGCATGGCGCGGTTGAAAAAAAGAGATGAATCAAGTAAAATAATAACATAACAATCGAGAAACGTGCGCTGCGGGAGCGGAGAGCTGTGAAAACGGGGGCTGTATGACGTGAGGACTGTGAAAATACGAACACTATGTGTACTGCTCATATGGCTGCTGCTTGTTCCGGCGATGGCGGGGACGGTTTCCGCAGCGGCGGAGTCCGGGCAGGTTGTCCGCATCGGATGGTATCCACAGGTCGGTTATCAGGAAACGCAGGACGATGGCACGCACCATGGTTATTATTTTGACTTTCTGCAAACCATTTCCAACTATACCGGTTGGAAATATGAATAGGTGGAAGGCACTTGGTCGGAATGTTATCAATGGCTGCGCGATGGCGAGATTGATATTCTTTGCGGAATGCAGAAAACCGAGGAGCGACTTGCCGATTTTGATTATTCGACCAGCTTTGCCGATACCGAGCTGTGCTGCGTGTATGTGCCGGAGAGAAGCACAGCCTATCAGTATGAGGATTTTGCAAGATTTGATGGCATTCGGATTGCGGTTGCGGCCGACTCCTTCGAGCAGCAGGCACTGTCGGCCTATGCAAAGGAAAAAAACTTTACCTATGAAGCGATTTTGTGTCATTCCTGGGAGGAAGCCGATGCGGCGGTGCAAGAAAACCGCGCCGATGCGCTGGTCAGTGCAAGCACAGAGCCATATCCGGGTTATGCGGTGATCGGGCAATTTGCGCCATCGCCCGTATATTTTGCAACCACAAAAGGGAATACGCAGATCAAAAATGGACTGGATCATGCGATGACGCAGATCTCAAGCTTCTATACGGATTTTATGACAATGCTTTATGATAACAATCTGTCCGCGCAAAAAAACCGCAGCGTCAGTCTTAATGCAGAGGAATTGGCTTATATTCAAGAACACAATCAAATCGTAATGGCCTGTGGGGAAGCATGGCGGCCATTTGAGTATTACGACGAGGCAAGCGGCACATTCTACGGAATCTCAGTGGATGTTATCAAAAAAATCGCGGAAGTGACGGGCTTGCAGGTGGAATTTGTGCAGGACACCGGATACAGTATGTCTAATTTTTCCCGTAACGGGCAGACAGCCCATCTGACCTCCATGAGCTTCGATCAGAACTGGGCGGCGGACAGCAAGGTGTATCAGACGCAGCCGTTTTTGAATCTGTCAGTCATGCAGATCATCAAAGACTTTTCGGAATTCCCGAAAACGGTTGCACTGCTGGACGGCGATTATATCTACCGAAATATCACACAGTATTTTCCGGATTTGAAGGTCGTCCTGTGCGAGGATGCAATGGCCTGCGTGGAGGCGGTTCGCACCGGAAAGGCCGATTGTACCTATCTCAATGAGTACGAGACAAATTATTACTTGGCGTTTGCGAAATTTCAATCGCTGCAAAGCCGCAGCATTTCCGCCTTCCGGCAAAGGCTGTGCTTTGGCCTGTCTGACGTCAGCGACCCTGTTTTGCTGGGAATCCTATCAAAAGCGCTGCTGAGCATCGACAGCGCGGCGCTGAGCAAGATTGTCAACGCGAACGCAGCGTCGCCGCAGCAGTCTGCCATCATCGTGCTTCTGTATCAGAAGCCGGCGATGGTCGTTGGCGTGGTTTTCTTCTTCGTGTTAGCCATTTTTTTGATTGCCGCGCTTGAAATGAGAAATCGTATGGAGCGGGAAAAGCGCATGGCGGTGGAGGCCTCCGATCGGGCAAAAACGGAATTTCTCTCGAGAATGAGTCACGACATGCGCACACCGATGAATGGCATTCTGGGCCTGACAAGGCTCACACTGGACATGCCGGCGCTGCAGCCGGCGCTGCGAAAAAATCTCACCGCCATCGATGCCTCAAGCCGGTATCTGCTCAGCATTATCAATGATACGCTGGACATGAGTAAAATCGAAAGCAATAAAATTGCGTTGAATCCGGAACTTGTGCACGCAGGCGAACTGCTCGATGAGGTGCTTACCTTTATCATGCCGAGCGTGAACGAAAAAAAGCTCAATCTGGTTGTTACGCCAATCAATGCGGAACTGGAGTATATTTGGACAGATAAGGTGCGCATTCAGCAAATATTTGTCAATATTTTATCCAATGCGGTAAAATTCACGCCGGAGGGCGGAAGCATCACGGTGGAGATTGAATGCATGAAGCGGGAAAACGGCATTGCCTATGACCGGATTGTTGTGAAAGACACCGGGATTGGTATGCGCCCGGAATTTTTGCCGAAAATCTTTGAGCCGTTCGAGCAGGAGTCCGATGCGATTACACCGAACTATGTGGGCACGGGGCTTGGGATGTCCATTGTGAAAAACTTGGTGGAAAAGATGGGCGGCAGCATTGAAGTGTCGAGCAAGCTTGGAGTTGGCACAGAGGTGCGAGTTTATCTGAACTTCCAGCGCATTTACAATCCGGAGCTGCCAAAGCAGGAACGCCTTGACGCTGCGGCGCTGACCGGCAAACAGATATTGCTGTGTGAGGATCATCCGCTCAACGCGCAAATTGCCGGCCGCCTTTTGGAAAAATGCGGCGTCCGTGTGACCCATGCGGAAAATGGCCGTGAAGGTTTGGCGCTGTTTGAAAAGTCGGCGCTCGGACAATATGATGCAATCCTGATGGATATTCGCATGCCGGTGATGGACGGGCTGGAAGCAACCCGCGCGATTCGCGCGCTGGATCGACCCGACGCAAAAACGGTGCCGATCATTGCAATGACGGCGAATGCGTTTGTTGAGGACAAGAAAAAGTCGGAAATGTGCGGCATGAATGCGCACCTGGCCAAGCCGGTTGAGCCGGAACTGCTCTATGAAACC
>JAQUZL010000110.1 GCA_028691385.1 Oscillospiraceae bacterium
CTCTCCGGCTCATCCGGCTGTGGAAAAACCACACTTTTACGCGTACTGTCCGGCCTGCAAACACTGGATGCAGGCACGGTGACCCGCCCAGCCATGGCGCAGACGGCGCTGCTGTTTCAAGAAAACCGGCTGTTGCCGTGGCGCACGGCGGCGCAGCAGATCACAGACGCAGCGCCACGCGGCGGCAGCGCCGAAGCGTGGCTGGAGCTGGTGGGACTGGCCGGAGAAGCGGACGCGAAGATCGGCACGCTGTCCGGTGGGATGCAGCGGCGGCTCGCGCTGGCACGGGCACTTGCGCTGGAGCGGCCGGTTTGTCTGCTGGACGAACCATTTGCGGGAGTCGATGGCGCGCTGCGGCGGGAAATTATGCGAAAGCTGCGCACGTTGGGACGGCAAATCATTCTTTGTGCCCACGAAAATGACGTGATGGCGGATGCGGACACGGTGCTGCGGCTGAAAGGGCCGCCTCTGGTCGACATTTGAATCAAATCATAGAAAAACGCCTTGAACGGATTCAAGGCGTTTTTACGTTTCCTCCAAGGGATAATAACACGCGCCGCTGCAGCCGCCCGAGAACAGGGAGGCGCGCAGCGCGGTGCGGAAAGCTGCTTCACTGGGGCTGTCTGCGAGGATGGAAAGGGCGCGGCGCGCCGCGCGTAAATCGCGCGTCATGGCGTCCGGCGAATTGCCGCGACCGACGATTTTGAGATGGGTGATTCCGGTTGCGCGCAGCTGCCAGAGCGCGCACAGACCGCAGCCGCTGCTGCCCACACAGTCGTCGGCGCGCGCCGACGGCGCGCGCGTCTGCGGCGGGGCGGCATGCTCCGACAAGAAGCCGAGCCGATAGGGGACGCGGCAAAACGGCGGCAGCGCATCGCAGTGCAGACTGCTGCAGAACGCGCCGGTATAGTGGCAGCGCTCATTGAGCAAAAACGCTTCGTATTCCGCCGCGCCGCCCGCGCGGATGCAGGCGGCCATATCGGCAATCGGCATTTTTCGATGAAAAATGCACCGGGTAACGCCAAGCGTTTGCACCAGAGACATGGAATACCGGTTATAGTCGGCGCATTCGCCGCTGAGATGAAACCGGTAGGGCTTTTTGCGCAGGTAAAGCAGCAGCGCGGGGTCTGCCACGATGAAATCGTGAAACCCAAGGCGGTCAAGATCGGCCATCTGTCGGGCGAGTAGCGGATACTGCTCCGGCAGATAATAAAGCGCGTTAAAGGTGACCCGGACAGGCCTGCGCAGCCTGCGCACCATGCCTGCAAGAATCTCCATGTCACCAAGGCTGCCGATCTGCACCGGATAGGCCAGCACCTCTCGGCGATTTTCCGGCACGGTCACGCCGTAGCGCGCGATCCATTCCGGCGGCACATAGCCGCAGAACAGCTCGTCCGCGCCCGCTTCACACAATTGGGGATAGTCCTGCACGCTGCCAAGTCCCGCGGTCAATTTCATGGCGACTCCTTTCACAGCAAGGTCACAACCAAGCGGTCAACGCCCTGCTCGCAGTAACGGCCGAGCAGCGCTTCCTCCGACAAGATGGCGCAGTCACAGCCGAAAATGGTGTTATATTTTCCAACGGCGTGCAGATGATCGGGATAAAGTAGCGCGCAAGTGCTGCACGGCGCGCCGCAGTGGCGCGTGGGATGCTGCGCGCCGCGGTCTCCGGTCGAGAGTACGGCGGTAAGCGGACAGTAATGCGAGGTATTCATCTGATAATAGGGCAGGTGCAGACTGTGACGCCCCGGCGGCACGGAAGTGGGATAGCCGGGCGTTTCCAGTTCAAACCGCGTGACGCCCAGCGTTCGCAGCGCCGCGCGCCAGCCAGAATGCATCAAATCGTTTCCGGCCAGCAGAGTGGCATCCATGGGTCCGGGAAGGCGCGGATCCTTGCGGCGCTTGCAAAGCAGCCGTCCCAACACCGGCTGCAAGTGCGGAAACGATTGCAGCAGCACGGCAACGCCCCAGTCGTTGACCTCCACCTCGATGCGCGCATTCTGCGCGACGCACCAGCGTTCTGCGGCTGCGAGCAGCGCGCGCGCCTGCGCGCAGAACCACTCCGGCAGAAAGGGAAGGCTGAGAGTAACGGCAAGGCCGTCTGCTTTGGCCTTGCCCAGCAGCTGCGGCAGCAGGTCGGGGCTTGGCAGCAGATGCTGGCACCACGCGCTTCCAAAATAGACGCGCGCGGCTGCCTTTTGCAGCAGCGGATGGTTTGACAGCCCATTGTCCGATGCCGCCTGCCGGATGATGGCAGCGAGCGGTTGTCGGAGAAACTGCGATGCAAGGGCGGGCGTGTCGAGCGCAAAGGCAATTTCACAGGTGAAATCCGTATGCCATGGACGGACGGCAGAAAACCATGTGCGCTTTTGCGTGGCAAAGCTTGGCGCAATCACCGCGTCGAGCTGCGCCGGGTAGCCGGTGAGCGCGGCCGCGCAGTCTGCTTCGGATTTGTGCAGCTTCAGCTGTACAAACCGGTTATATTCCAAAATGACCTGCCGCACCGTCAAAGCATAGGCCGGATCGGATACCGAAAAGACGTATTCCCGCCAATCTGGTTTTTGCAGCACCTCCCGCAGATGGTAGCGCGAGGGCGCGCACGTTTCCGTCGGCTTTCCGCCCAAGCGGCACACATGCAGCTGCAGCGCGCCGCCCGGCAGCGCAGACGCCGCGCGCAGGACAATACCGTCCTCACCGATTTTGCAGATCCCCACGGACTGCGCGCCCAGCGTGCAGCCAAGCAGTCCCGCCGGAATATCAGAAGCCCACAGTGCCACCGTGATCCCACCTTTCTGTATGCATCAGAGCAATGTGTTCCGATCCACAAAAAATCAGCCGCCGCGTGCAAGCGGCGGCTGAACGTTCAACAGATGACGTTTTTCGGTTTGCCGCCCAGAAAGGCGGCAATGTTATCAAAGACAATGGCGGCGCGTTTTTCCATGGACTGCTCCGTGGCAAAAGCGACGTGCGGCGTGAGAATGGTATGAGGCGCGCGGAGCAGCGGATGATCCGCAGCAAACGGCGGCTCGGATTCCAGAACGTCGATGCCGGCGCCGGCAATCTGTCCGCGCGTCAGTGCGTCGCCAAGCGCGTCCGAATCCACCACAGTGCCGCGGGCGCAGTTGATGAGCAGCGCGGTGGGCTTCATCAGGGACAGCTCCCGCGCGCCAATCATGTGGCGCGTTTCGGCATTTGCCGGCACATGGAGCGACACGACGTCGCTTTGCTGCAGCAGCGTGTCAAGCGGCACAAATTCGACGCCCTCCACCTGCTTTTCTGTGCGGCTGCAGGCGAGCACGCGGCAGCCAAAGGCCTTGGCAATCGTGCCGACCTGCGCGCCGATTGCGCCATAGCCGACAATGCCAAAGGTGCGTCCGGCAAGTTCGAAGCCCACAAGGCCGGCCTTTGTGCCACCGCTGCGGGCGGCTGCGTCGCACTGGGGCAGGCTGCGCGCCAGGCAGAGCGTCATCCCAAAGACCAGATCGGCCACGGCCTCGGTGGAATAGCCTGCGCAGTTGCACACGGTGATGCCGCGCGCGCGGCATTGCTCCAGATCCACATGATCGACGCCGGTGAATGCAATGCAGAGCATTTTCAGAGCGGGGCACTGAGAAATGACGTCCCGGCCAAAGGGAATATTGGACACCACCACTATCTGGGCGTCCTTCGCGCGGGCAATCAGCGTGTCGGGATCCTCGCAGCGGTCGTCATAGCAGACCACTTCGGCACTTTCTCCAAGGGTTTCGGCGGCAAGCTGCATCAGCGTTGCTTTCGAAATGCCCAGCGGCTCCAGAACGGCCACGCGAACCGCAGCCAGACTTTGCGCCGCTTCCACCGGCGGGAACCAGCCAAGGCCGCGGGAGAACTGGCCGAGGTACAGAATCGGCGTGCCGGGATGCTCCGATGTGGGGCATGGCCATTGCAGGGACTGCGCGGTCAGGCGCTCATAGCGGATGCCGGCATAGAGCGGCGTGACGCTGCCGATTTCATCGAGCAGCTCCGGGCAGACACGCGCGGCCTGCGCCTTGCCGAGGGTCTGCATGACGGCTGCGAGCAGCTCGGTGTCGGTCAGCGCGTCCTCTGCCGGTGCAATGGCAGGCTGGAGCAGCTGCACGCGGCGCTCCAAATTGGTGACCGTACCGGTTTGCTCGAGATAGCTGCCGCCCGGCAAAATGACGTTGGCGCGGCGCGCGGTGTCTGTCAGGTAAGCACCCTGATAGACCACAAAGCCCACGCTTTCCGGAATTTCCAACTCCGCGTCCAGCACGTAAAGGCCGCGGGTTTCCGGCGTGATACCGCCTGCGCCCGGCGTGCGGGGCAGGTGCGCGTTCCACAGCGCGTCAAACCGGCGCAGCACGCCCTCCTTGGCAGCGTCCTGCATGCCGGGCAGCTGGCCGGGCGTCATGCCCATATCGGCAGCGCCCTGGCCGTTGAAGCCCCCAGTGAGGGGCAAAATGCCACAGCCGGGCTTCCCCAGCTTGTCGGCCATGATGGCCATGTTGAGCAGCGCCTCCATGCCGTCAAAGGACGGGCAAATCACGGTGGCAGCGCCACCGGCGCAATAGGCGCGGGCAAAGGCGCGCAGCGATTCCGGTGCAGCCCCGCAAATGCGCGCAACGCGTTCGGGAGTATAGCGCTTGACCAGCTTTTGAATCGCATGGAACGCGCCGACGCTTACGGCAAAAATCTGATTTTGCATCAGTTCCTCGTCCAGCATGATCTGCATGATACAGTTTGCAAACGCAATTTCGGTGCCCAGCGTCATCTCGCAGCGCAGCGCGGCAATTTCGTTCAGCGCTGCATTCGCGCTGCCCGCTATGAGGAGCGTCGCGCCGCGCGCGACGGCGCTGCGAATCATCTGTCCCACGACCGGATGGGTTTCATCCGGGTCGCAGCCGAATACGACAATGCGCTGCGCGTGCTCCGCCATATCGGCAAGGTCGTTGGTGGCGATGCTGCCGGCTGCGGCGGTGCAGAACAGGTTGTTCGAGCCAAGGCAGCTGCGCAGCATTTTTTGCAGCAGGTAATACGCTTCGTTTGTGCAGCGGTCGCCGGCGACGCCGGCAATGGCGTTTTCACCCAGCGCCTGCAAATACAAAAGCCCAGACGCCGCCGCGTCAAGCGCTTGGTCAAGACTGACCGGAATCATCCGGCCACCCTCTTGAATCATCGGGCTTGTGATGCGCGGGCTGGTTTTATTGAAGATCGGCAGCAGCTTGTCCGGCGCGCAGCACGGTGCGCCGTCAGCGCCCCGCACGTCGGTGACGCGGTCGTTCTCCATGGCGATGGACACGCGGCAGGCAAGACTGCAGCCGGGACAAATAGTATGTTTCATTGGTGCGCCTCCTAATGGGGAATGATTGCGTTTATCATAATACAGGGCAGCGGGAAATGCAAACTACTTTTCTATTGTGCGCCTCGGGGCGGTATGATATAATAACGACAAAGTCGTTATTATATGCGCATTTTGGCGCTCTGCGCCAAAGCGCTTGAGATTTCAAAGCCGCGGCGCGGGGCACGCCGATGGCAATTAGATCATGATGAAATCATGATCTAATCGTAATGTACAATGTTTGGAAAGAGGCGAAAACAATGCAGCGACCGGAAAACACCCCGATTGGGATTGTGGGCGCAGGCATGATCGGCTGCGATCAGGCCGCACTGTGCATGGGCTATGGATACGAAGTCGTCGTGTTGGTGCGCAGCGCTGAAAAGGCGCAGCAGGCGCGGAAAAAG
>JAQUZL010000111.1 GCA_028691385.1 Oscillospiraceae bacterium
AAGGCGTAGTTCACACCGATGACGGCCACGAGTGAGGAAAAGAAAAAATAGAAATAGCCCCGGGTCAGCAGGGAAATCAAAAAGACGGCCAGCACAAAGATCAGCGGAACGTGCACGTCTGTTTGGCTCACATCCCGCAGCAGCAGGCAGATCACTGCCGCAACGCCCAGTACAATCAGGGAAATCAATGTGTCGCGCCAGGAAAACTGCAGCGCTTTTCGCATCATAACCGCCCATCTCCTTTCGGCATACGATATCATTATAACATATGCTGGCGCTAAAGCGCCGTTAAGAAATCGATGAAATTTTGAAGCCGCAGATCGCTGCGGCTTTTTTGGCGCGCGGCGGGGGCGTGTTAAGAAATTGACAAAAAACCGCAAATTTCGGCAACGCCTTGATGAGAACTTAACGCAAAGCCCCTGCTCTTTGGCAGCGCGTTAACGGTCTGCTGCGATATACTGATAATGCAAAGAGGAAAACACCAAAATATCATATTGGAGGCCATGATTTATGAATAAGCATTTTGATTCTCTTCTCCAGCCGGGCGAGAAAATCCTGTGGGTTGGGAAACCGGAAAAGTCGAAGCTGCTCCAGGGCGTCGGCGCAACCGGAATCGTCAAAAGATGGATTATCTGTGGGTCAATCGCGCTGGCGCTCACGCTGCTGTATGTCACGCTGTGCTATGTGAAGCGGGATTCAACCACATTTTCCTGGATGGTGCTGGTGTTCACGCTGGTCATTCCGATGCTGGCGGCATGGTCGCCGGTCACTGATTTGTCCCGCATCAATATGTTCCTGGAATATGCCATTACAAATGAGCGCGTGCTGGTACGCACGAACGACGACGCCTATCTCATCATGCCGCGCAAGCAGATCGACAGCGTAAAGGTGCGCGAAGTCGCTGAAGGCACAGCCATGATTTACCTTGGCTCCCCGATTTTTTCCCTGCCCGATAAGATTCTGCGCTATACCGCAGTGCATGGCATGACCGAGGAAAAGGACACAAAGAAGATCGTGCGCGGCCTGGTACTTTACAATCTTCGCGATGCAGCCATCATCAGCGCGTTGTTTACCGAGCAGAACACAATCGTTTCAGCAGTATCCGCATAAGCTGGTAGCTGCGGTCATTCCTCTCTTCTTAATACCACCGCGCACAAAAGCGCTCTGCTGCGGCAGAGCGCTTTTGCTGTCCTTTTTTGAAAAGTTGTGCTATAATCGTGATAAAATTGTTATACAATGCGCAATTTGGCGCGTTCGCGCGCCGATGGCATTGCGTGATAGCATACGAGGAGGAACG
The DNA here is from genome assembly GCA_028691385.1 of Oscillospiraceae bacterium. GTDB lineage: Bacteria > Bacillota > Clostridia > Oscillospirales > Oscillospiraceae > JAQUZL01. The sequence continues at coordinate 1,298 of JAQUZL010000111.1, forward strand.
CCGATGAGTCGCGCGGATGAAATTTTCATGGAAAATTGCAGAGAAATTCTGCAAAACGGGACTTGGGACACTGACCAGCAGGTGCGCCCGCACTGGGACGATGGCACGCCTGCCCATACGGTGAAAAAGTTTGGGATCATCAATCGGTATCAGCTGAAGGAGGAATTTCCAATCCTCACCCTGCGCCGCACCTACTGGAAAACGGCCATCGACGAGCTATTGTGGATTTGGCAGGCGAAGTCCAACAACATCCGGGATCTGCGCGGACATATCTGGGACAGCTGGGCGGACGAATCCGGCTCCATCGGCAAGGCCTATGGCTATCAGCTGGCGCGCAAAAGCATCTATCCCGAGGGGGAATTTGATCAGGTCGACCGCGTGCTCTACGATTTGCACCACAATCCGGCCTCACGCCGCATCATGACCAACATTTATAACTTTGACGACCTGCACGAGATGGGGCTTTATCCCTGCGCCTACTCCATGACCTTCAACGTGTCCGGCCGCACCCTTAATGCCATTTTGAATCAGCGCTCGCAGGATATGCTGGCGGCCAACAACTGGAACGTGGTGCAGTATGCGGTGCTGGTGCACATGATGGCGCGCGCATCCGGCTTGGAGGCGGGGGAGCTGGTGCACGTAATCGCGGATGCGCATATCTATGACCGGCATGTGCCGATTGTGGAGCAAATGCTGACCCAGACGCCGCAAAAAGCGCCTGCATTTGTGGTCGATCCGGCGGTGACGGATTTTTACGCGTTCACGCGGGACAGCTTCCGGCTGGAAAATTATCAGTACGCGCCCTTTGCCGAAAAAATCCCGGTTGCGATTTGAGGTGGCGGCATGAACTGTATTGTAAATGTGACCGAGGACTGGGGCATTGGCTGTGAAGGCAAGCTTTTGGTGTCCGTTTCGGCGGATCTCAAGCGGTTTCGGCAGCTCACCACCGGAAAAACCGTGATTTTGGGACGCAAGACGCTTGCGACCTTTCCCGGCGGACGGCCGCTTAAAAACCGCACCAATTTGGTGCTCACCCATGACCCGGACTTTGCCGCCGAGGGCGCGGTGGCAGCGCACAATTTGCAGGAGCTGCTGACCATTGCGTCGCAGCAGCCCGCACAGTCAGTGTGCGTCATCGGCGGCGAAAGCGTCTATCGCGCGCTGCTGCCCTATTGCCGCACGGCGCAGGTGACAAAGACGCTTGGCCGGTATCCTGCCGATGCGTTTTTCCCCAATCTGGACGCGCTTGCCAACTGGCATGTGACGGCGCAAAGTGAAACGATGGAGGAAAACGGCGTCCGCTTTTGCTATGTCGACTATGAAAATGACGCGCCGCAGCCCTTTTAAGTCCTGCATACCAGAACCCCCCCAGTCGCATTGCGACTGGGGGGGTTCTGCGCTGGCTTACAGATGATGATGGGTGTGGAGCAGGCGGTGGGATTCCTCGGAGAGGGGCTTGCCGAGAAACTCGCGGTAGAGCCGCTGAATTTCCGGATTTTCGTGGCTGAAGCGGACGGGATTTTTCTTGTCCAGCTCATACAGAATCGGCGCGCGATCCTCGGCCATCTCATAGCCGTCGTGGATGGGCTGGCCGCCGCCGCCGACGCAGCCGCCGGGACAGGCCATGATCTCCACAAAGTCATAGTGCACGTCGCCGCGCTTGACCGCCTCGATGAGCCTGCGAGCGTTGGACAGCCCGTAAACGGTGGCGGTGCGCACGGTAATATCCTTGATTTTGAAATCGTAGGCCTTCCAGCCGTCCATGCCGCGCACGGCGTGAAACGCTTCCGGGTCGGGATTTTGGCCGGTAATGAGATGATAAGCGGTGCGAAGACCTGCCTCCATCACGCCGCCGGACGCGCCGAAAATCACGCCTGCGCCGGAATAAGAGCCGAGCGGGAAGTCCAGCTCAATCTCCGGCAGCATCCGCGGGATAATGTTGCCCTGCCGAATCAGCCGGTCTACTTCCCGGGTGGTGATGGTGATGTCCACGTCCTGCCCATACCCGGCGGCGTCCATGTCCGGCAGGGTGCATTCGGACTTCTTGGCCATGCACGGCATGATGGACACGCAGCGGATGCGGCTGGGGTCGACGTTGAATGTAGCGGCGAAATAGGTTTTGGCGATCGCGCCGAACATCTGCTGGGGCGATTTTGCCGTGGAAAGGCAACCCGCCAGCTCGGGGTATTCGTTTTTCAAAAACTGCACCCACGCCGGGCAGCAGGAGGTAAACATGGGATAGCGCGTCAGTTTGTGCCGTTCCAGCTTCCGGACAAACTCACTGCCCTCTTCCATGATGGTGAGGTCGGCGGTAAAGTTGGTATCGAACACATAGTTAAAGCCCAGCTTTTTCAGCGCGGCGGCAAGGCGTTTTTCCGTGGCCATGCCCGGCGCCATATCCAGCCCTTCGCCCCACGCGGTGCGCACCGCCGGCGCAACCTGCGCGATGGTGATGATGGTGGGGTCGTTGAGGGCGGCCTGCACGCGGTCAAGATCGTCCCGCTCGCGCAGCGCGCCCACCGGGCAATGAGTCACGCACTGCCCGCAGACCACGCAGTGGGAGGTGCTGATGGGGCCGGGGGTTTTCAGCCCCACGGTGGTGCGGCTTCCGGTGCCGATGATGTCCCAGATGCCGATGCTTTGTAGCTTTTCACAGACCTGAATGCAGCGCATGCACTTGACGCACTTGGAGCTGTCGCGAATCAGGGGGAACTGCTTGTTCCACGGCTCGCGAATCGGCTCGAGCCGATAGGGATCGTCGTAAAGCCCGGCTTCCTGCGCGAGGGTCTGCAGCGAACAGTTGCCGCTGCGCACGCAGGTGGTGCAGCTCGTGGCGTGCTGCGAGAGCACCAGCTGCAAATTGGTGCGGCGCGCAGCCTGCACGCGGGGCGAGTTGGTGTAAATCTGCATTCCCTCCTCGACGAGGGTGTTGCAGGCGGTGATGAGCTTGTCAGAGCCGACCAACTCCACCACGCACAGGCGGCACGCGCCGATTTCGTTGAGATTTTTCAAATAGCAAAGATGCGGAATCGACAGGCCGAGGCTGGCTGCGGCCTTCATGACGGTCGTACCCTCGGACACCGTAATTTGACGGCGATTGATGATCAAACTTACCATTGTTCCGAAGTGCCTCCTTTCAGCGCGCCGAAGCCGTGCCGGTCGCAGCGGAAGCAGCGGCTGCATTCCTGCTGCATCTCGGCCGGGGTCATGCTGGTTTCCACCATATTAAAGTTGTTTTTGCGTTCACAGGCCAGCTCCTCCCGGATATTCACGCGGGCGCAGGAGGTGTTGATTCTGGCGGGCGGTTCGGGAATGTCCATTTCCACGCGGATGGTGTGGTGGTAGCCCAGATATTCGTCAATATTGGCGGCGGCGACCTTGCCGGCCGCAACGGCCTTGATGACGGTGGCGGGGCCGGTGACGCTGTCGCCGCCGGCGAAAATGCCGCCCTTGCCCGCAAGCTGACCGGCAAGATCCGCCTGGAACGTACCATGTGATACCGGCAGACCGGAAGCGGTAAAGGGCTTGGTGTCGATGGCCTGTCCCACCGCCACGATGACAACGTCGGCGGGAATCCGCACGGGCGGCTCTTTGGTGGAGGTGACCGACGCGCGGCCGTCGACAAATTTGCCGATGATCTGGCGCTGGGCAAACAGCGCGGTGACAGCGCCGTTTTCGTCCTGCTCAATGTGATCCGGCGCCATGAGCTGCATGATCTCGCAGCCCTCGGACTTGGCCTCCTCAATTTCCTGAGGCAGCGCGGTCATATCGGTGGTTCTGCGGCGATAGACGATGGAAGAAGACTTTGCGCCCAGCCGCACGGCAGTGCGCACGCAGTCCATGGCCACATTGCCGCCGCCGACGACAACCACGGATTTGCCGGTGAAATCCGGCTTTTTCTCGTCGCCGATGGCGCCCAGCATCTCCACAGCGGAGATGACATTGTGGGCGTTCTCGCCGTCGATGCCCAGCTTTTTATCGTTGTGCGCGCCGATGGCGAGGTAGACTGCGTCATATTCCCACCGCAGATCCTCAAAGGTCACGTCAGTGCCGATTTTTCGGTTCAGCCGCACCTCCACGCCCGAGGAAACGATGGCGTCAATGTCATCGTGCAGGCGCTCGCGGGACAGGCGATAGTTGGGGATGCCGTAGCGCAGCATGCCGCCGAGCTGCTCATGCTTTTCATATACCACGGCCTGGTGTCCCATCAGTTGCAGGAAGTAGGCTGCGGTAAGCCCGCAGGGGCCGCCGCCTACAATGGCGATGCGCTTGCCGGTGGATGCGGCGCAGGTCGGCACAGGTACGACG
>JAQUZL010000008.1 GCA_028691385.1 Oscillospiraceae bacterium
CAACAGCTTTTTCGCGCGCGCCGCGAGAAACGCCTTGCCGCTGCAGTGCGCCAGCGACCGCTGCGCGCTGATCCCGGCAATGACAAACAACAGCACCATGAACCAGGGGTAAACCAGATACAGCAGCACGTCCGGCGCGGCGTTTTGCCCCAGTGGGGCGATGGCGCCCGGCACACCCACATGGTTGAACAAATAAAACACATGGTAAATGAGCACCAGTACCACGGTGCTCCAACGGAGATGATCCAAATCGTGCGCTCTCATGGCGTATCGGTCGCCTCCTCATCCGTAAAAATGGCGGCGGCAAGGTCTGAAAAGGCGCTCTTTGGCGGAATTGCGATGCCGCGCTGTTCGTCGCCCAGCAAGATCAGGGTGTCGCCGGGGCGAATGCCGAACACCGCTCTTGCCTGCTTGGGAATCACAATTTGTCCTTTTTCGCCGACAGTGACCGTCCAGGCGTATTTTCCTTTTGGCGCAGTCATGTACATCCCTCCAAAGTGCGTTTTGTTATACAAATCATACCTAATGACGGAGGAAATGTCAAGCGGGAAATGCGTCATGGGACGGCATATCCCGCGCAAATATGGCGCAGGCGGGGAAAAGGGGAACAAGCGGCGGAGCAATCGAGCGCCGCATATCCCAGTAAAAGTTTCACCCCATGGCCACACCGCAAACCCCGGCAGATTATTTCACCCTATGGCCGCACCACATATCTCACACTACGGTTGCGCCGTATATTCCAGCGGGTATTTCACCCCATGGCCGCACCGCGCGAGAAATGGCAGATTGCCAGAACCGTGCCATCCGCAGGAAAGACAACGTTTCACGGTTGCAAAGCTCATTCACAGGACAAAACAAGCAAAAAAAGAAGGGATGCCATAGCATCCCTTCTTTTTTTGAATTATTAAGCTTCGACTTTCTTCGGCGCAATGTCGAGAATGACATGCTTCGGGCATTTGGCGACACAGTCGCCGCAGCCGGTGCACTTGGCATAGTCGACCGTTGCCAGGAAGTTGGTCACGGAGATCGCCTCGTGCTGGCACGCCTTGACGCACAGCATGCAGCCGATGCAGCCGCTCTGGCAGGCCTTCATGGTGACAGGGCCTTTGTCCTTGCTGGCGCACTCCACCATGACGGTGGAAGCATACGGGATTTTGTCGATGATGCTGCGCGGGCACGCGCTTGCACAGGCCATACAGCCGGTGCACAGCTCGCGGTCGACCTTTGCGATCCCATCGACGATGGTCAGCGCGCCGAACTGGCAGGCGCTGACGCAGTTGCCGAAGCCGAGGCAGCCGAACGAGCAGGCAAGCGGGCCGTTGCCAGCAGCCTTGGTGGCGGCCAGACAGTCATGAATGCCGTCATAGTTGGCTTTCATCTTGGCGCTGGTGCCGGAGCAGCGGATAAATGCGACCTCGCGCACCATTTCGCCGGCTTCGACGCCCATGATGGACGCCATGGCAGCAGCTGCTGCCGGGCCGCCGGCGGCACACTTGGTGAGATCGGCCTTGCCGTCGATGATGGCCTGCGCATAAGCGGTGCAGCCGGTGAAGCCGCAGCCGCCGCAGTTTGCGCCGGGCAGGCAGTTGCACAGCGGCTCAAGGCGCTCATCCTGCGGAACATAGAAAATTTTCGATGCAATGGCGAGCACCAGACCGAAGAAACCGCCCATGATGCCGAGCACCAGAATTGCGTAAATTACGTTTGTCATCGTATCGGCACCCCCTTAAAAGATCTTCAGACCCTGGAAGCCCATGAAGGCCAGGGAGAGAAGACCGGCGGAAAGCAGCGCAATCGGGAAGCCTTCGAATGCCTTGGGGCAGTCGCAGCCTTCGATGCGCTCACGGACGGATGCAAACAGAACGATTGCAATCAGGAAGCCAATGCCGCCGGTCACGCCGTAGACAAGGGATTCCAGGAAGTTGTAGCCGTTCTGGATGTTCAGCTGCGCAACGCCGAGGACGGCGCAGTTGGTGGTGATCAGCGGCAGATAGATGCCCAGCGCCTGATACAGGGAGGGAATCGTTTTCTGCAGGAACATTTCGATGAACTGAACCAGCGATGCAATGACCAGAATGAATGCGATGATCTGCATGTAGGTCAGGCTCAGCGGCACGAGAACGTAGGTATAAATGAGCCATGTGACGGCGGAAGCCAGCGCCATAACAAAGGTAACGGCGAAGCCCATGCCGAGCGCGGTGTCCATTTTCTTGGAAACACCCATGAACGGGCAAATGCCAAGGAACTGGGAGAAGATGAAGTTCTCAACAAGGATGGCTCCCAGCGAAATCGTAAACAGATTCGTCAGCATTATTCAGCCACCTCTTCTTTCTTTTTGGCGTTCATCCTCGCGACCAGCCACTGGGACAGCGCAATCAGAAACGCGCAGGTGAGGAAGCCGCCGACCGGAAGAATGAGGTCGAGGATCGGGTAGCCCTCCGGAATAATGCGGATGCCGTCGCCGCCGTTCAGCAGACCGCCGCCGAAGGTGCCGTTGCCGAACAGCTCACGGAATACGCACAGGATAATCAGCACGACCGTGTAGCCCAAGCCCTGTGCAACGCCGTCGATGGCGGAAGCCAGAACACCATTCTTGTAGGCGAAGGCCTCGGCGCGGCCGAGGATGATGCAGTTGACAACGATCAGCGGGATAAAGACGCCCAGCGACTCCGACAGAGCCGGCAGGTAAGCCTTCAGCAGCAGATCGACGATGGTGACGAACGATGCGATGACGACAATGAATGCCGCGATACGAATCTTACTGGGGATGATCTTGCGCAGAAGCGAGATGACGATGTTCGAGCAGGTCAGAATGACCAGAACCGACAAGCCCATGCCAATGCCGTTAAACAGCGTGGTGGAGATTGCCAGAACCGAGCACAAACCAAGCAGCTGAACCGTAACCGGGTTCTGCAGAAGAAGGCCCTCTTTGAACTGTTTTCCAATATTCATGGCGATTCCTCCTTAACCCAGCAGTTCCTGCGCCAGGGTCAGAGAAGCGTTGACACTGCGCGTGACGCAGCGGGACGTAATCGTCGCGCCGGTCAGGGCATTCACAGTGCCGCCGTCTTTCGTAACCTTCACGTCAGGAGAACTTGCGCCAACCATCTGCTCACGGAACCAGTCCTTGCTGGCGTTCTGGCCAAGGCCGGACGTTTCAGTACTGGAGATGATGGAAATGGCATTGACACTGCCGTCGGCTTTGATGCCGGTGACCATGTCCACAACGCCCGCAAAGCCGGTAGCGCCGGTCTCAATGACACAGCCCATGACATTGCCGGAAGCATCCTTGCCGATGTAAGCGGCGAGAATCGGAACGGTGACACCCTCGATGTCGTAGGACGCCTGGCTGTCTGCCAGCTCGACCTGCTCAAAGGTGGCGTCGGGCAGCGCCTTTGCAAGGGCTGCCTGCTGGTTGTTGTATGCGGTCTGCGCGATGGTATCCTTGGTCACTGCGTTGACAAGCCCCAAAAGGCCTGCGCAGACGACGCAGATACCAAGCAGTGTGATGGCGAGCTTCGCAATGTAAGCGCCGGAACCCTGTTTTGCTGCCATTACCGCTCACCTTCTTTCTTGGTCTTGAGAACGCCGAAACGCTGCGGACGGCCAAGCTTGTCGAACAGGAAGACGCAGGCGTTCATCAGCAGGATGGAGTAGGAAACACCCTCGGCGTAAGAGCCGAAGTAGCGAATGAACACGGTGATGAGGCCGCAGCCGATGGCATAGATCAGCTGGCCGTTCTTGGTGACGGGGCTGGTGACATAGTCGGTTGCCATGAAGATGGCGCCGAGCATCAGGCCGCCGCCGAAGAGCTGATAGCCCATCCAGACAAGGCGATCATTGCCCTGCGGGAACAGGAAGGTCAGCACTGCGACCGTTGCGATGTAAACCAGCGGGATGCGCGGGGAGATGACCTTGCGCAGCACCAGATACACGCCGCCGATGAGCAGCAGCATGGCGGACGTTTCGCCAAGGCAGCCGCCGGCAAAGCCGGTGAACAGGCTCGAAAGGGAGATGCCGTCGGGCAGCGCGCCGGTGTGCATATAGCTCAGGGCGGTTGCTGCGGTGGTGGCGTCGGCGTTGGCGCCGAACACGGAAACTGCCGTGCCGGGCACAACCCAGGTGGTCATAATGACGGCCCAGGAGAACATGAACGCACGGGCAGCCAGTGCCGGGTTCATGAAGTTCTGGCCAATGCCGCCGAAGAGCTGCTTGACAAGCAGGATGGCGAATGCGTCGCCGATGAGAATGGTCCAGTACGGCGTGGTGACCGGGCAGACAAAGGCCAGAAGAACGCCGGTGACGATTGCCGAGCAGTCGCCCACGGTGCAGTCAAGCTTCATTGCCTTGCGGTAGACCCACTCGAAGAACACGCAGCCTGCTGCGGAAACAGCGGTCAGCGTCAGCGCGCGCATACCGAAGAAGAAGCACGCGCCGATCAGCGCCGGCATCAGTGCAATGAGCACGTCGAGCATGATCGAGCGGGTGGATTCCGCGGAGTGAACGTGGGGAGAAACCGAAACGGTCAGGTTGTAGCTGGGAGCCGGCGCGCTCTTGGGCGCGGCGGGCTTCGGCGCAGCGGGCTGGGCGGCAGCCGGAGTAGCCTGGTCGGCCTTTTTTTCAATATTGGTATCCAAAACTGCACACCTCCTTAAGCCTTTGCGGCTGCTTGGGCATCTTTGAGCTTCTGTTTTGCAATTTTGAAGCTCTGCACCAGATGAATGCCTGCCGGGCAGGTATAGGCGCAGGAGCCGCACTCAATGCAGTCCAGAATATGCAGAGCATCCAGATTCTCCACATCGCCCTTCCGCTCACTGCGGAACATCATGAGCGGCATCAGATGCATCGGGCAGACGCCGACGCACTTGCCGCAGCGGATACAATGGGGATTTGCGACTTCGATGTTGTCCTGCTGGCTGAAGCAGGTGACCGCGTTGGTACCCTTGATGACCGGGACGGTCAGCGTGTGCTGCGCGATACCCATCATCGGGCCGCCGGTGAGCACCTTGTACGGGTCGGTGGCAAAGCCGCCGGCTGCGTCCACGAGCGCCTGGAAGGGCGTACCGATGGGGGTCATGTAGTTCCGGGTGTCCTTCATGGCGGAACCTGTGACGGTGACAACGCGCTTTACCAGGGGCATGCCCAGATAAACTGCGTCATAGACCGCCTTGACGGTGGCCACATTGAACACGGCGCAGCCCACCGAAGCGGGCAGACCGCCGGGGGGCACCTGACGGTCGGTAACGGCCTGAATCAGCTGCTTTTCAGCGCCCTGCGGGTAACGAGTGTGCAGAACGCATACCTCGATCCCGTCTGCGTCAGACTTCGCTGCATTGAGCGCAGCGGCCGCCTGCGGCTTGTTGTCCTCGATCCCAATATACGCTTTGTCAAGACCGAAGATTTTCTTGATGACATTGAGCCCTGCAATGACCTTTTCCGGCATCTCCCGCATGAGTCGGTCGTCGGCCGTGATGTAGGGTTCGCACTCGGCGGAGTTAACAATGATGGTGTCAACCTTGCCGATGCCGCTGGAGATCTTCACGTGGGTTGGGAACTGTGCGCCGCCCATACCGGCGATGCCAGCCTCGTGAATGATTCCGGTGAGCTCATCCGAGCTCAGGGATTCGATGGACTGCCGCGGTGCGATCTCAGGGCAAAGGGTGTCCTGAAAATCATTTTCGATCACGACAGACATGACGTCGGTACCGCCCGTATACGGACGGGGTTCGACGGCAAGAACGGTGCCGGACACGGAAGCGTGTACCGGAACGCACATACCGGCGTTGTCACCGATTTTTTGACCCACCGTGACAGTGTCGCCTTTTTTAACCAAAGGCTTGCACGGTGCGCCGATGTGCTGGGACATGGGGATTACGACTTGTTTGGGGGCTGGAAAGACTTCGATGGCCTTGTCGCAGGACATGGCCTTCATATCTTTCGGATGTACGCCTCCAAAAAACGCATGAGCCATCAAATTCACCTCTGTTTCTGATTGGCGGGAATGGGGACCCACCGGGCGCAGACGAAATGGCCGCACTACACCCATAGTAAATCCTATACAAGAGAATTTATAACACACACGGCACGGTTTTTCAAGCTAAAATAGCGCCATTCCGAGGGAATCCGACGAAAGAATTGCATTTTCGACCAGATTATGGAAAATGCATAAAACGCGTCCGCCGAATCCCGGCAAAGCCGTGTAAATTGCAAAAGGCCGCGCCGTACCAAGAATCTATGGTGTTCCTATTATAATAGTACAAAAAAGTGGACGCCCCAACGGGCGTCCACCAAACCTGCGCAATCTTACTTCGCGGGCACCTCGGCCTGCTTACCCACCAGCGCGGCGCTGATGAAAAACGCGATGGCATACAGCACGGTGAGCGCGAGCAGCACCACCTCGTAGCGGCCAAACCGGCCATAGAGAAAGTTGGACAGCTGATTGCCGGACAGACCCGCAAAGGCCCAGGCCGAGAGCGCCAGACCGTGGATCTGGCTGATGCGCGTCATGCCGAAGCGGCTGGCCAGCAGCGCGGGCAGCGTGCTGAAGCCGCCGCCGTAGCCGGCGTTCACCAGCAGCAGCAACACGATGGTGATTGCCGCCAGCTTCCCCGAGATGGCCGAGGTGGCCACGGCGACCACGCAGGCCAGCACCGACATGGCGAAAATAATCTTATAAATGGAGTTGCGGTCGCGGCACTTGTCGCTGACGGTGGAAAAGCCCAGCCGACCCAGCGCGTTGGTTCCGGCGGTAAAGGCCTGCACCACGCTGATGGCGACCGCGCCCACGCCCACAATCTGCAAAATCGGCTTTTCAAACGAGATGAGCGCCAGACCGCAGGTGATGTTGATATAGAACATGAACCAGATGCACACAAAGGTCTTGTTTTTCAGCATGGAAAGCACGTGGAAGCCCTCCTGCGACTGCGGCTCGACCCAGCCGTCCGGCTTTTTCAGCAGAAAGTGTCCCAGCAGCATCATCACAAAGTAGACTCCCGCCAGCACAAAAAACATGTTGGCCAGGCCGATGGTGTTTTGCAGCACGTTCATAATGGGGCTTGCGATGGCCTTGGCCAGACCGAAGCCCATGATGGAGATCCCCGTGGCAAGCCCCTTGTTCTCCGAAAACCACAGCATCAGCGTCTTGACCGGGGTGAGATAGCCAACGCCCAGACCGATGCCCATGATGCAGCCGTAAAATAAAAAGATACCCGCAATGGTGAGCGTAGTGCCCAGCGTGTCGTGCAGCGCAATGCACGCGCCGGTGCCCACCATGCCCACGGTGAAGAAGATGGCGGCAATCAGCGACGAGCGGTGAATGTTCCGCTCGACGAACTTGCCCGCGAACGCGGCGGACATGCCGAGAAAGAAGATGGCAAGGCTGAACGCCCAGCCCACAATCGCGCTCGTTGAGCCGATTTGCTCGGCCAGCGCGCCGCTGAACGACGACCAGCAGTAGACCGTGCCGATGCTGCAGTGAATCAGAAGCGCCGGGACGGCTGCGCGCATCCATTTGTTTTGGAACATGACAAAGACCTCCTGAAAAATGCAAAAAACCGCCCAGACAATTGTTCATGCAATTGCCCAGACGGTCGGCATTTATAACGTTCGCTCCCCCATAGTTTCGCCTATGTTCCGTCAGTTACGAACGCGTTGATGATGATTGTATGCGGATTTTGCTGAATTGCTTTTATTTTAAGGGACGTGGGGGGTAAAGTCAAGCGCGCGCCGCGCGATTTCGTCACAATTTGACCTGCGTGCCGGGCGGAATATTTTGTCATTGTGAACAATCCGCCGCGTTTTCCAGGCGGGATGGCAGCTGGGGAATGATGGCGAGAATCTGCCGGTGCAGGGGCAGTGCTTCGGTGAACGGATTGATTATCAGCTCACCCAAATCCTCTCGCCCCTGCTGCAGCTGGATGCACTGCAAAAATGGCATACTTTGCAAAGAAAAGCTGTCGCGGTATTCCTCCGGCAGCTCCTCGGGGGCGGAAAACACCGGCAAATGGTAGCTGCCGTCCTCGGCGCGGAGCAAATCCGGCCTTGGCAGGATGCCGCGCGCGGTGTGCTCTGTGCCCCGGATGGGCGTCCAGACCACGCTGTCGCGCAGACAGCCCAGCACGCTCACCAGCGCCTGCTCGGTGGGCGTTTCATGATAGCGGTGAATGAGCGCGCGCAGCACAAGGCCGCTTTTGAGCGACTCGGCGGTGATATGCGGATTATTCATGCAGATGCTCCTTTCTGGCCGAGCCTGCGCTCAGCAGGAAAAACGGGACGGCGGCGAGCTGCGTGGTCATGCTGAACGCGGCCATTGCAAGGATGCTGTGGTCATAGAGCGCGCCCATGAGCCAGCTGCCGAGAAACCACGCCACGCCGAAGGCGGTTTCGAAAATGCCAAAGCCGGTGGAGCGGCTTTGCTTGGGCACAATGCCGGACACCGCGCTTTTGAGAATACTCTCCTGCGCGCCCATGCCCACGCCCCACAGGCACACGCCCAGTATGAGCGCCGCCTTGCCGGAGGTAAGAAAAATCAGCGCGGCAAAGGGCGCGGCAAGCACCGTGGAAACGGCCAGAACCCGGATGCCGAACCGGTCATAGAGATAGCCGAAGGCCAGCGCGGCCACCGCGTCGATGGCCATGGCGGCGGCATAGAGCAGACTGAGGTTCTGTGCGGCCACCGCGCCGGTGCGCGCGGCGTGCAGCGTGATGAGGGTGAAGTCCACAAAGCCCATGGCGCACAGGCTGATGGCCACCAGATACAAGGTGAACGAGCCGCGCATGCGAAACGGCGCTTGCGCCGCGGCAGGCGTTTCAAAGCCGCTGGGGTCGGGGAAGCGCCGCTTTGCCAGCAGCAGCAGCGCAATGGTGATGACGGCGGGCACGCCCAGCAGGGCAAAACACAGCTTGTAGGTCTTGAAGAGGTCGTCCGTGCCATTTACATAACATACCAGAAACAGGATGACCGGGCCGAGAAACGCACCCAGCTGATCGAGAAATTCCTGCCACGCGAAGCCCTTGCCCTGGCCGACCTGACTGGCGGCAAAGCTGACCATGGTGTTTTTGGCGGGCTTTTTCACGGCCTTGCCCACGCGCTCCAAAATAATCAGCGCGCATGCGGCCACCCAGCCGCCCCTGGGGATCAGCGCCAGCGCCGGAATGGCGACCACCTGAATGACATAGCCGGTGACGGTGATAGGCCAGTAGCGCCGGGTTTTGTCCGCCAAAATGCCAAACAGCAGCCGCAGCGAGTATCCGCACAGTTCGCCGAAGCCGGAAACAAAGCCGATGGCGGCGGCGCTTGCCCCGGTGAGCGCCAGATAGGCGCCCAGTACGCTGCGCGCGCCCTCGTGGGTCATGTCGCTGAACAGGCTGACAACGCCCATCAGCAGAATAAAGGCCATTGCGCCGCCGGCCGCTTTCTTTTTCAAAACAAATCGTCCCTTTCCGGAAGCGCCAATTACGCGATGGTTGCGGCCATGACGGCTTTGATGGTGTGCATCCGATTTTCGGCCTCGTCAAAGACCTTGCTCTGCTGCCCTTCAAAGACCTCGTTTGTGACCTCCAGCTCGCTTAAACCGAATTTCTCGTGAATTTCGCGGCCGATTCCGGTGCCGAGATCATGGAACGCGGGCAGGCAGTGCATGAAAATCGCCTGCGTGCCTGCGTTTTCCATCACGGCGCGGTTCACCTGATAGGGCAGCATCGCGCGGATGCGCGAAGCCCACGCGTCCATCGGCTCGCCCATGGACACCCACACATCGGTGGCGATGACGTCCTGATCCTTTGTGCCGGCGGGCACATCCTCGGTCAGCGTGACGCTGCCGCCGGACTTGGCGCACAGCGCCTTGCAGGTTTCCACCAAGGCCGCATCCGGCCAGTAGGCGCGGGGCGCGCAGGCGGTAAAGTGCAGCCCCAGCTTGGCCGAGACCACCATCAGGCTGTTGCCGGTGTTATACCGGGCGTCGCCCAGATAGCAGAAGCGAATGCCCGCAAGGTGGCCGAAGTGCTCGCGCACGGTCAGCATATCGGCCAGCATCTGGGTGGGATGAAACTCGTTGGTCAGGCCGTTCCACACAGGCACGCCCGCGTGTTTTGCCAGCGTTTCCACAATATCCTGCCCGAAGCCGCGATATTCGATGCCGTCAAACATCCGGCCAAGCACCCGCGCGGTGTCGGCAATGGACTCTTTTTTGCCGATCTGTGAGCCGGTGGGGTCGAGATAGGTGACGCCCATGCCCATGTCGTGGGCGGCAACCTCAAAGGCGCAGCGGGTGCGCGTGGAGGTTTTTTCAAAAATCAGCGCCACATTGCGGCCGTGCCAGTGGTCGATGGGAACGTGATTTTTTTTCTTTTCCTTCAGCTCCGCTGCCAAATCCAGCAGGCCGGTGATTTCTTCCGGCGTAAAATCCAGCAGCTTGAGAAAACTTCTGCCCTTGAGATTCATGGTAATTCCTCCAAATGTCCGATTTTTATTCAGTATACAACGACTTGGCGCGACGCGCAAGGCGGGGATTCCAATTTCCGCCGCGCGGGGCTATAATAGAAACAATTCGCCGTTTGGCGAGAACGGAGGAATCATGAACCAGAAACGATATGACGCCATTTGCCGGTATTTCCGCGCGCGTCCGGCGCTTTTGACCCTGCTGCGCGGCTGCAATCAGATGTGCAAGGTGCTCATCTACGCATTTTATATTGGAATGTGCCTGTTTTTGCTGGTCACGCGGGACGCGCGGCTGTGGCGGGTGCTCCTTGTGGCGGCGATTATTTTTTGGAGCGGGACGGCGCTGCGGGCGGCGCTGAACCGGCCGCGACCCTATGAGGTGATGCAGATTGAGCCGTTAATTGCACGGGAAAAGCGGGGCAAAAGCTTTCCCAGCCGCCATGTGTTTTGCAGCGCTGCCATCACCATGGCCGCGTGGTATCTCACGCCCGCATTCGGCATGGTTGCCGCCGCGTTGACGGGGCTGGTTTCGGTGTGCCGCGTGCTGGGCGGCATTCACTGGCCGCAGGACGTGCTGTTTGGACTGCTCTACGGCGGCGGCCTTGGCTGGATCGGCTTTTTTCTGCTGCCGTAAAACCAAAGCTGCGTCCCGGTGGCAACGGTCGGAGGATCTCTTTCTGTTACACGCACATTTTTAAGATACGAAGCGGCGCGCTGCATACATGCAGCGCGCCGCTGTATTTTCTGGGGGCGCAAAAACGCTGTGCAACTTTTCCGGCGCGGATGGGAAAAACAGGGCAATTCCGAAATATTATGGGAAAAATGGAAATTTAAAAAATATAAAATGGAACTTTTATACAGATACAGACTGCTAAAAATTGTATTTTTTAACAAAATCCAGAAAAAGAAAAGAAGAAAGGAAAAACGCCGGTTCAGGAAGCCAAAAGCCCCGATTTTTATCGCCTATGCGCAATTTACCAAATTGTGGGCTGCGCAAATGCTGTATATTCAACAAAGACGGAATCGGGAGGAATTGGCAATTCTGTTAATAATATATGAAAGTACTATTAAAAATGCACAAAAATGCGAAACATAAAATATTTATGTGGATTTTTTTGTGCGTTTTTTATATATAATTAACCCATCGACAAGTTCAAGGAACTGTTTCAACCGTAGACAGCAAAATGTATAACATGCATATTTATACATGTAGCGAATCTGCATCCGGTCGGTTTTCCGACCGGAATTTCCCGCCTTATAGATGGATTTATTTTCACAATATGGTTAAAAATGAGAAAGAAGTGTCGGTATGCCAACATCTGGAACAATGCTTGCCGCAGTGCTGCATGCGCCGTATGAACTGGAAATGGAACAGGCGCCGATTCCCACACTTGCGGCCGATGAAGTGCTGATCGAAGTGCTGGCCTGCGGCATTTGCACCACCGATGTGGAGCTTTATGACGGCTCGCAGCCATATTTGCACAACGGAACGTCGGCGTATCCCATGATTATGGGGCACGAATGGTGCGGGCAGATTGCGGCAATGGGCGATGCGGTGCAGGGCTTTACCGCGGGGCAGCTGGTGGTTGGCGACGTCAGCGTCGGCTGCGGCGTCTGCTACAACTGCATGCAGGGTAAATATCACCTGTGCGAGCATCGCCGCGAGGTCGGGGTCATACACTATGATGGTGCTTTTGCCCAATATTTGAAGCTTCCGTTCAAAAGCGTCTATGCCGTCGCGCCCGGGGTCAGCCCGCGCACAGCCATGTTTATTGAACCGGCCGCCACCTCCGTACGGGCGGTGATGAAAACGGGCGTCGGCTTTGGCGATCGGGTGCTGGTCTATGGCGATGGTTCCATCGGCCTGTTTGCCGCGCAGGCGGCGCTGGCGGCTGGAGCAAGTCATGTGGCGGTGGCCGCGCGCAAGAATCTGCACAAGGCGCTGATCGAGTCCTGGGGCATGGAATTCATCAACACAGGGGAAACATCTGTCGAAACTGGTGTCCAAGCATACTGGGGCGTGAATCGGGCGGAGGTCGTTTTTGAGTGCACCGGCAACGTGGAGGTGTGCAATGAGGCCATTCATCGCACCGCTTCCGGCGGGAAGCTCTGCGCGATCAGCTTTTCCGGGAAGATGGCCAGTCTAGACATTGACGATCTGGTCTGCCGGGACATCACCATGGTGGGCACGGTGGCCAGCCCCAACGCGTTTGTCCCAACCATGCGGATGATGCAGGCAGGAAGGATTCACGTGGACGGCATGCTCACGGCGGTCTATCCGCTGGAGCGCGCGCCGGAAGCGTTCCAATTTGTAAAACAGAAGAAAGGCCCGCGCATCAAGGTCGGAATTCTAAAAAACCTTGCAGTGAAATAACAGAGGGTGATTGCATGAGTAAACTATTGGAAATGAGGGGGATCACCAAGCGGTTCCCCGGTACGGTGGCGCTCGACGATGTGAGCATCAGCCTGGACGGCGGCGAGATTCTCGCCCTGATGGGCGAAAACGGCGCCGGCAAGTCCACACTGATGAAGGTGCTTTCGGGCATTCATCAGATGGACGAGGGCGAAATCGTGATCGAGGGCGAGCAGATGCACTTTTCCGGGCCACTGGACGCCAGAGCAAAGGGCATCGCGATCGTACATCAGGAGCTGAGTATTTTCCCACATATGACCGTGGCGGAAAATGTCATGGCCAACCGACAGCCGTCGTCCGGCGGCTTCGTGAAAAACGCCGCGCTGAACGAGGAGGCAACCAAGTACCTGTTGGAGCTGGGTGTGAACATCAATCCCAGAACCAGAGCCGGTTCGCTCAACACCAGTCATCAGCAGCTCATCGAGATTGCGCGCGCCATCTCCATGAATCCCAAAATCCTGATTATGGACGAACCGACCTCCTCGCTGTCCGACAAGGAGATCGACAAGCTCTTTGAGATTTTGCTGGATTTGAAGAAAAAGGGTCTTGGCATTATCTATATCTCCCACAAGATGAAGGAGATTTTGACGCTGGCCGACCGCATCACCGTGCTGCGCGACGGCAAATATTCCGGCGATCTCGCGCGGGCGGAGGCAACCGAAGCGGAGATTATCCGCCTGATGGTTGGCCGCGATTCACACTTTGTGTTCCCGCCAAAATCCGACGCCGGCCCCACAAAGCCCCTGCTTTCCGTGCGGCATCTTTCCTGCGGCGACAAGGTGAAGGATGTCAGCTTCGAGGTGGAAGAGGGCAAAATCCTCGGTCTGTTCGGCCTGATGGGCGCAGGGCGCACCGAGTCGGCGCGCACGATCTACGGCCTTGAGGGCAAGTACGGCGGCGAGATCGAGATGGACGGCAAGGTGGTCGCCATCCGTACCCCGGGCGACGCCATCAAAGAGGGGCTTGCCTATCTGCCGGAGGATCGAAAGCAGGACGGACTGTTTCTCGGCATGCCGGTCAAGGACAACATTGTGGCCAACATCCTCAAAAAGGTTTCGCCCAACGGCATTGTGAACGAAAAAATCATCAATGACGACGCGACCCAAATGGTTGCAAAGTTCCAGATCAAGGTTCCGACCGTCGCAACCAAGGTGTCGAGTCTGTCCGGCGGCAACCAGCAAAAGGTGCTGCTGGCCAAGTATTACAAGGCAGAACCCCGCGTATTGTTTATTGATGAGCCGACCCGCGGCATCGACGTCGGCGCCAAGTCGGAGATTCACCGGCAGCTCCGGGAGCTGGCCAATTCCGGCAAGGCCGTTGTTGTCATTTCGTCGGAGCTGATCGAGGTTATGGGTCTGAGCGACAAGATTGTTGTCATGTGCGAGGGCCGTGTGACCGGAGCAGTGACCGGCGACCAGATGAACGAGAGCAATATTATGACGCTCGCAACCAAATTCTTGGATTCTACCGCGCAGGAGGCATAAACAATGGAAACAAAAACACTGGAAGCAACAAATAAGACCACCTTTGGTGAAAAACTCAAAAAGCTGTTCGCGGTGCGCGAACTGTTCATGATCATTTTGATCGTGCTGGCACTGGTTGTCCTTACCATCCTCAGTCCGAACTTCCTGAAGCGGGCAAACCTCGTTTCCGTTATGATTTCGCTGGTACCAAACGCCATCATTGCCATCGGCATGGTCATGTGCCTTTTGGAAGGTACGTTCGATTTGTCCGTGGGCGGCGTTATGGCCTTCACCGGCACGCTGGTCGGCGTTCTGATGCTCAAGGGCTTCCCGATCTGGGCGGCCATCGCCATCACGCTGCTGGTCGGCGTGGTCATCGGTTTGATCAACGGCTTCTTTATCGCAAAAATTCACGTCCATCCGCTGATCGTGACCTACGGCATGCAGCGAATTACCCGCAGCGCGGCCACCATTCTCACCGGCGGCTACTCGATCTACGGCTTTGACTCCAAATTCGGCGTCATGGGCTCCAAGTACATCTGGGTGCTGCCGCTGATGGTTTGGTTCATGTTCCTGCTGGTGGTGGTGTTCGACATTTTGTTCCGCAAGACCAAGTATTTCCGGCAGGCCTATTACCTTGGCAGTAACCCCAACGCGGCGCTGCTGTCCGGCATCAAGGTGGATTCCTATAAGATTCAGACCTTCACGCTGGCCGCAGTTTGCGCAACGATTGCCGGCATCGTGCTGGCCTCGCGTATCATGGCAGGCACGCCCACCGCAGGCGACGGCATTGAAATGCAGGTTCTGGCCGCAGGCGTCATCGGCGGCTGCTCCATGAGCGGTGGCGAGGGTACGGTTATCGGCTGCTTCCTCGGCGTTGTGTTCCTGGCGCTCATCTCCAACGCGCTGACCATCATGTCGGTTTCCCAGTACTGGCAGGGCGTTGTCACCGGCGTCATTCTGATTGCGGCAGTTTCCATTGATATGATTCTCAAGCAGCGCCGTAGCACCCTGAAATAAGCAGCGCGTCATTCTGTATCCCCGTTGTACGCGGTACAACAAAAAATACATTGGTCATCTTTTTGAAAGGAAGGATCATAATGAAAACCAAACGAATTTTATGCGCCATTCTTGCAGGTCTGCTGTTGCTCAGCCTGGTCGGCTGCGGCACCACCGCGCCCGCGACTGACTCTGCGGCAGCAGGTACGGCGGCTGCCCCTGCGGCGGCTGATTACTCGAATCAGGAATATGTCTATCTGGCAACTGTTTCCACCGTTCCGTACTGGGTTGACGGTCAGGCAGGTATCCAGGCAGCGGCCGACTATCTCGGCGTCAAGTGCACCTTCTTGGGGCCGACGGACAACGACGTCACCAAGCAGATTCAGCAGCTCGATGAGCTGGTTGCAAAGGGCGTCGCGGGCATCATCGTCTATGGTGCGGACTCCGCCATCGCCGAGTCCATCAACCGCGCAATCGCGGCCGGCATTCCGGTCATCTGCGACAACTCCGACGTTGCTTCCGACCGCCTGATGTTCACTGGCTTTGACGGCCACAGCATGGGCGAAACCGGCGGCGCAGTCATGGCAGATCTGCTGGGCGGCAAGGGCAAGGTCATCATCGGCGGCTTCCCGTCCGAGAGCGTTCTGGCACGTGAGCAGGGCTACATTGATTACTTCGCCGAGAACACCGACATCGAAGTGCTCGACGTCATCAATGACCAGGCTGACCCGTCCAAGGCGCCTGAGGTCTATGCCCAGGCACTGGCTGCCCATCCCGACGTGAACGGCATCATCGGCACCGACGGCGACTCCGGCAAGGGCATTGCGCAGGCACTGGAGAACGCAGGTCTTGCAGGCAAGATCAAGGTTGTCTGCATGGATCGAAACGAGGATATGCTTCCCTACATTGAGAACGGCACCATCGACGCTTCCGTCTGCGACAAGGCTTATATGTGCGCATTCTTCGGCGTCAACATGCTCTTCTGGTATAACAACGACATCGTGAACCCGATCCAGGGCTGGAAAGAAAAGGGTATCAACCCGATGTTCAACTCCGTTGACTCCGGCGTCATGGTCGTCACCAAGGACAACGTCAGCGACTTCTATCACAACAGCTAACTTCTTCCTCCATACATATAGTCCATACAGAGCAGGAGCGAATCGGGAACAGGCTTCCGCCTGTTCCCGATTCCCCTAAATGCTGAAATCGAGGTCATCGTATGAAAATTTTCGATCTGTCCCTTCCCATGGGAAAAGGCATGGACGTGTTTCCCAATACAGACCCATGCGACATTTGCTGGACGACATCCGTCGAAAAAGACCAATACAAGATGGGATTTGTCACCCTGAACACCCACGCAGGCACCCATTGTGACGCCCCGGCACACTTTCTGGCGGACGGCGCAGGCATGGAGCACTGGCGCTTAGAGCGCTGCGTTGGGCAGGCGCATATCCTTGATTTTTCAAGCAAACAGCCCCGCGAGGAAATCACCGCGCGGGATCTGCTGCAATATGAGCAGTATCTCACCCCCGGCGCGCGGATTTTGCTGCGCACCGACTGGGACAAACAGTTTGGCACCGGCGACCGCTATTTTCGCGACTATCCCGGCATCGCGGTGGACGCGGCGAAGCTGCTTGCCGAAAAAAAGATCGGCCTTGTCGGCGTTGAGGCTGCATCCATGAACGACACCCATGGCACCGAGGTGCACCGCACGCTGCTGGGCGGCGATGTGATGATCGTGGAGTGTCTGTCGCATTTGCGGGATATCGGCAGCGATACCGTCTTTTTTGCCGCAGCACCTCTGAACTTCAAGGACGCCGACGGAATGCCCGTTCGCGCGTTCGGCATTCTGTTTTGAAAAGGAGCGTATTACAATGAATGATATGGAATTTGTTACCCTTCCGGGCGTTGACACGCCGGTTTCCCGCATTTGCTTCGGCACCTGGTCCATTGGCGGCTGGATGTGGGGGCATGGCTCCGATCCGGACGAGGGCCTCAAAACAATCCTGAAAGCATATGAGATGGGCATCAACTTTTTGGACACTGCGCCGTGCTATGGCCTTGGCGCGTCGGAAGAGCTGGTGGGCAGAGCCATCAAGGAAATTGGCCGGGACAATGTGGTGCTTGCCACCAAGTTTGGCCTGCAGTGGGACGAAAAGGGCGACATCACCCGCAACTGCTCCCCGGAGCGGATGCGTCAGGAGATTGAGGATTCCCTGCGCCGCCTGCATACCGACCATCTGGACTTGTATAATGTCCATTGGCCGGATCCGCTCATGCCGTTTGACGACACCGCGCGCATGATGGAGGATCTGCGTCAGCAGGGCAAAATTCGCGCCATTGGCGTGAGCAACTTTGACCCCACGCAGATGAAACAGTTCTCGCTCGGCGGAACCATCAACAGCAGCCAGGTGCAGTACAACATCTTTGAGCGCGACATCGAAAAAGACGTCCTGCCCTATCAGCGCGAAAATCACATCTTCACTGTGCTCTATTCCACGCTTTGCCGCGGCATGCTGGGCGGGCGCATGAAGGAGGACACCATTTTCAGCGGCGACGATATGCGTCTGCGGGACCCGAAGTGGCAGATGCCGCGCTACAAGCAGTACATTTCCGCTGTGAACCAGATTGACGCCTATGCCAAGGCGCACTTTGGCCGCGATGTGAACCAGCTGTCCACCCGTTGGGTGCTCGATCAGCCGGGCTGCGACGTGGTCATCTGGGGCGCAAAGAACCGCCAGCAACTCGAGTGCGTACCCGGCATGATTGGCTGGAAGATGACCGCCGAGGACATTGCGGCCATCAATCAGATCGTGGACGACACCGTCACCGATCCCGCCACCCCCGAATACCTGCTCCCGCCGGATCGCAACGGCAACACCCACTGCTAAACCACACCGCGGCTGCCCCAACAGATTGCGGGCAGCCGCGGCTTTTGTGTGATTGACAAGTACTGCATCATATGTTAATTTATGGGATAGACGAGATCCCCA
Source organism: Oscillospiraceae bacterium (assembly GCA_028691385.1). GTDB lineage: Bacteria > Bacillota > Clostridia > Oscillospirales > Oscillospiraceae > JAQUZL01. The sequence goes on from JAQUZL010000008.1 coordinate 18,307, forward strand.
TTGCACACCGTAAACGGAGGCATTTACCATGGAAGCAAATCAGAAAACCGGAACAAAAAAGCTGACTGCGACAGACTGGATTGTGTATGTGATTTTAATCGCGTCGATTCTTGGCGCGGCGGCGCTCTGCCTGCGGCAGTTCGGCGTCATCGGCTCAAAGCGCGCGCTCAGGCAGTCGGCAGCCTCCGTGGTGACGCTGCATGTCACCGGCGCAGACGGCACGGTGACCGACGCGACCGGCTTTGTCTGCTATTCCGGCGATACTGTCGTCACGACCTATGATCAGATGACCGACGCCTATGACGTCACCTTCACCGCACCGGACGGCGCAAGCGGCACGCTTGACCGCGTGGTGAGCTATGAGCAAGCGCAGAACATCGTGATTCTGGCGTCCTCCGAGCCGCTTGGTTTGACGCCGCTCATTGACGCGGCAGCGCCGGTGGGCGGCAGCAAGGCCTATGCGCTTTCCGAAGGCACAAAATTTAACAGCGGAAAAATCTCCGCGCCCGCAGATGATGAAATGACCTGGTCCGGCACTGCGCATTCCGGCACGCCGCTGGTAAATGGCGACGGCATTGTGGTTGGCATGGCCTGCGCGGATGGAGCCGTCAGCATTGCGGATATTTCCCAGCTTTGGCTCAGCCACAAGGGCCTGATGACCTTGCCGGACTACGTGTTCCGGGATACGCCGCTTGGCAGTTACATTGACATGATCTATGCCAGCATCTACCTCATGGAGCAGCAGGCGGACGAGCTTTATTCGGCTGTGCGCGCAGACGCGGCGCTTTCCGGCGAACTTTCAGCCGAACTGGATGCCTTTTCTGCGGCAATCGACGCGGTGCGCGCGCCGGTTGCGGATCGTACTCTGACCCCAGATACGGTGGTGCCGATGTGGCAGGCGTTTCTGACGGCGGCGGAGGACTTCTCCGGCGCGGTCTATGCCCGGGCGACCGGTGACGCGGCGGACACCGTGTCCACCTTCAAGCAGGCGCTCAGCGGCTATCGCCAGATGTACCTCACCATCGAGAGCATGGCGAGCTGACCCAAAAAACGGGAAACGCGCAAAATTTTGCTTTAACAGGCGCTTTTTGGGATGTTAGAATCAACATATAAAAATATGAATGCAAACGACACATGTAGTACCTCTGGGTATGTAAATCTGATTATGGCACATCGCGCGAATCAGATTTGCAGGCGGGGGGAGGACGTGTGTCGTTTTTTTGCGTTCAAAAGGAGTTTTGCTATGCCAAGAAATCAATTTCAGAGAACGGTCTTCGCATTTTTGACCGTATTGATCACCGTACATGCCTATGTGTTTTACAGTCTGTATGTCGTGAACGGCGCGATCCTCATGCAGGCGAGCGGCGCGGGCAGCGTGCTGGGCGCCATCGCAAAGCAGGGCGGCGTTCTGATGTTTGGGAGAATGTTGCCGATTTGGGCGGTCATTCTCATTGAATTTTGCTTCGCGTTTGCGCTGGAGCTGTGCTTGGGCAGCCCGGCATCGTTTCGGCTGGCCTCCCGGGCATTCGACCCGCGCAAAAACCATCCGGTGATCTTTGAAACGGCGATCATCTGCGCGACGGTTGGCATCATGTGCCCCGCCATGAGCTTTCTTGCGGCGTGGATGTATTATCCGTATGATGTCGGCTTCCATCCGGCCACGCTGCTGGCAAACTGGCTGAAGCTCGTCTGCTTCAATTTGCCGTTTGCTTATTTCTCCCAGCTGTTTTTTATTCAGCCGCTGATCCGCACGGTTTTTAAGTTCTTGTTTCGCAAAGAGATCGCCCAGCGGCAGATCGAAAAGCCGAAGCCGCAGACGGAAACAGACGCGATCGAGGACGTGATCGTGCGCAAACAGGAGATCCGCGCAGGCAAATAAACAAATTGCCCGCTGCCGATACCGGCAGCGGGCAATTTTCGATTTTTCAGATGCCGAGCGTCAGAATGCGGTAGAGAACGACCGCCATTTCCGCGCGGGTCATGGTGCTCTGGGGGCTAATTTTGCCGCTCGCACCGTTGATAACGCCAGCCTTGACCAGCGAGGCGATGACGCCCACCGCGTCCGGTGAAATCTCGGAAACGTCGGAAAAGGCGGAAAGATCCTCCGCTGTGCCGGTGGGCAGGGTCAGGCCGATGGCCGCGAGCGCACGCTGGGAATAGACCATGGCGTCCTCCCGGGTGATGGCCTCGGTGGGACGGAACGCGGCGGCAGTATCCGTGAGAATGTTCAGCGCCTTGCCTGCGGCAATGGCGGTGTAATAATAGTCGGTGTCCTTCACGTCGGTGTAGCCCGGCGCTGCGATGGTGCTCTGCAAGGCGGAGAGGTTGCACGCGCGGTAGAGCATCAGCAGGTAGTCGCCGCGGGAAATGGTACCGGCGGGGCTGTATTTCCCGGCAGAAGTGCCGTTGGTGATGGCGTTTTCACAGAGGAAATCCACCGCCGGAACGGCCCAGGCATAGGAAGCGGTCACGTCGGAGAAGTTGTTGGAAACCGTGTCATGGGTCACGGTGATGGCAATCGTGCCGCTGAAGCTCTTGTCGTTCTGGTCATAGCCCAGATAGCTGATGGATACGGCGCCGGTGTAGTTGGCTCTGGGCAGGAAGCTGATCTTGCCAAGCGCCGGGTTGCCGTTCACGTTGTAATACTGCACGGCGGACACCTTGGAGGTGTAGCTGGTGGCGGCGGTGCGGTTATAGTACAAGGTGCCCACATCGGTGCTGGGCAAAGCGAAGCGGACATAGCTCAGCGCCGTGCCGAGCGCGGCCTGGCAGGCGTCGTTCAAATCCGCAAGATCCAGCGGCACGGCGTCACCGGTGCTGAGGTACTTGGGCGCGAGATCAACCTCCGGGATTTCGGCGGTGTTGTTGTCCGGCTTGTCCGTGGAAACGGCGGCGTCAGAGCCGACCTTGATAATCAAAAAGCCCACTGCGCTGCGGGAATCGCTGACGCAGGCGAGCTTTAGCATTACTGTGCCGGAAAAGCCTGCGCGCGGCACAAAGGTGATGCGGTCGAGCGCGAGCTGGTTGCCCGATGCGGCGCGGTAGTATTTGTCGTCCACGGTGACGTCGCTGCTGGTGGACAGGCCATAGTGATAGGTAAGCTTGGCGTCGTCGGAGTCCGGCAGCGCGGCAAAGGTGACATAGGACAGATTGGCCGAGAGTGTGTCGGAGAACGCGCGGTCAATTTCGCTGGCGGACAGCGCCAGTGTTTTGCCTGCGGCCACGGAATAGTCCAGCGTAAAGCTGTAGCCGACCACCAGATTGATCGTGCCGGTGAAATGGTTACCCTCGGTGTCATAGGCGGTGTAGCCGATCAGCGTTTCGCCGGACTGCTCGGAAACAAAGGTGAGGTTGGAAATGAGATCCCGGTCAGAGCCGGAAAAATAGTATTTGGTGTTAAAATCGGCCTCAGTGCCGGTCTTTTTGGCGGCATTATAGGTGCTGTAGAGCGTGCCGCAGTCCGGATCGGAAATGCTGTCTATGTAGAGATAGCTGAGCGGATTGCCGGTTATGGTGCGGCAGGCGGAATAGAGCGTGTTTTCCGGCAGCTCGACGGCATAGCCGGTGAGCACGCTCAGAGGAAAGTCGGGCTGGGTGTCGGCCACCACGGTGACGTTCAGCGTGACCGAGGAGTTTTCGATGGGCTTGGAAGCGGCGGTGTAGCCGGTCACGGTGAAGGTGACCTCACTGCCGGGCTTGGCGTCGATGGCGGCACTCACCGCAAGGTTTTTAATGTTGGCGGCGGAAACCATTTTGCCCATGGTATAGTTGCCGGACGCGGTTTTCAGCGTGATGCCGGCGATGCTCGAGCCGTTGATGGCAATGCCATAGAGGTCAGCGGAGCTGCTGCGCGCGTCAAAAAAGTCGTTAAATTCATCAAAGGTCAGCGATGCGGCGGTGCCGATGGGCACCTTCAGGTCGATGGTGCCGGAAAAATCGGCAGGCTCGTCATCCCCCTGCACAATATTTACGGTGTAGCTGGTGGTGAACGTGTTGCCGGAGGAGTCGCCCACCTTCTGGTAGGAAACGGTCAGCGTCACGCTCTTGCCAATGTACGACGAGCTGGTGGACGGCGTGATGACCACGGATTTGTACTTGGTGGTGTCATAGGTTCTGGTGACGCCGTCCACCAGACTGATGCTCTTGCTGGTGGAGGTGGTGTAGGACGGCAGTACCGGCAGACTGAAGCGCGTGGTATCCTCATCCAGCTTGACAATAGAGGTGTGATCCACGCCGAACGAGGTCAGAATCTGGTCGCCGGAGGTGTTGGCTGCGGCGGCGAAGGTGGGCAGCATGGCCACAACCAGCGCCAGGGCAATGAAAACGGATAAAAACCGGTATTTTTTCATGATGCTCAGCTCCTTATCAGTATGCAGAAAATGGACGTGATATAGATAGTATACAGAACTTGCGCCAAATACTCAAGGCCAATTGGGCGAAAAAAACCGAGATGTAACATTTCCCAGCTTGTTGGGCATGCAAAACGCGCCGACCCTGCCTATGCAGCGTCGGCGCGTTTGGTTTAGAGTACAAAATAGGTCACGAGCAGGTATGCGCACAGCAGCACAAGCCCAAAGCACGCCCATGCCATGGAGTAGGCCAGGGTGGTGCGCTGCGCCACCTGCCGCGCGCGGGAGCGGTGGTACAGCGAGAAGTGCGCGTCCTCCGGCGGGCAGACGGTGCGCTTGCCGCCGGCAAAGATCAGCGTGCGCAGAAGATACTGACCCAGCGCGGTGAGCGTGTCAAGTCCCCGCGCCAAGCACATCCCGATGGCGGGCAAAATCTGCAAAAGCAGCGGCCGATAGATGCGATCCTCCAAATTGACCTTGGCAGGCCACCGCTGCACATATTCGCCGCCGCGCTTCATCAGGCCGCGCACCAGCACAAAATAGGCGACAACGCCCAGCGCAATCGAGAGAACGGAGCCTTTGAGATTTTCCAGCGCAAAGAAGTGGATGCCCGTGTGCAGGTGCGCGTGGGTAAGGCCATGGCCGATGGCCACGGAAAGCGGCTCCATGAGAAGCCCCGGCGCAAGCCCCAGCACCAGCAGCGCCGCCGTGCACGCGGCCACCGGAATCCAGGAGGTCGGGCGCATATACGGCCCTTTTTCCCACGTTTTCCCGGGATTTTTCTCCACAAAAATGCACAGAAACACCTTGAGCATATACCCCAGCGTCAATCCGCCGGAGATGAGAAACACCCACTCCGCCGCCGTGACCCAGCCGGCATAGATCCCGGCCTCGGCGGAAAACTCCACAATTGCCTCGTGCAGCAGCGTTTTGCTGGCGTAGCCGCTGAGCAGCGGCAGTCCCGCCAGGGAGAACATGGGGATGCCCATGATGAGCGCCAGCGCCGGTTTGCCCCGGCCGAAGCCGCGCAGCTTGTTCAGCTCATAGCTGTGGGCGGTCAGATGGATGATGCCCGCGCAGGGGAACAAAATGATTTTAATGGTGGCGTGGTTCAGAATATGCAGGGAAATGCCCTGCGCGGCCAGCGCGTTGTGCTCCGGCCCCAGCAGGCACAGCATGGCGATGCCGGACAGCACAAAGCCAATCTGGGACACCGACGAGCAGGCAAAGGTGCGCTTGAGGTTGTCCGAGAAGATGGCCAGCACCGCGCCGAGGAGCATGGTCGCGCAGCTGACGGCCAGCAAAAACCAGCCCCATGCGGGCGTTTCGGCGAAAATAATGGTGGTGACCAGCACAATGCCGATGATGCCGCACTTGGTCAGCACGCCCGAGAGCACCGCAGAGGCGGGCGCCGGGGCGGCGGGATGGGCGGTGGGCAGCCAGACGTGCACCGGCACTGCGCCCGCCTTGACGGCAAAGCCCACGAAAATCAGCGCGCCCGCGCCATAAAGCGCGTCCTTGTCCGCAACCGCCCGGCACGCGTCCGGCAGCGCGGAAAAGCGCAGCGTACCGGTCAGGTGCTGCAAAAGCAGCAGCCCCAACAGGGTCGCCATGCCGCCGATAACGGCTATGGCCAGATAGGTATCCGACGCGCGGATGGCCTGCGGCGACTGCTCATAGATGACCAGCACATAGCTGGTAAAAGACATGATTTCAAAAAACACAAAGGCTGTCAGGAAATCGGCGGCAAAAAAGACGCCCAGCACGGCAAAAAATGTCATGCTCCAAAAGACATAGAACATGCCCCTGTCGTGTCCGCCGCGCAGATAGTCCACAGAGGTCAGCGTGCCGGTGATCCAGCCGACTGTGGCCAAAATGCCGAGAAAAAGTGAAAAACTGTTCAGTTCAAATGCAAACGGCAGCATAAAACCCTCCTTTTGCGCTCATAGCGCCAGCAAATATTGCAGAATCGGCCCGGCAAAGACGGACAGCGCCAGAAATGCGCCGCACAGACCGATGAGCGGGACGGTCATGTGCTTGCCGGGGTCGCAGCGATCCGTGGGTGCGCCCAGCGCGGGGGGCTGGCAGGCGGTCATGGCCACGGAGATGAGATACAGCGCCGTGAGCACCGCCGACACGATCAGTGCGCCCGCCGCGCAGAGCGCCAAAACGCTGCCGTCGGCGAAGGCGGCGGTGAGCAGAACCCATTTACTGGAAAATCCGGCCAGCGGCGGGATGCCCATCAGCCCCAGCGAGCAGATGAGAAACGTCCAGAATACAATGGGCATGCGGCGGCTGTAGCCGCGCAGCTGATAGACATATTCGTCGCCGGTCTGCACCAAAATAGAGCCGGCGCAGAAAAACAGCGTGATTTTGCAGACGGCGTGCACCAGCATGTGCAGCAGCGCCGCCGCAAGACCCACCGGCGAGAGCAGCGCCACGCCGATGAGGGTGTAGCTGAGGTTGGAGATGGTGGAATAGGCCAGTCTGCGCTTGAGGTGCGGCATCCGCAGCGCCCGCGCCGAGCCATAGAGCACGGTGAAAATCGCGCAGGCCAGAATGATTTTTTGCGCCCAGCCGCCGGTTAGCACCTCTGCGCCGAAGCTGTAATATGACAGGCGGATGGCGGCAAACACGCCCGCCTTGACCACCGCCACCGCGTGCAGCAGCGCCGTGACCGGCGTTGGCGCGACCGAGGCCGCAGGCAGCCAGCCGTGCAGCGGAAAGATGGCGGCCTTGACCGCAAAGCCGAAAAAGCCCAGCAGATAGATCAGCTGCACAAGCCCCATGCACCCGGCAATCATTCCGGCGTTGAGAAAGCCGCCCATGACAAATTCGGCCGAGCCGGTGCTATAGACCATCAAAAAGATCACGGCGGCAAAGGCGAGTCCCGCGCCGCCCATGGAATAGAGGATGTACATCTTTCCGGCGTAGCGCGCCCGGCCGTCCATCTCGTGCATGACGATGGGCAGCGTGGCAAGGGTCAGGCATTCATAGAAGAAGTACAGCGTCACGGGATTGGCCGCCATTGCAACGCCCATGGTCACGCCGTAGCTCATGAGATAGAACGCGAAAAACCGCGTCTGATTGTGCTCGTGGGACATATACTCGAACGCGTAGAATGTGGCAGGCACCCAGAGCACCGCCGCCATGGTGCCAAAGACCTTGGTGAGGCCATCCACCTTCAGCGCGAGTGCCAGTCGGCTGCTGAACGCCACCAGCGTCCACGGCCCGCCGCTGGAGAGATAGAACACGCCAAGGGTGGCGGCCAGACTCACCAACAGGATGAAAACCACATAGCGCTCGCGCTTGCGCGCGTCGTCCAGCTTGGACAGCAGCAGGGCAAGCCCCGCCAAAATGGGGAACAAAATGGGAAACAGGCAGAAAATGCGCACGTGGATTCCTCCTTCCTTAGAAAATGGCCAGCGTTTCGATGAACGAAACAAGCGGCGCGGGGAACAGTCCCAGCAGCACCACAATCAGCGAAAAGCAGACGATGGGCACTGTCATATACGGACTTGGATGCAGCGGCTGCGGTTTTGGGAAATCCTTGCCGGGGAAAAAGGCGTCCCGCACGATGGGCAGCAGATAGCCGGCCGTCAGAATCGCGGAAATCAGCAGGATGATCGCGCCGATAAACCCGACAGACGAGGCCGCGTCCAGTGCGCCGAGAATCAAATACCACTTGCTGATGAACCCGCCCATGGGCGGAATCCCCACAAGACTCAGCGCGCAGACGGTAAAGCACCCCAAAATCAGGGGCATGCGCCGGCCTACGCCGCGCAGCTGCGCGACCTGCGTGTCGCCGGTTTCAAAAATAATCGCGCCCGCGGAGAGGAACAGTCCGTTTTTGGCGGCGGCGTGATAGACCAGCTGCAGCAGCGCGCCCACCAGAGCCACCGGGTGCATCAGGAAAATGCCGAACAAAATGTAGCTCACCTGACTGACGGTGGACCAGGCCAGCCGTTTTTTAAGCAGCGGCTCGCGGTAGGCCAGCATGGAGCCCACAAACACCGTT
>JAQUZL010000112.1 GCA_028691385.1 Oscillospiraceae bacterium
TAGCGGCGCAGCGCCACCGGGCCAACCGCCATCACCTCGTCGGTCACGCGCATATAAATTTGCAGCAGCGTTTCCGGAATCAGTTCCGACAGCAGGCAAAATCCAACGCCCATTGCAACCGCCGTCACCATTGCCATGCGCCGCAGCTGCGCGACGCGGTCATAGTTGCCCGCGCCGAAGTTGACCGACGCAATGGGCTGCACCGCCTGTCCCACACCATAAAACAGCGACTGAAACAAAATGGCAAAGTTGGAAACTGTGCCGAATACGGCAAGCTCCGTCGTACCGGCGTAGCGCATAATCTGCCGGTTGAAGAGGATGACCGTAATGCCAAAGGTCAAATCCACCACCGCAGGCGCGAAGCCAACCTTGCAAATGCTGCCGATCTTGCGCAGAATATTTTTGCACGGCGCGAGCCGCAGGGTGCACCGCTTCCGAAAAAAGTAGGTGCATAAGATGCAAAACGACACGCACTGCCCAATTGCCGTGGCAAGCCCCGCCCCGGCAATGCCCATATTGCGGCCAAACACAAAATAAATATCGCCGAACACATTGAGCGCGCCGCCTGTGAGGATGGCCACGGTGCAAAGTCCCGGCGCGCCGTCGTTGCGGATGAAGCCGGTCAGAACCGTTCCGGTGAGAAAGGCCGGAACCGCCCAGACAATCCACTTGGTATAGTCCATCGCATACGGCAGCAGGCTTTCATCCGCGCCGAAGAGCTGCAGCAGCGTCGCGCGGCTGCGCCAGTACACCAGCGCCAGAATGGCGGACGTGATCAACGACGCCGCCAGCGCGATGGTAAAAAAGCACTTTGCTTCCGTTTCTTCCCCCGCGCCGCGCCGGTTGGACATCCACACCGCGCCGCCGATGCCGAACAGCAGCCCCAGCCCGATCATAATCGACCACAGCGGGCTGACGCAGGAGATTGCCGCATTGCCGATCGGCCCGCAGGCATGTCCGACGCAAATCAGGTCTACGCTGGTATAAACCGATGTGATAATTGTGCTGCCAAGGGCGGTCAGAAGATAGCGGGTATAGATTTTATTCAGTTTTCCAGTCGTCAAATCCATGGCTTCCTCCGAAAAAACGAGCCGGAGCCCGCTGCGGCAATGCCACGCAGAACTCCAGCAATGATTCTGTTACGTTGGAAGCATCTTAACACATTGCCCTCTGCATGTCAATTTTTCCAGCGGCAAATCATGGGCAAATCTTGACCTTTGTTAGGATTTGCGGTATTATTTTAATTTATACAACAGAAAAGAAGGCAAGCTTACTATGGAATTCACTTGTCCCAAACAAGAAACAATGGAAGATGACGTTAAGAATATCGTTGCCTTCGTGCACGCCTGCGAGAGCTTTGACCGTCAGCTGAACCCGGAATATGTCAGCTGCGACTTTGACCGCAAGGAAATCACCGTGCGCTACCGCATTGCGCCGTGGATGATCAATGTCATCGGCACCGTGCATGGCGGCATCTACGCGTCGTTTCTTGACGACGTCATGGGCATGAACGCCAGCTATTGGGCCGGCGCGCCGGGAACGCCCACCATCTCCATGAACATCAACTATCTGCGTCCGGCCAAACCCGGCGATTCTCTGCTGCTGCAGTCGCATCTTGCCTCCATTGGCCATCACATGATTCATGTCACCGCGTCGTGCTGCCGGGAAACCGAGCCGAACCGGGTGCTGATGACGGCCAGCGGCGTCTATCACAACCCGGCTTCCGCCGGTCGAAAGGAGTAACCCCAATGTCTGCACCGTCTTTACCCACCGAGGCGCATTTCGAATCGGCGCTCCGCGCCAAGCTGGAAACCCTGAAATCCAAGGGCACGCTGGACTCCTATATGGATCCGGTCGTCGCCGGATTTGACTTCGCGCAAAAATCCCTGACGCTGCGGTTTGTTGTGAAACCCTGGATGCTGAACGTCGAGGGAATCATGCACGGCGGCCTGTACGCCTCCATGGCAGACTGCGTGATGGGCAGTATTTCCTGCTTTTGGGCAGACTCACCCATCACGCCGACCGTTTCGCTGCACATCAACTTCATGCGTCCGGCCAAGTGCGGCGACGTACTGCTGTTTCGCGGGAAGCTGATTTCGGCCGGCCGCACCATGATTCACGTCAGCATGGAAGCGTATCAGGAAGACGCGCCGGAAAAGTGCATGGCAACCGGCACCGGCGTCTTTTTCAATCCTCATGTAAAGGATCCTGCACCGCAGCGGTGATGGCCGACACCTCAAAGGCCATCCGTTTTTCACTGCCGCTGTCCAGAATCTTGACATACTCCCGGCTTTGCAGCCGTCCCGCAAGGGAAAGCCGCGTGCCAACCGGCATCATGGATACTTCCTTGGCCGTTCTGCCCCATAGAATGCACGGCAAATAGTCCGCGCGGCGATAGGGGCGGTTGACCGCCAGCATCACATCGCAGATTTCCCGTCCCAGCGGCGTTCTGCGATAGACCGGCTCCTTGCAGATGGTTCCGGACAGCTCCACCTGATTGTCCGGCTCCAGATCACACGCGCACATCTGCTCGGCATACACCGAAATGATGAGCTTGCGCCCGGTTGTCTGCCGACTGTTGAACGAGCGCAGCTGCCCGGTCACCTCAAGCTGCGTCCCACCGGATAAGTCCAGTGTGTTCAGTACCGTTTCCGGCGCAATCACCTCCAGCACGTCCACTGTGCCGGAAAGCCGCGCCACCTCCAGCTGAAATGTATAAAACTTCTTTCCGTGATTTTCATGGGAAAATTGCGGCAGCTGCGCAAGGGTTCCCCGCAGCATGACTTGATTGGATGTACCTTCCAAACTCTCCACCTCATTCTAAGCGGTTTTATCCGTTTCTCACTGGCAGAGTATATTCCGTCTGGACAGGGGTTATGACGGCAAAGGCCGGCGCATTATTGCGCCGGCCTTTGCCGTTTATTTTGGAACGCCGCACCCGTCAGCGTTCTTCCACCGCGCGGCGCAGACGCAGCGCCATGGCCGCGTCGTCAATTTCCGCACCGGTGAAAAACTCAAAGGCGTAGATTGCCTGATAGATCAGCATGCCCAAGCCATTTTCCGCGCGCATCCCCCGCGCTTTGGCCTGCTGCATCAGCGCGGTGATCGGCGGCGCATAGAGAATGTCAAACACCGCGCAATCCCGGCGCAGGCCGTCAAGGCAGCCGTCCGGCAGGCGCGCCTGCACCGGCAGCGTGTTGATAAGCAGATCCGTGTCGGGCGGAATTGGCTCTGACAGCGCCATCGCGCGCAGCCGCGCCGGATCCTCGGCGCACAGCATGCGCGCCTTGTCGGGCGTTCGATTCATCACGCACACCCGCGCCGCGCCGTCGTCCGCCGCCCGGCGCACAATCGCGCCCGCCGCGCCGCCCGCGCCCAGCACCGTGACGCGCGCGCCGGAAAAGGCAAGGCCGTGATCCCGCAGACACCGGGCAAATCCCGCGCCGTCGGTGTTGTGGCCGATGAGCAGCCCCCCATTGTTGCGCACAGAATTGACCGCGCCGTTGCGCTTGGCGGCATTTGTCAGCACGCCCATCTTGGGAATGAGCGCCAATTTATGCGGCATGGTCGCGTTGAAGCCCGCAATGTCCAACGTTTTTACTGCAGCCAGCCAGCTTGGCAGCATGTCCGGCGTCACATGGCACGCAAGATAGAGATAATTCATCCCCATCGCCTTTGCCATGGTGTTATGCAGCAGCGGGGACAGGCTGTGCGCAATGGGATCGCCGATGACGGCCAGCAGCTTGGTGTCGTTCCGATATTCAATCTGCATGGCTTACAAAATACTCCATCGCCAGCAGATACCCCTGCAGTCCAAGCCCGCAGATCTGCCCCACGCACGCAGGCGCGGTGACGGAGGTATGGCGAAATTCCTCACGCTGATGAATATTGGAGATGTGCACCTCAATGCAGGGCGTGCCGACCGCCTTGAGCGCATCCAAAATCGCAATGCTGTAATGGGTGTACGCACCGGGATTCATGATGATGGCGTCAAAATTTCCCACCGACGACTGAATCTTATCGATGATTGCCCCCTCGTGGTTGGACTGGAAGCATTCGGCAGTGCTGCCGAGCGCAGCGGCCTTGTTGGCGATCATGCGCAGCAGGGTTTCATAGCCGGTCGCGCCGTAAATGCCCGGTTCGCGGCTACCCAGCAAATTAAGATTTGGCCCATTGATCACAAGAAATTTCATATGACATCCTCCATTTTTTCCAGTATGGCAAGAATCTGCGCCAAAGACGCCTCCACCGACGAAAACGCCGTGCAAACTGCGTCCGCCGTGGCAAAATAGCGTGTTTTCCGCGCCGCGTAGGTGGCAAGAAACGCCGCCTTATCCCCGGCGAGCGGTCTGCCGTCCATATCCACCGCGTCAAAAATCTCGGAGGCGGGTCTGTCCAGCAGCACCACAACCCCGGTTTCGCGCAGCGCGCGCATGTTTTCCTCCCGCAGGACAACGCCCCCGCCCGTAGCAATCACAAGGCTTTGCCGCCCTGCCAGCCCGCGCGCCGTTTCGGTTTCCACCGCACGAAAGTACGCTTCACCGTCACGGGCAAAAATTTCGGGGATCGTGCGCCCCTCCGCGCGGACAATTTCCGCATCCATATCGGCAAATTCCCATCCCAGCGCTGCGGCAAGCGCCTGTCCGACGGTGCTCTTTCCGCAGCCCATCATGCCGGTCAGTACAATATTCTTCATACCTGCGACACCCTGTAGTTTCCAAGAATGCGGAACGAGAGCGTTTCGCTGATGAGCTGCCGGACAACATCCGGCAGCTGCGGCGAGAGTAAATTACCGGTAAAATCCGCAAAAAAACGGTACTCCCAGTTCTTTTCCGGAATCGGGCGGGATTCCAGCTTCACAAGGTTCAGATTGCTGGAAGCAAACACGGAAAGCGCCCGGTAAAGGCTGCCCTCTACGTTGGGGATGGTGAACACCACGCTGATTTTATTGCAGGCTGCGCCAAGCTGCGGCTTGGCCGCCACCACGATAAAGCGGGTGTAATTATTTGTATTGGTGTTGATTTTTTCCGCCAGCACCTTCAGCCCGTAGAGCTGCGCGTTCCGCGCCGAAGCGATAGCCGCCATGGTCGGATCGGCTGCGCTTGCCACCAGCTTGGCGGAAATTGCCGTGTTGAGCTGCTGCACATGCTCCCACTGCGGATACGCTTTCAAAAATTCGCGGCACTGAAAAAAGCCCTGTTCATGGGAATGCACCTGACAAATGGTGTCCAGGGTTGCGTCCTGCGTACCCAAAAGGGCGTGCTCCACATGGACCGTCTGCTCGCCCACGATATAGCAGCCGTATTTGCCCAACAGGTCATACACCTCGCTGATTGCGCCGGTGGAGCTGTTTTCCAGCGGCAGCACACCATAGCTGCCCAGTCCCTCGCGCACGGCACTCACTACGCACTCGAAGCTTTTTGCTGGCCCGCGGTCGCTCTGCGAGACATCCGGCACAAAATCATT
>JAQUZL010000113.1 GCA_028691385.1 Oscillospiraceae bacterium
GGATAAAGACGGCGCCGTCACCGGCGGCCCGATCTATTACATCAAGGCGGCCTTCAAGGGGAAGCTTGGAAAGTTCCTTGCCGGGTTCTTCTCCGTGGCCATCATTCTGGCACTGGGCTTCATGGGCAACATGGTGCAGTCCAACTCCATCGGCGTTTCCTTTGAAAATGCATTCGGCATTCCCACTTGGATTGTCGGCGTCTTTGTGGCAGCGGTTGCAGCGTTTATCTTCCTGGGCGGCGTGCGCAGAATCGCTTCCTTTACGGAAAAGATTGTGCCACTCATGGCGCTCTTGTACATTGTCGGCTGCGTGGTCATCCTCTTTATCAATCATGCGGTGCTGCTGGACTCTCTGCGTCAGATTTTTGTTCTGGCCTTTGCCCCACAGGCCATGCTTGGCGGTGTTGCCGGTGTGACGGTGCAAAAGGCGATGCGCTTTGGCGTTGCACGCGGCCTGTTCTCCAATGAGGCCGGCATGGGCTCCACGCCGCATGCCCACGCGCTGGCGAAAGTCAAGAAGCCGGAAGACCAGGGCATCATCGCGATGATGGGCGTCTTTATTGATACGTTCATCATTTTGACCCTGACCGCACTGGTCATCATTTCCTCCGGCGCACTCGCAACCGGCGAAACCGGCGCAAGCTTGGCACAGACTGCCTTTAATGCGGCATTTGGCAGCTTTGGCGACATCTTTATTGCAATCTGCATGCTGTTCTTTGCGTTTTCCACCATTGTTGGCTGGTACTTCTTTGGCGAAACCAATATGAAAGCGTTGTTTGGAAAAAAGAGCGTGAAAATCTATGCGGCAATCGCAGTTGTGTGCATTTTCCTCGGCTCTATGATGAAGGTCAGTCTGGTCTGGGATATGTCGGATATGTTCAATGGCCTGATGGTCATTCCGAACCTGCTGGCGCTGCTGGCACTGAACGGCATTGTCGCGAAAACAACCAAAAAAACCGCGCCTGCTGCGGCAGATCAAACGAAATAATTAAAAACGCATCATGCCGCGAGCGTGACATGCTCCCTTTATGAGAGACCGTGAAAAAACGGTTCTCATAAAGGGAGCATTTTCATGGTAACGGTGAATGGTCATTGGAGCAGCGGGACGAAGGAGCGGCGTGCGCATCGCAACAAGCCCATGAGGGCACAACCTGCTTCATCGGATGTTTTCAACAAACGATGGCGGGCAGTTTTCATATCGGAGGATTTGCTCCCAAAAGACCCTTGTCGGACCAATTCTCCTTCGGTTGCAAAACTATTTTGCAACGATAATATTGTGAAATTGGGAATTTTATGCTATAAAAATAGAAACAGGTTTTATCAAATGCGATGATTTGTGCGTAATTTGTGCGGATGTACCTGAAAACTTGGATCGCAGCGTAATAGATAGTCAGACCGGACTTTTGAAAATGTTAAAATGATCAAGCAAGGGCAAACGTAATCCACGGGTGGATTCTTGTGATTGACAACATGTTCGTATCACGATTCTCATATCCATACGAAAAAGAAAGGGGTTCCATATGTTATACTTAGGTGACGGCGCAGAATTCGCATCCGCGCAGGTAGCGCTTGGCGACACCCTCCCGCATGACGCGACCGATATCACAGTTTATCGCGAAATTCTGGAAAACAACATTGACCGTCTGGATGAAACGGCGCTGATGTTTCTCGGTACAAAGGTGAGCTACCGCGCGCTGTTCGGGCAGGCTGACAGAATTGCCGATATTTTGGCTTCCAAGGGCATCAAAAAAGGAGATATGATTCTGACCTGCATTAATGGAACACCACAGTCGGTGTCCATCCTGCTTGCGTGCAGTAAAATGGGCGTTGGTGCAATGATGCTGACACCAAAGACGACCGAAGCGATGTTCGCCCACGTTGTCGATGATTATAGCGGTACCTATTTGTTTTGCATGACGCAGTTTTACCCGATTTTTGCGACTATGGACGCGATAGACCGGCTAAAACAGGTTGTGATTATGCCTGACGACAAAACGATCGGCATGGATATCGAGCAAAAAACAAAGCTTTCCGCGTCCTCGAACATCATTCATTGGGCAGAATTTATCAATTCCGAAGTGACCGCTCCGGCTGTGGAGGTAAAGGGCGGAGAGTATCCGCTTGCTATCTGCTTCACAACCGGCTCGACGAGCGTTCCGAAGGGGATTTTGCTGCCCAACCGCAGCTATATCGCGCTCGAGAAAATCTGCGAAACGATCGGCTGGGACTGGAAAAAGGGCGATATGCTGTTTTCTATTGTGCCGACCTTTGTCGCGACCGGCATCTCACTGGTACTGCTCATTCCGCTTGCAATGGGCGTCACCGTTCTTCAGGAGCCACGCCTGAACCCCTTTGAGACCTTTATCTACAACCTCGTGACCTATCGGCCGAGCATCGTTCTCGCGACAAAGTCGATATGGATGTCAATGGCGGATACACTGCGTGATCACTATGACCTCACCGCTGTGAAATATGCCTTTACCGTTGGGGAAACCATCTCGCAGACAGAAAACCGAACGGTAAATAAATTCCTTTCAGATAACGGTTCTTCCGCAAAGCTCGAAAATATGTACGGAATGTCTGAATGTAACTCGATCTTGACCTACCACAATACTGCGCAACGCTCGGAAATTTCTGCAGGAATACATGTTCCTTACGCAGCCGTGGCGGTGTTTGACCTTGAAACCGGCAAGGAGTGCAAATTTGGCGAGATCGGGCAGGTGTTTTTCAAAACGCCGGCCGCAATGCGGGCATACTTTATGGATCCCGCAGCGACCGAAGAATTTTTTGTCCAAGATGACAAAGGCGGAAAATGGGGGAAGACCGGAGATGTCGGCTATGTCGCGGAAAACGGCGAGATATTCATCTGCTGCCGCGCAAAGGAACGCTTCACCGATGAAAACGGCAGACGCATTTTCCCGTTCCTTATCGAGGATGTGATAAAAACCGACCCGAACATCAAACGCTGTAAAATTGTATCTACCGTTTATGACGGAAAACCCGCGCTTGCGGTTCATATCACGCTGATTCATGCGGTTGGAAACGAGGACGAATATGTTTCCAAGCTCCACGAAATGTGCCGCGCAGAAAAATCGCTTACCATCCTTCCGAAGCTGTACAAAATCCGTCCGACCCTCCCAATCAGCCAAGCCGGAAAAATTGATATGATCGCCATGGCTGCGGAAACCGAAGGGTTCATCGTAAAGTGACGTAACCATACCGCATCGCTGAAATCAAACAATATAACGGCAAACACAGCATATCGTATCTTTCTGCATGATACGATATGCTGTGCTTTTTGCGACTTCCACTGTGTTGCGTATTACAGTAAATACGCCGAGCATGATGAGCTGCCGCCAATGCCGCCACTACGCTGCTTACGTTGGATGTTTATGGGCATGTCACAAACCTGATGAAGAAGGAAAGCGCGGCCGGAATGGAGCACTATATCAAGCATGTGCTCCATTTATAAGGGAAACTAATCCTAAAAATAGGCATAAAAAAGCCTGCAACCACAGTGGTTGCAGGCTTTTTTATGGTCGGAGTGTCGGGATTCGAACCCGAGGCCTCTTGGTCCCGAACCAAGCGCGATACCAAACTTCGCCACACCCCGAACAACGGAGCTAATTATATCGCGATTTTTGGGAATTGTCAAGGGAAATTGTAAATTCATTTTCATATTACAACGGCAAAAGCCCCACTTCATTTTGGAGGACATCCGGCATATGCTTGCAGGGAGGTGTTGGTGATGCGGATTGAAACTTACGGCAGACCCAGAAAGGTTTCCGGCGGCATTGCGTTTCGGGCTGCGCTGTGCGTGCTGCTGTGCGCGGCGACGTTTTGCTGCAAGCAGTACAATGTGGAGGGGACACAGACCGTTCGACAAGTTGTATTCGGCGTTCAGGACAGTACTGCTGCCGCGGCATTTTCGGCGTTTTCTGCGGCAATGACGGAGGGAGAGCCTGCCATTGAAGCGTTTTCGGAACTTTGCGGCGCAGTGTTCACAAAAGCTTGAGATTTCCCCCGGCTTTGTGGCGCTGCTCTGCTTTTTTTATTATGTAGATCCCTTTGGCCTGTTTGGGCCGTTTTTGATTGCAGCGTTCTATCATGAGCTGGCCCACTTTGCAGCCTGCCGCCTTACCGGCGGCAGGCTGATCCGACTGCGACTGCGTCTTTCCGGCGCGGTGATGCAACTTTCGCCAATGGGAACCGACGCGGAGCTGCTGTGCGCGCTGGCGGGCCCGTCGATGAATCTGCTGCTGGGGCTCGGGCTGCTCCACCTTTGGCCGGCAATGGCGCTGATGTGCCTGCTCCTGGCGGTTTATAACTTTTTGCCGATGCTGCCGCTGGATGGCGGTCGCATCGCCGAAAATCTGCTGTGCCGGATTCTGCCCCAGCGCCGCGTGGACGGCATTTTGCAGTGGTGCCGCATTGCCATATTGGGCGGCGTTTTTTTGCTTGCGTGCGTGTTCAGCCTGATTCGGCGCTGCGGTATCTGGCCGCTGCTGTTTTCGGTGGTGCTGCTTGCCCAGACCAGCGGTGAATTACTGGTTGCAAAAAAGTTGGAAAGGCCGTAAAATGGACAGCAAACGAATGAAGAAGGTGTCCCATGAACGACCAGCTGCGAAGAATTTTGCCAACCGTGCAAAAGCCGTCCCGTTATGTGGGCGGAGAATACCGCCAGATTGTAAAATCCACAGAGGATGTTGACGTCCGGGTAGCGTTTTGTTTCCCGGACACCTATGAAATTGGAATGTCCAATCTGGGTATGCGGATTCTGTATGGCGTGATGAATGAGATGCCGCGCGTCTGGTGCGAGCGCTGCTTTGCCCCATGGGGCGACATGGAGGAAGCCATGCGCGCGGCGAATTTGCCGCTTTGGACGCTGGAATCCGGTGATCCGGTGCGTGAGTTTGACGTGATCGCATTTTCGGTCGGCTATGAGATGAGCTATACCAATATTCTCAATATGCTGTCCCTTGCGCAGGTGCCGCTGCACAGCGCGGCGCGCACAGATCTCCAAAATATCGTGCTTGCCGGCGGTACGTGCATGTATAACCCAGAGCCACTGGCGGATTTTGTGGATATTTGCTCCCTTGGCGAGGGAGAAGAGGTCACACAGGACTTTTTGAAGCTCTATGCCAAGGCCAAGGCTGAAAACTGGACGAAGGAAGCCCTGCTGATGGCCGCAGCGCAGATCCCGGGGCTGTATGTACCGGCGCTGTATCAGCCGGAATACAGGGCGGACGGCACAATTGCAGCCTTTACGGTGCGCGAGGGTGCGCCAAAGACCGTCACAAAACGCATTGTGCAGGATTTGGACAAGGCCTATTTTCCGACAAAAACGATCATTCCTTCCACGGAGATCGTCCATGACCGCTCCACGCTG
>JAQUZL010000009.1 GCA_028691385.1 Oscillospiraceae bacterium
CCATCTGCGCCGTGCTTGCCGGCATTCTGCCGGCAATTCTGCTGCTGGCATTTGCCAAAGCCCGCGTCGGCGCGGTTGCCCGCGGCATTCAGCTTGCTTCGGCAGTGCTGCTGGCAGCGCAGCTGATTGGCAATCTCGCCACCTTCTTCAGCGCGCTGTTCGTCATCGGCAACGGCGCATTTGATTGGCTGCCCGGCTGCACCGTGCTGTCTGACTTCATCGGTATTTTCCGTTCGCTGTTCCACATTGGCTGGTACGGCGTGTTTTACACCCTGCGCTACGCCGTCGCGGCTTTGTTGCTGTGCGCGTCCTCCGCCATTCTGCTGTGCTCGAATGTACTGGTGCTGCTCATCAGCACGGAGTTTGTGCCCTTTCCGGCCGCCGTGCCTGCGCGCAGTCGGGTTTATGAAATGCTCGGCTTTCCGCCAAGCCCGGTTGAGGCACTGGGCGGGATGCAGCAACCCTTGTTTTCTAGCTCACCACGAGAGGAGTCTGATACCATGGGACACAACGAGTCCGATTTTCAAAGCACCGTCGGCGCGGGACATGCCGCAAGGCCAACCACCACACCCTTTGAACTGACCCAGACCAAGAACATTGCGCTTTGCGTCCTGTTCTCGTTTCTCACCTGCTCAATCTACTATTTCTATTGGAAATACACCATGATGCGGCGTATCCGTCTGCTGAACGGCGACGATTCCTCCCCGATTCTGGAGCTGGTGTGGATGCTGATTCCCGGCGTCAGTTACATATACGGTCTGTACTGGTACTTTACCCGCGCAGGAAAGCTGTCCGACGGCGCGGCGCATTATGACGTCAGCATCGTCAACAACAGCATTTTGTATCTTGTTCTGGCCGTACTGGGGTTCACCCTCATCAACGACTGTCTGATTCAGAACGACCTGAACACCATCGCAAGGACGCTCAACCATCAGTCCTTCAAGCCGAACCTTGGCACGCAGTTCACAGACGAGGTGCATAAGGCCACGCAGTCCGCCGCCGAGTCCCTGCATCCCACGCACGATCCCATGGAACGCCTTGTGAAGCTCAATGAACTGCTCAAGGCCGGGATTATCACCCAAGCAGAGTTTGACGAGCGAAAAGCAGCGCTCTTAAAGCAGATCTGACCAAAGGCGGCGCAGCCGATTGGTATCTGCGAATAAGCGTGTTTTTAGGGCATCATCGTTTTTGTGAACGGTGATGCCCTAATTTCGTGTTATGCTCATTTTATATGTTAGCAAAGCCGATGCTTACTTTGCTGATAATGCTATTCTTACTTGCTATGCCACAAAAAAGTCTTCCCAATACACCTCGTACATCTTGAACTGGGGAACATCCGTTGTCGTTGCAATCAGATAATATTTCATATACCGTCCATCCCCCAACTGAGGCCCCTGACTTAAAGATGCTTCATTATGTTTCAAACTAACATCTGCCTGTACTACGGCGTATTCGGTAAAACCAAACGTATCAATTTTGCCCAGAATGTCCTTTTTTGTGGCTTGGCTTATCGTTGGCAAATCTTCTACTGTCAATGTGGTAAGTTCATGGATGGCGTACTCCGACATATAAATTCCATTGCAATAGTTCTCACCCTCATTTTCCATTGCAACTTGAAGGCTTTCATTTCCACCAATTAAATCCATCAAGTCCTCAAATTGAGCAGAAGTCACATCATAATAGTATTGATAAACTAAACGTTCTAGTTCATTGTCTATGCTGTCCTCAAGCGCAAGGGTCCTATCATCGAATACATATTTATCTTCCATATCGATATCCAAAACAGCCAAACGAGCAACATCCACATATTTGTCAGATAACAGCACATCGCTGTTTTCAGGCGCTGCTGATTCAGTGCTATTGGGTATATCCGGATTTTGACTTTCACTAGATGTAACTGGTGGTGTGGTGCTGCTGTGCACATTTGTGCAAGCCGTTAGAAGCAGTATCATTGATAATGCAGCTAACAGCGCATATCTTTTTTTCATCTTGCTACCTCCAAATTTGTAAAATCAAATCTTTCTGTATGGTGGATTATATAAATACCCTGTAACGATATTATTATAACATGAGCAAAGCGGTGATACAACCACAGCTCCTCTGTGACAAGATACGTCCTTGTCAGGAAGTGTCCCGATCCCGCAAATCGGGAAAAGCGGCAGCTATGAAACCCATCATAGCTGCCGCTTTTCAAGACATCCTTATTCGCAGGGTGCTTTCGGCTGCGCCAACTTTTTATCCATCTGCAATCATTTTTTCACTGATCCATGCAAAGGCAAAGCCCACTACAAACAGCGCCGCGCTTCCCAGCACCTGCCCTGCGCCGACAAAGTGAACCGGCACAATGGCCAGTGTGGACGCCAGCATCACGCCCAGCACGCAGTGATAGGCCACGGCATAGTGCCGCGCAAACAGGCTGTCCACACCGCGGCTCAGCAGCACCACAGAGCCCACCGTTCCAACCGCCACCGGCAGCAGCACATCAGCATGAAAGGCTGCTGTCGCGGTCACAAGCGGCTCAAACAGGCCGAGGAAAATCAGGATTGTGGAGGACGTCATGCCCGGAATCAGCACGCTCAAGCCCCACAATACGCCGCAAAACAGCGCCCAGGCGGGATTGAGCACAATCGACGTCACCGCGTTGGCACGCCGCAGCGCCAAATATCCCGCCGCAGTGACCAAAAAGCAAATGATAAAGGTCAAAATCGCTTTTTTTGATCGTCCCTGCTTGCCGGACTCCCGATACAGGGTGGGAAAGGTTCCGGCAATCAGTCCCAAAATCAGCCAAATGGCCAGCACCGACTGCGCCGCAAAAAATGCGCTTGCCACCTTTGCAAAGGCAAGGAAGCCGATCACCCAACCCACTGCAACCGGCAGCAGCATGCGGATATGCTTGCGCAGCGTCAGCCTCGGATGGGACAGCAGCTCCATGATGGGGCGATAAATGCCGAAGCTGACACACAGCACGCTGCCGCTGACGCCCGGCAAAATCGCGCCGACGCCGATAATAGCGCCCTGCAGCGTGCGAATCAGCGCTGCGCGCACATGACGGCGCATCATCGCGTTCTCTCCTCCGCGCCGCGCGATACGCACGAGCTGCGCTTCCAAAATCCAATCATCGTATCGATCCTCTCACAGTCAGATCAGCGCCCGAATCCGCGCAAGCGCATAGGGCAGCATCGTCGAATCCACGCCGGAATAGTTAAACAAAATGCAGTGTTCGCTCTGCGGGGTCGGCCTGTGACAATAGTCCGACAAAAACGCCAGCCGAATCCCATCCGCCGCCGCAAGGCGGCGCAGCTGCGCATCGGGCAGTGTTGTATTCAGTTTCAACAGGAAATGCAGTCCTGCGTCCGGCTCCAGAATTTTGGCGCGCGCGCCAAGGCCGCTGTCCTCAATGGCGGCAATCATGCCGTCGCGCTTGAGTCGGTAGGCGCGCTTCATCCGGCCAATATGCCGCTCAAAATATCCATCGTCCAAAAAGCGCGCCAGCACATACTGCTCCAGCGCCGGCACGGTGCCGGAATAAAACGCCATTCGCTGCTGAAACTCCCGCGCCATCTGCCGCGGCAGCACCAGATAGCTGATGCGAAACGAGGGCGAAATGGTTTTAGAAAACGTGTTCAGATAGATGACGCGCCCTGCCCCATCGAGGCTTTGCAGCGGCCGAATCGGCTTTCCCGTGAAGCGGAACTCGCTGTCATAGTCATCCTCCAAAATGCACCTGCCGGGCGCAGCCGCCGCCCATGCCAGCAGCTGCTGCCGCCGCGCAAGGGATGTGACGACGCCGGTGGGAAAATGATGGGACGGCGAGGTGTGCACCACCTCCGCGTGGGACTGCGCAATGTCGTCCATCTTCACGCCCTGCTCATCCATTTCAAGATAGCAAAACGGCGCGCCGTTCATCCGATAGATCTGCGCGATTTTTCCATAACAGGGATCCTCCACCGCATAGCGCTTGTCGCGGCCGAGAAACTGGATCAAAAGATGATACAAATATTCCGTTCCCGCACCAACCACGATGCAATCCGGATCGGCGTCCAGGCCGCGAAACCGGCGCAAATGCGCGGCAATGGCCGCGCGCAGCTCCGGCACGCCGTTGAATGGCACCGGCTGCAGCAGCTGCTCTCCCCGCTGGGAAATCACCGCCCGTGTCAGACGCGCCCATGTGGAAAACGGAAAGCTGCTTTGCGCGGGATGATTCGAGGTGAGATCCACCCGCCACTGCGGCGCAGACGGTGCAGACTGCGCAGACGGCGTAGACGGCGCGCAGGCAATCCGTTTGGACGCCGCCACAAAGTAGCCCCTGCGTGCGGCAGCAAGCAAATAGCCCTCGTCCACCAACTGCGCATAGGCCGCGTCCACCGTCACCATGCTCACGCCCAGATGCTGCGCAAGCGTACGCCGCGACGGAAGCCGCGACTGCGCCGGCAGTACGCCGGTCAGAATGTCCTCCCGGATTTGCCGCGCCAAATACTCATAAAGCGGCAGCGTGCCGCGCTCGGACAGGTCATAGGTCAGCATGCGCATCTCCCTTGCCGCGATTGCATCTCCAGCCAAAGCTTTTCACGTTTAATTATAGCGAGAATCGCTCCATGTTGCAACAAAAATCCCCCAATCCATCACGATTGGGGGATTCCGATCTCATAGCCAGCCTTTGTTCTTCTCATAGGTGCGGATAAACTCCGCATTGGTCTTTTCCGTCTTGGTCAGCTGCACCGTATCGTCGGAGTAATTCTGATCCGGCGTATACCAGCTCTGGCCGCGAAAATACGCATCATATTGTGCATTCTGAAAGATACGGCCGTGACGCGCATAGATTTCATTGCGTGCCAGATTGACCTCAAATTCGCTCAAGCCGTCCAAATCCGCTTCGGTCACCAGCCGCTGATCGGTGGGCAAAATGTAGCTGCCCGTGTTTTGGGCGGATGTATCTGTCGCGGGTGTATCTGTCGTCGGGGCGTCCGTCGTCGGGGTGTCTGTCGCGGGCGTATCCGTCGTCGGGGTATCCGTCGTCGGGGTGTCTGTCGCGGGCGTATCCGTCACGGGCGTATCCGTCGTCGGGGCGTCCGTCGCGGGCGTACTGTTCTGCTGGAACGGATCGGTCGCCTGCAGCACGTTTGCGCCCGGCTGCGTGCCTTGCAGCGCAGGATCCGAGCCCTGCGTGCCGCGCAGCAGCGGTGCCAGCGCCACCGAATAAATCACCGCAACGCCGATCACCAGCACAAGCGCCAGCGCTGCAACCATAATGTTGCGGCGACGTCTGCGGTGGCGTGTGATTTTTCGCGGCTTTCGCTGCGGCACCACCAGCGGTGGCTGCTCACCCGAAGCTTGCTTGTTGATAATCCATTTTCCACAGTTTTTACAAAAAAAGCTGTCGTCGTCCAAGGGGCGATTACAGTTTGGGCAATTCATAATTCTCGTCCTTTCCAAAGTGGTTCGAAAAAACGGTTCGTTCTAAAAGATCCGCGATCGCGTTTTGATTGTTATCCTTTACGGTTAAATCCGCTGCTGCCAGCACATTGGCAATCGCATTGCGCGGCGCAGCGCCAATATCGCCGCAGCGTACCAAATCCAAATCATTTTCATAGTCGCCAATGGTCAGCAAGGTGCGCATGTCCGGCAGCGCTTGACGAAGCTGCGCGAGCGCGCCGCCCTTGGACACAGCCAGCAGCTCAAAGTAGGTTTCCTCGGAGCGATACGCGATCAGCCCCTCCGGAATCCGAAGCTTTGGCACTGTCCGATCCAGCACCGCACCATGGTGGCAAAAGATAATTTTGTGCCAAGGCTGTGTGACAAGCTCCGGCGCAATCCGGACGCGCGGCAGGTTGTCCCAAATCTCAAACAGCGTGTCATCCTGCTGCGGATTCACCTCAAAAATTGCCGCTTCGCAGAAGATTTGAATGCTGATTTCCGGCAGAAGCGCCCGCATTTGGCAAATCACGTCCAGCGCCGCCCGCTTAGGAAGCGGAAACCGCGCAAGATAGCGCGCCGCGCCAAAGTCATAAATCGCTGCCCCATTGCAAAGAATGCACGGTGCGTCCACCGGCAGCCGTTCGAGCTGCCGGTCAAGATGGTACAGCGGCCGACCGGTCGCAATGCCAAAATGTCCCCCGCCATCCAAAAGACGCCGGATGGCCTGAAGATTGGTATCTGAAACGTTCTTCTCGTCATCGAGCAGTGTGCCATCCAGATCGGTATATAAATAGATGCCCTGATAGCATTCCAAGACGCACCCCTCCGAACTGTCACAGGTGGTATACAGTATAACACAGTTTTCTTCGAAAATCATTCCTCTTTCCCAATTTTTTATCTTTTTTCGCGTCCATTATTTTCCAAAATTTAATGCTTGACACGAAGCACCTGCTGTGTTATTATATTCAGGCACGAAAGAAGTGCATATCGCGGGGTAGAGCAGCTCGGTAGCTCGTCGGGCTCATAACCCGGAGGTCGTCGGTTCAAATCCGGCCCCCGCAACCATATTGAATTGGAGTCGAAATCATGGACAGTTTTGTTAGACTGTTTTGATTCGACTCCAATTTTTTTGCGCAAAAGCCTGCTGCAGTGGGTCTTTGCGCATTTCTCTTTATTTAGAGAAATCCGGACATTAAAAACAATAATCGTGAAAACCGGAATCGAAAAGATGCATAGGGTCTATTTTTCAACCGGTTATATTCAAATCACCGCTGCTGATATTCCTTCTCGGGGTGTTTCGGCGAATGGTATCCGTTGTTGCGGTGCGGCCGCTGGCGTTATCGGATTCAGCGATATTTTTGATTTGGCTCCCCTTTCTTCCAACGGTTGAGAGAAAATTTCGCAGCGGTTCCTTTGCCATCTTCAATCGCTTCCTGTATTGTTTCTGCGTCATTTTAGATTTCCCTTCGCACAGTCTTACGCTTTGCCCTGCTTTGCGTGCCGGCAAATCGCATCAAAGGTCTTTTCGCTTAGATCGTGCTCCACCTTGCAGGCGTCCTCCCGCGCAGTCTCGGCATCCACACCCAGATGGACGAAAAACGCTGTCAGCAGCTGATGCCGCTCATACATCCTCTTTGCGATTTCCATGCCGGTATCCGTCAGCGTAATGTAGCTCTCGCCATCCATGGTAAGATAGCCCGCCTCCCGCAAGCGCTTGGTGGAATAGCTGACGCTGGGTTTCGTCACACCCAGCTGCTCCGCCACGTCGATGGAGCGGATATAGCCGTGCTTTTCCTGCATCATCAGCATGGCTTCCAGATAGTCCTCGGATGCTTTGTGTATTTTCATGGCAAATTGCACCAGCTTTCTTCCTTCAATGCATATAGGTTAACACACTCTAACTAAATTTACAAGAATCCGGGAAAATTTGAAAGATTCCCTTGACATTTTCGGTTAGACATATTAAACTGAACAGCGGTTAGAGAAATCTAACCAGCATTTACGTGTTATGGTTAGCAATGCCTAACTGCTATAGAATGGAGGAGGGATACATGATGCCGCTCACACTCACGAATGTCGGCGAGGAAAACATGATCCGAAAAGTCGGCGGAAGCCCCGAAGCAAAGAAGCATCTTGCGGATCTGGGCTTTGTGGCCGGTGGGAACGTCACCGTGGTTTCCGCCATGGGTGGAAACCTCATCGTCAATGTCAAGGAATCCCGCGTTGCCATCAGCCGCGAGATGGCCGGTAAAATCATGGTTTGAGCGGCGTATCGCCGCGGATCATTTGAGACTTCTCCCCGCGCGGCTTCCCGGCTCAGCGCCCGACCGGAACGCTATCAAATACTTTGGGCAGCACAGGAGGAATAGAAAATGAGAACATTGAAAGAAGCAAAAATCGGCGACACCGTCAAGGTCGTGAAGCTCCACGGAGAGGGCGCGGTGAAACGCCGCATCATGGACATGGGCATCACAAAGGGCGTGGAGGTCAGCATCCGCAAGGTAGCGCCCTTTGGCGATCCTGTGGAGGTGACCGTTCGCGGATATGAGCTGTCCCTGCGCAAAGCGGACGCTGAAATGGTCGAGGTTGAGTAAACAGTGGAGGGCATCCTCCTATTTTTTAGAACAGGCGATTAGAGGACTCTAATCTCAAAGGAGAGGAACGTATGGCTGAAGAAATTAGAATTGCCCTGGCGGGCAACCCCAACAGCGGCAAGACGACGCTGTTCAACGGTCTGACCGGTTCCAACCAGTTCGTTGGCAACTGGCCGGGGGTCACCGTTGAAAAAAAGGAAGGTACGCTCAAAAAGCACGACGGCGTGGTCGTCACCGACCTTCCCGGTATCTATTCTCTTTCCCCCTACACGCTGGAGGAAGTGGTGGCAAGAAATTACCTGATCGGCGAGCGGCCCAATGCCATTTTGAACATCGTGGACGGCACAAATCTGGAGCGCAACCTTTACCTCACCACCCAGCTCACGGAGCTGGGAATCCCCGTGGTCATGGCCATCAACATGATGGACGTGGTCAAAAAGAACGGTGACAAACTCAACATTCCCGAGCTATCCCGGGAACTTGGCTGCAAGATCGTGGAGATCTCTGCTCTGAAGGGCGAGGGCATCATGGAGGCTGCCGAAGCCGCCATTGAAGCCGCCAAGAGCACCAAGACCGTGCCGATGCACACCTTCTCCGGCGTTGTGGAGCATGCGCTGGCGCATATCGAGGAAGCGGCGCTGAACAATGTGCCGCAGGAACAGCAGCGTTGGTATTCCATCAAGATTTTTGAGCGGGATGACAAGGTGCTCTCGCAGCGAAACATTGACAAAACCATTCTCGCACATATTGAAGAAGACATCAAGGCCGCCGAAAAAGAGCTGGATGACGACGCCGAGAGCATCATCACGGGCGAGCGGTATCTTTACATCGCCTCGCTGATGAAGGGCTGCTATCATAAAAAGAACGTGGGCAAGCTGTCCGCTTCGGATCAGATCGACCGGGTGGTGACCAACCGCTGGCTGGGTTTGCCAATCTTTGCAGCGGTCATGTTCCTTGTGTACTATATCGCCATGGTCACCGTGGGCGCTGCTGCCACAGACTGGGCAAATGACGGACTGTTCGGTGATGGCTGGCACCTGTTTGGCATCGGCTCGGCCGCTTACAGCGAGGCGGCAGAGGAATACAGCACGGCGTCCCTGATTG
Source organism: Oscillospiraceae bacterium (assembly GCA_028691385.1). Classification (GTDB taxonomy): domain Bacteria; phylum Bacillota; class Clostridia; order Oscillospirales; family Oscillospiraceae; genus JAQUZL01. The sequence goes on from JAQUZL010000009.1 coordinate 9,114, forward strand.
TGGACGGCTATGACGCCTATGTAGAGGAAAACGGCACGGCACCCTCCGGCGAATTCCAGTATGCCGTGGAGGACGAGGAAACGCTGGCAGTTAGCTATGAGACGGCCACCATCGCCGATTACAATGCCGCGATGGAAACGCTGGACAGCTACAGTGAGGAACCCGACCCCGCAAATTACGGAATCTGGGTGCTCGGCATCCCCGTGCTGATTGGCAATGGCCTGGATGCCGCGAATGCCGCCCCGTGGCTTTCCGGGCTGATCAATGACGGCATCGTGGCCGGCGTTGGCGCGGTGCTGGGCTTTGTACCCCAGATGCTGGTGCTGTTTTTGCTGCTGGCATTTCTGGAAGCCTGCGGCTATATGTCCCGCATTGCCTTCGTCCTTGACCGCGTGTTCCGCAAGTTCGGCCTTTCCGGCAAGTCCTTCATCCCGATGCTTGTAGGCGTGGGCTGCGGTGTGCCCGGTATCATGGCCTCCCGCACCATTGAAAACGAGCGCGACCGCCGCATGACCATTATGACCACCACCTTTATCCCCTGCGGGGCCAAGGTGCCCTTCATCGCCATGATTGCGGGCGCAATCTTTGGTGGCAGCGCATGGGTGGCCACCTCCGCCTACTTCATCGGCATGGCAGCCATTATCATTTCCGGTATCATCCTGAAAAAGACGAAAATGTTTGCCGGCGAGCCCGCCCCCTTCGTCATGGAGCTGCCTGCCTACCACTGGCCGACCCTCAAGAACATCCTTCGCTCCATGTGGGAGCGCGGCTGGAGCTTCATTAAGAAAGCCGGAACGATCATTCTGCTCTCCACCATCGTAATCTGGTTCACCACCTACTTCGGCTTCGTGGACGGCGCGTTCCGGATGCTGGACGAAAGTGAGATTGGCTGCTCCATCCTCGCAGCCATCGGCGGCGCGATCGCATGGATTTTCAAGCCTCTGGGTTGGGGCACTTGGCAGGCCGCAGTTGCATCCATTACAGGTCTTGTCGCCAAAGAGAATATCGTCGGCACCATGGGCATTCTGTACGGCGGTGCTGGCGATGTGTACGGAACGCTGGCGGGTGTGTTCACCGGCATCACCGGCTACTCCTTCCTGGTATTTAACCTTCTGTGCGCGCCCTGCTTTGCGGCCATCGGCGCAATCAAGCGCGAGATGAACAACTCCAAATGGACATGGTTCGCCATCGGCTATCAGTGCGGCTTTGCCTATGTCATTGCTCTGATGATCAACCAATTTGGCGGCCTCGTCACCGGCAATGTCAATGTGGTCGGCCTGATCGTTGCGGCGGCGCTCCTCGTGGGGATGATTTACATGCTGGCGAAGCCCTATCAAGAAGCCACCAAGCTGACTACAACTGTTAAGGTCTAATGTAATCTGACAAAATGCGAACCCAGCAAAGCGGCGCATTTTGAGAGGAGGAGCAACGAAGCGATATGCAGTTTTCAGGTTGCCACGTAGGGGTAACCTGAAAACGGAATGAGCGCAGTTTGTTCCGACGAGAAAGGAGCCAATCAAAATGTTATCTTGGATCGCTGCAAATATCGGCACGATTATCATCTGCGTGATACTGTGCGGGATTGTGGCCGGTATCATCGCCGTGCTGATAACGGATAAGAAAAAAGGCAAATCCTCCTGCGGCGGGAATTGCGGGCACTGCCCCACGGGCGGCATCTGCCACAAGCAGTGATGTTTTTGTCGCTTACTTGCGCCTCATTGATTGTTTAATCGGTCGCCCATTTGGACATCGGTTCATCGCAAGCTGCCGTCATCACGGTCTGGCGAACAGATCCGATCAAGTCAAACGCGCAGAATATAACCGTTCGCAGGTTTGCAATGATAAGATATGCCATTCTCCGGCGTTTTATAGCGCATGTCCGGCATCCATGATTCATCGTTCTATTTGTTGTGATGCTTGTACACATTGCAGAAAAGCCCACAAAGGCGTCTCTGAAAAGAGGCGCCTTTGTGGGTCGAAGCGGCCAGCTGTGCGTGAATCCGCAGGCGATAGACAAACAGCGCAGCGCATGATAAGATTGGAAAATATAGCAGAGCGGGTGATGCAGCCCATGCGCTGCAAGGACACCAAAGCCATTCTTTTTGCCACGAACAAGATGAGCCTCCATCGCGACTGCACCCACGAATGTATTTACTGCGACGCCCGCTCCACCTGCTATCAAATACTGCGTCCATTTTAAGATATGGAGGTCAAACGTAACGTACCCCCACTGTTGGAGGACGTCCTGTGCCGCAAGCGAATCTGACAGCACACCGCACAGGAAGTCATGCATCGCGCAGTGAAACACGATAGAATTGCATGATACGGAAGGAGATTGCGAGATGGATTGGATCATGGGAATCCAGCGGGCGCTGGATTATACAGAGGCGCATCTGACCGAAGCGGTTGATTTCGAAGCGGCAGCGAAGGCAGCGTGTTCTTCCAGCTTTCATTTTCAGCGGATGTTCACCATGCTCTGCGGCTTCACCTTGGGCGACTACATCCGGATGCGCCGCCTTGCCCTTGCCGCCGAGGACTTGATGCAGACCGACAACAAGGTCATCGACGTCGCATACCAGTACGGCTACGATACCCCCGAGAGCTTTTCCCGCGCCTTTACCCGCTTCCACGGCGTTACGCCCACCCAAGCACGCCACGGCGGAAAGGTCAAATCCTTCTCCCGGCTCTCCGTAAAATTGATTTTATCGGGAGGCAGTACCATGGATTACAGAATGGAAAAGAAAGACGCGTTCAAAATTGTATGCAAGAAGATTCAGGTGCACAAGCCGCAGGGTGACACCGCCACGGCGGACATCTCCGCATTCTGGGCCAAGTGCAGTGCGGATGGCACGATGGACGCCATCTGCAAGTACGGCAAGTTTGACACGCTGCACGGCGTGCTGGGGATTTGCTTTTCGGACGAATTGTCCGGCTCCGGCTTTCCCTACGGCATCGGCGTAGCGTATAACGGCGCGCCCCTGAACGGCGAGGCGCTGGAGCTCGTGGAGATTCCCGCCTATACCTACGCGGTGTTCACCTGCAAGGGTCCTATGCCCGACGCGTTCAAGGAGACCTACACGAAAATCTGCACGGAGTTCTTCCCCCAGAGCAGCAGCTATGAGTACGGCAATGGTGTGGAACTGGAAGTCTACCCTTCGGCGGATGTGCAAAACCCCGATTACACCTGCGAGATCTGGATCGCGGTAAAAGAGAAGAAGTAACCGCAAAGCGTCCGGCAATTTGAATGGCACCCCATTTGTTAGACAAGTGATCTACTTGTTTTAATGAATGGGGTGTTTTTAATAAGCCGAAAGAGAAATCATTACAGCGGAGACTGCAAATCGGACGTCGTAGAACCCATAAAGCGAGTGCATCTGCGCCTAACGCAATCCGCTCGTCGTTTTAATGCAGGATTTCTATATTGAACGCCGAGGAAATCCGATTTGAATATAAATATTTATGATAGGAACTTAATTTTTCTATCGATGCTATCAAAATATTGTGCATAAATCACCAATGCCATATTGACTTAATTTAGAAATCTTGTACAATTAAGCTTATAAATGGCATATGCCATAAACTACAGAGGTGATACCTGTGCCAAGGCCTTGCAAACAACGCCGCATCTGTGCCATGCCGGACTGTGACCGCTTTGGGCCACAAGGCGGAGATGCTTCCAAGCGTCAGACCATTCGGATGTCGTTGGACGAATTTGAAAGCATCCGTTTGATTGATTTGGAACACATGACGCAGGAGCAGTGCGCCGTGCAGATGAATGTGGCGCGAACAACGGCACAAGCCATTTACAACAGTGCACGTTTAAAACTGGCAGAGTGTCTTGTACGTGAAAAGGAGTTGCGCATCGAAGGCGGCGATTATGTGCTTTGCGATGGAACAGCAGGACCATGCGGCTGTGACTGTCCGCACAAGAAACATTGTCCGCACAGTCATCTCACAGAGGATCAAATGAACGGAGGTATATTCATGATAAAAATTGCAGTCCCTTACGAAAACGGACAGATATTCCAGCACTTTGGTCACACCGAGCAGTTCAAAATCTATGACATTGAAAATGGAGCAGTCGTTGCGGCAGCGGTTGTTTCTACCAATGGCAGTGGACACGGCGCACTGGCAGAAATGCTGGGGCAGCAGAATGTGGACGCCTTGATCTGCGGCGGCATCGGCGGCGGTGCGCAGCAGGCACTCGCCGCAGCCGGAATCGAGCTATTTGGCGGCGTGTCGGGCGATGCAGACGAAGCAGTCGCTGCGCTGCTTCAGAGCAAACTCAGCTATAATCCCGACGTGGAATGCAGCCACCACGGCGAGCATCACGGCGGCACCTGTGGGGAGCACGGCTGCGGTGCGCATCATGATAATCAATAATTGGGGATTATTCTCAACATCGGATACTGTCACAGCATTTCATTTTACAAACAGTTAGCATCAAATAAAAAGGAGGCGACACAATGAAAAAGTATGTATGCACCGTCTGCGGCTATATCTATGATGAAGCCAAGGGTATTCCGGAAGCAGGAATTGCACCGGGCACAACGTGGGAGCAGCTCCCGCCGGATTGGGTCTGTCCGCTCTGCGGGGCGGCGAAGTCCGAGTTTAAGGAAGAGGGTGCTGCCGCTCCGGCAAAAAAGCCGGTCGCAATCATGGATTCGGCAGAGGATCTCAAGGAGCTGTCGGCGCTGGAGATGAGTGCGCTGTGCTCTAATCTTGCAAGAGGCTGCGAAAAGCAGTATAAGGCCGAGGAAGCAGCACTGTTCATCCAGCTTTCCACCTATTTCAAAGCCGCTTCGGCACCCGCAAAGGAACCAGAAATCACCAAATTACTGACTATGATTGAACGGGATTTGGAAGTCGGTTTCCCCTCTGCCAATGCCGTATCTGCCGATGCAAAAGATCGCGGTGCAATGCGGGCTTTGGTGTGGAGTGAAAAGGTGACACGGATTTTGAACTCCTTACTGACCCGCTACGAAAAAGAAGACGACGCCATGTTGGAAAACACCGGGGTCTTTGTCTGCACCATCTGTGGATTTATCTTTGTCGGAGATGCAGCGCCTGCAATTTGCCCGGTGTGCAAGGTGCCTAATTGGAAATTTGAAAAAATCGAAGGGAGGGCTTAATCATGGCTGAAACATATGCAGTAAGAAATATTCGTCTGTGCACCAAGGATTGCCTCTGCCTTTATGTTTGCCCCACCGGCGCTGCCGATACCGAGAACAGTATCATTGATGTGAACAAGTGTATCGGCTGCGGCGCGTGTGCAAACGCCTGTCCCTCTGGTGCCATTTCCATGGTGCCGATAGAGCTGCCGCCTCAGCAAAAGCATACGGATACCGTAACAGCTGCGCTGCATTCTCTCATGCGCAGCAAATCCGAGCAGGAACGCATCGCAGCCGCATTGCCGGGCAAACTGGCTGCCGCCGTGGCAAAGTCCAATCGCATTATGGCGGAGGATTTGATTCGCGAATCGGGCTATATGCTGCCCCAAAGCGCAAATGCGCGGGTATTGTTGGAGAACCTTTTGGACGAGCAGAAAAGCGAAGATTTCCCTCGCGCAGCAGTAGAAAAACTCCTATCTATGCTCAAAACAAATGAAAAAGCGGAGGAAACAACAATGGAAAAATGGAAATGCAGTGTTTGTGGTTATATTCATGAGGGAGCGTTGCCCAAGGGCTTCACCTGCCCTCGCTGCAAACAGCCTGCCAGCGTGTTTGTCAAGATGGAGGAAGTAAAAGCACCAAAGGCGAACCCCTATGTGGGCACAAAAACGGAACAAAACCTTGCGGAAGCCTTTGCCGGAGAAAGCCAGGCTCGCAATAAATATACTTACTTTGCCAACGTCGCACAGCGTGAGGGCTACGATCAGCTGTCCGAGCTGTTCCTGAAAACCGCACGCAATGAGCAGGAGCACGCCCGCATTTGGTTTGAAGAATTGGGGCATATCGGCAAAACCGCCGCAAACCTGCTGGCCGCCGCCGAAGGCGAAAACTATGAGTGGACAGATATGTATGCCCGCTTTGCCAAGGATGCCGATGAAGAGGGCTTTCCGGAGCTGGCGGCTCGTTTCCGCCGTGTTGCAGACATTGAAAGAGCGCACGAAGCGCGCTACCGCGCACTGCTGAAAAACGTGGAGATGCAGCAGGTATTTGAAAAAGGCGAAGAGACCATGTGGGAATGCCGGATCTGCGGCCATTTGGTCATGGGTAAAAAGGCACCGGAGGTCTGCCCCGTCTGCAAGTACAGCCAGAGCTATTTTGAAGTAAGAAAAGAAAACTATTAAGCATTTTCCAATGTGGTTTGCAAATTAATACGAAAAGAATAGACAAAAGCCGCCTGAAAATTTTCAGGCGGCTTTTGCTGTCCTTATGCAAGTATTGACTGGCAAATTCTCGAAATGGAAAGGAGGAGAAAATCATGGGATGCCGGGGAATTACGGCTTTTGAATCAGACGCATGACTGGGATTTACTCAAGCGCAACAGCCAAAAGGACGGACTGAGCCAGTCCAGCTATCTGCGTATGCTCATCAGCGGCTATCGCCCCAAGCCTCTTCCCCCAGCGGAGTACCATCAGTTGACTCAGAATTCAACCACCGTTCACGCGGCACTCCAGAACGCCGGTTACCGGGACGAAGCCGCCGATTTGCGGGAAACCTTGCTTAAATTGCAGGAGTTTTTCGCCGCGCCGCAGGCGATAGACGAAGGCTGCGGCGCGTGGTATAATGAAGCAATCAAACGAACGGAGGGAAATAGACCATGCACTACAAGGAAGCCAAAGCCATCCTCTCCGCCACCAACGGCATGAATCTCTATCGCGGCTGCACCCACGGGTGCATTTACTGCGATTCCCGCTCCACCTGTTACCAGATTCAGCATGATTTTGAGGACGTGGAAGTGAAAATCAACGCACCCGAGCTGCTGGAGGATGCCCTGCGCCGCAAGCGGAAATGCTGCATGATCGGCACCGGCTCCATGTGCGACCCGTACCTGCCCATTGAAAAGAGCGAACAGCTCATGCGCCGCTGTCTGGAGCTGATCGACCGCTACAGCTTTGGCGTGTCGCTACTGACTAAATCTGATTTGGCGCTGCGGGATCTTGATTTGCTGAAAAATATCAATGAAAAGACAAAAGCAGTGGTCTGCACGACCCTAACCACCTTTGACGAGGACTTGTGCCGCATCTTAGAACCTCATGTGGTCACTACAAAACAGCGGTTTGAAATGCTGCGCACCATGCACGAAGCGGGCATTCACACAGGTGTGTGGCTATGCCCAATTTTGCCCTTTCTCAATGACACGGAGGAGAATCTAAGAGGTTTGTTGGGCTACTGCTTCGATGCAGGCGTGGAGGTCATTGTGAATTTTGGCATGGGCGTGACCCTACGGGATGGTGACCGGCAGTATTTCTATCAAAAGCTGGACGAACATTTTCCCGGCATGAAGGAGCGGTACATCCGCGCCTTTGGGGGCAGCTATCCGTGCGCCAGCCCCAATTCGGTCAAGCTGATGAAGATTTTCCATGACGAGTGCCGCGCCCACGGCGTGATCTGCGACCCGGACGAAGCCTTTGCGTATCTGACAAAGTTCGAGGACAAGCAGGCCGAGGCACAAATTAGCTTGTTTTAGGGTGGTTCCATGCCAACCCAAACATCGTTGACCGCCATCTACGTGAATAGGTAACAACAGAGTAACCACAAATCGCCTGACCAATCTGGTCAGGCGATTTTCCTATGTATCTCAGTTTGCCAGTCCCTGCTGCAGCGCGACGTTAACAGCGTTGCGGATGGTCTTGCTGGAGAGCGTTGCCCCGCAAGCGCTCCTTCGCCATGCGGCAGGAGTTGCGAAAACCGGATATGGCAAGCCCTGCAACAATTTCCTGTATAATTCACTTGACTGCCCGTGAAAGTCGAGTCCTGTTTCGTAAGGCCTTTATTGATTTCAACTTCATACTTACCTCATCGCCATCTCCGTGCTTTATTGTAAAATCGTTCTGTGGACAAGTCACTTTCAGCTTATTAGTTGCGTCTAATTGCTAAACCCTCACTCCGTTCTCCTATGATCCATTGTACTCCCTGCATTGATAGCGGGGCTTACCGTGGCTGTGCTTGCCGTACTCGATGGCCTCTGCCGGGCAACCGCAGATGCAGGCCATGCAGTGGGTGCAGCGATCACCCCAGATTGGCTTTCCAACTTTCAAGTGAATGTTGTTCAGTGGGCAGACGGTTTCGCATTTGCCGCAGCCAACGCAGGTGTCGGTGGCATAAAAGGCCTTCGCCTTCACGCAGAGTGCGTAAAACAGCGAGTTTACCACGCCGGTTTTCAGCTTGTCCACCGCGCTTTTTTTGCGGGCGGGAAACGGCGTTTCCTGCCCGATGCAGTCAGCGCCAGCCTCCAGAAATGGTCGGGCCGCTGCAATGATTTGTGCAGACTCTGACTCATCCGGAACAGGAAACATGGCGATATAGTTTTCCGGCATGATGACCTCCAAAACGCCCTGGTAGGTAAAGCCTTTTTCCGCGCAGAGCGTCTGAAGTGCGCTACCTGCATTGCCGATCTCACTGCCGCAAGTCATAACAAAATAGGCGCTTCGGCTGCCGGTGAAGCAGCTGCTGCGCAGAAAATCCGCAAAAATGCGGGGAATCTGCCAGCCGTAGGTGGGTGAAACGAAAATCCACGGACGCGCGGAGCATAGCTCCGCACGGATCCCATCCCGGATGAAATGGAATGCGTCGATCAGTTCCTCCCCCAGCTGTGCCGCCAGCAGCTGGGCACAGTATCGGCTATTGCCGGTGCCGGAAAAACAAACAATCATCCGTCTGCCTCACATTTTTTCCCGCAAATATTCCAGAATTTCTCCGGCGTTGGTGTCGGGTTTCACCTTGGGCATTGCCTTTTCAATCATGCCGTTCTCATCGATGATATAGGTGGAACGCACTACCCCCATGCTCACCTTGCCATAGAGCTTCTTTTCCTGCCACACGCCGTAAGCTTCTATGACAGTATGCTCCGGGTCGGATAGCAGGAGAAAGGGCAGTCCATTCTTCTCTGCGAACTTCTGATGGGACGCCACCGAATCCTTGCTGATACCAATGACCACCGCATCCAGCGCTTGAAAGCCCGCATATGTGCCCGCAAAGGCACAGGCCTGCCGGGTGCAGCCGGGCGTATTGTCCTTTGGATAGAAATACAGCACCACTTTCTTGCCTGCAAAATCCGCGAGAGAAATGGCATTGCCGTCCTTGTCAGGCAGCGTAAAATCCGGCGCTTTTGTTCCGACTTCTAACATCTCAAGCATCCTCCTTGATGAAACTATACTGACGATCCGTGGAATCCGTTTCGGAAAAGCGGTATCCCAATTCGTCAAACTTCTTGATTTCTTCCGGTACAGTCACTGCGTGTTCCGCCAGCCACCGCACCATCTGTCCCCGCGCCATCTTGCACATGGTGCCCTTCTCAATAATTTTGCCGTCCTTGCGCTCCCCAAAGGTGCAGGTGAGAAACTGCACCGCAGGCGGCAGGTGGGGCTCCACGGCGCGGCTGTACTCCTTGGAAGCAAGATTTAGGACAAAATTCGTCTCCGTGGCCAGCTGTTTTGCCAATTTCCCACCCCAGAACGCATACAGATCCTTGCAGCCGTCCACAGACAGCTTCGCCTGCATCTCCAACCGATAGGGTGTCACGCCGTCAAAGGGGCGTAAGAGACCATAGAACCCGGATAACATCCGCAGGTGCTCCTGCGCATAGTCAAGGTGTCCATCCTCAAACACACCGGGTGCCATGTAGCGGTACTGGATGCCCTCATAAGCCAGAATGGCAGGCGTCAAGCGGTTATGTAAGTTCATCGTCCGCAGCCGTTCCACATTCAGTTTGGCAAGGGCATCATTGCACTTCCAAAGGGACTGCAATTCCTTGTCGGACATGGTTTGCATGGTAGCACAAAGTCTCTCCGTTTCCGGCAGGAACTGGGGCAAATTCTGCACCGCAAAGCTGTCCGTATCCACATTCATTTTTTTCGCAGGGGAAATGATGATTCTCATTGGCTTGTCCTCTCAAGACTGCGGATCAGTCGCTGTTCCGCTTGCCCCAGTCCGTCAGTTCCGGCGCAACGACTGAGCTTTTGATTGACGGCACAGTCCAGCAGCGGCTGGGCTTGGGCGGCGGCATCCAGCGTGTAATCCAGCGCCGCTACATCGTCCCACGCTCGGTTCAGGAATGCCACTTCCCGCCGTCCGTGGGTCTTTGTCAGTTCCGTTTTCCCGGCGCGCAAGAGGTACCGTTCCGTTGTCTCCGTGGAAATGCTCACAGCAGTGAAGCTCTGGCGCAGACCTTGAAGGAAAGTATCCTGCAACGCGCCCCACTGAAATATGGTCACGTCAAACAGCGTGACGGTATAGCGCGTGGCGCAGTGCACCGCCAACAGGGATGGCCGTCCTTGCAGCGTGATGACATGCAAATCCCAGCAATATTGCCTGTCCAACGGTTCGCCGTAGGGCAGGTTTTTCAGTTTTAAATACCGCTGGAGTGGAATGGTCAAACCAAGCTGCATGGGTTAAGTTCCTTTCACGGTGGTTTCGTGGGGGATCAGGACTTTTTCATAAGCCACGCGTCCTTCATCCGCAAAGGCTCGGCACATGGTGATTACCAGATCAAAACGGCGTTTTCCGCAGCTGCCGGGATTGAGCCACAGCACGCCGTCGATGACCTCGGCGGCGTATTTGTGGGAATGTCCGTAAACTACCACATCCACGCCGGACAAGTCCTTGGGCACATCCTTCTTGTTGTGGACAATGAAAAAGCGCACACCGTCAATGGTAACAGTCAGGCTTTGGGGCAGTCCTTCCGCCCAGTCCTTGTCGTTATTACCGCGCACAATATAAGCGTCCCCGTAGGAGCGGATGGTTTCCACAATCTCTGGCGTATTGATATCGCCGGCATGGATGATGCAGTCAGCCGCAGTCAGCTCCGCCTTGACCTCCGGGCGCAGCAGGCCGTGGGTGTCGGATAGGATTGCAACGTTCGTCATTGGTTGTCCCTTTCCGCTTCCTCCAAAAGCTGCTGCAGCGCCGATTCAAAGGCCTCGTCCTGCGCATGGGTTCGCTTGGCGTATCCCTTGAGCCGCCCACCGGAATTGCAGATTTTCTTAGCCGTATGCCGCGCCAAAAGGAGGGCGTCAATGTTATCGGCGGTGTACTCCATGCCGTCCTGATGCAGCACCCGCGCCTTGCGCGCAAGGCACATGGCAGCAAGTCCGTAATCCTGCGTAATAACCAGATCGCCGGGGCGCAGAAGATTGACCAGCGCAAAATCCACGCTGTCCGCGCCCTTTGAGAAGGTCAGCGTCTGCGCGCCCGCCTTTTCAAACACATGGGAGGTATCGCACAGCAGCAAACACTCCAACTGATGCTCCCGGGCGATTCGGGTTGCGATGTCCACCTCCGGGCAGCCATCGGCGTCAATTAAAATTCGCATGGTATTCCTCGTATTCTATCTTTATATCCGAACTTGAATCATCTGCATTATTTATATTTTAGTATAAATAATTATTTCACAGCCAATATGCCGCACTTTTGTCCAAAGTTTCTTTTCGTTGCTTCCAATCAGGCATAAGCATAGTGAGAAAACTGTAAAACTTGGAAGAATGGTTTGAATGTATAAAATGGCAAAACTCGTGCATTACCACATATTCAATGCAATTTCGTGGTGCCTCCAACAATCGTTTGTTCAGCGTCACAATCCCTTTCTTGGCAAGACAGGAACCCCAGCGTGTGTCCATGTTGCGAATACGCAACACAGGTTGCCCTACCCCGTACTTCTGAAATGTTGGATAGATTTCTGCCATGATTTCTCCGAATTGTTCTTTGCACTGCTGATCGAGATATTTTGTCATAATGCGCTCTTTGTGAGCGGTGTCCGAGGCATCTTTAACATTTAGAAAGATATACGCTCCGTCCGTACAGATACCCTCTTTGGATGCTTCTGAAACCTTGAGTCTCAATCCTCTTCCGACAACATAGAAAGTCTCTCCGCTGATATACTGTTTTGCTTGTGGACGATATTGAGCCAGTTCCTGAAATCGTTGCAAAGCTGATAGAATATAGGCTCCCTTGCTGACCACAAATTCGTCCACTTTGCTAACTGGAACAAGATCGTTTGCCGATACATAAACGGTGCCGTCTTTGCGGATGCGAAGGTTTAGGTTTTTAACTTGTTTTTGCTCTAATTGATATATGATTTTCTGCTCATTAAATACCACCGCGCGCGTGGCTGGACTTGATATCATGGTCAAAACCTCCGCAGAGCAACTGTTTTAACGTTCTCTATAATCTTGTCGACCACATCAAATGAGAGCTTCAGTCCGCGCGTTTTCTCGTACTCATAAAACAGGTCGTCAATGTCTTGTGATATACGATCATGAATGGTCTTGTTATTTGTCCAGTCCACCTGACTATGCTTTGCAATGATCTTCATAATTTCCTTAGCTATTTCCGCGACGAAATCCGGCTCAACATTTGCAGACTTATTATCATCGAGAATGGCAGAAAGCACACCGTAAAATGCCTGCGCATGAACATTACTCTTAATGGATTCCGGGTAACTTATAGAACTGCGTCCGGCGCGATAATCTTCCATAATGGTACGCATCTTGGCCAGATACTCTGCCTCTGTAATCACTTGTTCTTTATACTGATCCAATACATCCTTTATTCTCTTGGAAAAGCTGTCATAGTAGGCGGGATTTTCATCATACTTTTCGCTAATGCTCTTTGTCATGCGGCTTGTGATTGCATCGGCTTTCGCACGAATTGATCCAAGCTCGTCCAGCTCCTTTTCAAATTCATCTTTATTCAGAATGTTGATTGGGCTGGTGATCTGGCGTACACCGGCTACAGATAAATGGGTATCCAAAAGGTTTTGCATCAGAGGTTCGTACTCACTATTGTCTATGGCATCACAATAGCGGATCTTCACGCTGCGGCGCACTTTTGCAAAGAAGATGAATGTATCCTGATATTTTTTCAGTTCATCCTTTGGAACGGCGGCATATGCTTGCTCAGAATTCAGCACCAAATTGAGAGCCTTTCCGAATGCGCACAGGAGATTATAGAAGTCTTCACGGATCTTGTCATCCGCAAGAAAAACTTCCACTTCTTCTGCGTCCACCTTATTGCGAACAACGGCAAACAGCTCAACTAGTCGGGTATACGAATCGCGCAAGTTTCCAATCGATGACATAACATCCACAACCACGCCCTTCAAATCTCCGCTGTCGAAGTTTTCAAGGCCAGCGCCACTGTACATATCCATTGCGGTATCCAGCTTTTCAATCAGTCCACGATAATCAACGATCAGGCCGTAGTCCTTGCCTTCACGAAGCCGATTGGTACGGGCGATGGCCTGCAAAAGGCCATGCTCTTTCAGTTCTTTGTCGATGTATAGCACTTGGCAAATGGGCGCATCAAAGCCTGTGAGGAGCTTGCTGCATACAATGAGAATGTCAATTTCACCGTCGCAGAACTTGTTTTTCATAGCCTCTTCATAACGGTCTGCATCGCCGTACTGCCGCATCATTTTGTTCCAGTACGCCACAACCTTATCGTCGGTTCCTTCGTCCGCATCACCCACACTCTCTCGCATATCCGGTGGAGAGATAACCACGGCACTAGTGAGATCACCAAACTGCTCAAAGCATTCCAGATAGCGAACCGCATCTCTTTTATAGTTCGTAGCAAGCATAGCTTTGAATCCGGTATTTTTATAACCCTCAATGAAATGAGTGTTAATATCAAGGGCAATACGCTTAATTCGCGCATCGGTGGATGTCAGGCGGCGGATGCTGCTCCATTTTTTTGCTAAATCTTCCTTCTGTGCATCCGTCAGCCGCCTGGTGGTCTGCTCAAACCAAAGGTCGATGTTTTCCTTGTCAACATTCTGATCCACAAAGCGTCCCTCATAAATTAGAGGCACAATAGCGCCATCGTCCACGCCGTCTTTTATTGTGTACTTATGGATCAGCTTGCCAAACTTGGACATGGTGTTCTTTTCTTTCTTCATCAAAGGCGTTCCGGTAAAGCCGATATAACAGGCGTTTGGGAATACGCTGCGCATCTTTGTCGCCATCAGGCCGTAATTTGAACGGTGGCTCTCGTCCACCAGAATAAAGACGTCTCTGGACTCATTTTTAGTCGCCATGCGTTCAGCAGTATTGAACTTGTTAATGATACTCGTAATCACGTCCACTTTGCCGCTGCTTACAAGCTCAACAAGATGCCGGCCACTGGTTGCACGGGCAGGGTTCAACCGTGTGTGCGCAAAGGTAGCTGCAATTTGCCCATCCAGTTCCTTGCGGTCCGTTACAATCACAACACGGGGATGGCAGTCTGTCAGCTCCATGAGGATATACTTTGCTAGCATGACCATGGTCAGACTCTTACCGCTGCCTTGCGTATGCCAGATAACACCGCTCTGGCGATTGCCGCGCCCGTCGGTTTCGCCGATGGTTTTAACAATCTCCTTAATTGCAAAATACTGCTGATAACGGCAGATTTTCTTGACATTGGCATCGTAGAGAATGAAATACCGCATAAGCTCCATGACACGTTCTTTGCTGAACAGTGAAATAATGTTTTTATCTTGTTCGGTGGGCATGCGGTCATCAAGCAGCCACACAAGCTGGCGGCTCATAAATGCTTCATTTTGCTCTTTCCAAACATTCCAGAACTTTTTCGGTGTTCCGGCTGTGGCGTATTTGACAGCATTCTTGTTGGTGGCCATAACGATCTGAGCGTACTTGAAGAGCTGAGGGATATAATCCGCCTGCTGATTGCGCGCGGTCTGTTCCACCGCCTGATCGACGGAAATCTGTGGAGCTTTGCATTCGATCACAGCAAAAGGAATGCCATTGATAAACAGCACAATATCAGGGCGAGCGTTATGCTGCTTGTCCTGACTTTCAACGGCGTATTCCCCCGTCACATGGAAGAGGTTGTTTTCGGGATGCTCCCAGTCAATGTACCTAAGGTTAAAACTGAGCATTTTCCCGTCGCCCACGGTTTCGGGATAGCTTTTACCCAGCAGCAGTGCATCGTAAATTTTTTCGCTGGTACGAACGAGTCCATCCGTCAGAGGCTCGTCCAGATCCTCCATAGCGCGCTCAATATTGGCGGCGGAGAATTCATTTTCCGCTCCGGCGTAGGTGTAGCGGTTCAGTCGACGCAGCTGGCCGCGCAGAATGTCTCGGAGCAGCACATGGTACCCGCTACCGCGCTGCATGGCGCAGTCCTCCGGAGATATGTAGGTATAGCCCATAGCGCGCAGTAAATCAATGGCCGGCTGCTGGCTGGCGTTCTTTTCAAGATATAAATCTGGTCGAAGTATTTGATCCATATTTCTCACAACCTTAGTCAATATTGCCTTCAATCAAGCCTTTGAGCTCCTCAAGACCTTCATCCAGCTTTTTCTTTTCACGAGTAGGCAATTTATCGGGAACTAATTCCATCATTTTCTGTGTATCAGCAAACATTTTGTATGCGCTTGCAGGTATGTTCATCACCGCTTGCTCCGTCTTAATTGCCTCTCGAGCCGAAATTTCATCAATGATCTGCTTCACATATTGAGCCATACTGCTCCGAGCAGAATAATCTGCTGGGGCATAAAAGTTGATCCGCCCGTCATTAAAGAGCTGATAGACTTTTTTACGGTTGTCTTTTTGCGGATCAAATACACCAATTGCGTATCCACCCTTACTTTTCACCAAGCGCATACAGGGAATATCGGTGGCGCTATCGCCAACATAGACGATGTTTTCATAAGGAACATATAGCTGATTTTCCGACATACTGTCATTTACACGCTCGTCATACTCTTCAAAAATACCCTTGGCAATTCTAAAGATGTATTGCGTTTTATTCGTGTAGTTAATTGCCTGCGTGGCCCAGACTGCTATGCCATCAGGATCATACATATAGGAGGAGGCATAAATTCTCTTAAACTTAGAGGCTATTTTACTGCCCTCAATGATTTCCTTCAACCCGGACGAAATAATATAATGCTCCAACACAATTCCTTTGCTGTCCGCATATTTGTTCATGCGGTCGAACCATGTGTCTACCCCTTTATAAAGAGGCACGTGCGTCCCTGCTTCTCGGAAGTATTCGCGGCGCAGCGATTTCCCCTTAAATTTTGAATATCGAATCAATTCATACATCCATGCTAAATTGTTATCCATCAAATTGTCTGTTGCCCGTTTGTTGGAGTCCTTCCAGAACTCATCCTTATCAATTCCGAACGAGGGAATCAGCGTAAAAGCCTGCATATCATCAGGTGAAAGTGTTTTATCAAAGTCATAACAGATCGCCATTCTGGGCTTCTTTGCCCGGATTTCTTCAATTGCTTTTTCGTACATAAGTGCCTCCTTTCACGGCGCTATATAAAAGCAGGAACAGCGGGGCGGTGTAAAAACCCGCCTCGCTTCCTGCGCTTAGTCTTGCTTTTCTTTGGTGACGCCTTTGAACTTGCCGCCGGTCGTTTTTACATCCATAAACTTCCCGGTTTCGGTATCACGCTTTGTGTAGAGCCCTGTTTTAGGGTTC